>NZ_JBEYYR010000028.1:68379-130593 GCF_040645635.1 Streptomyces sp. NPDC046727
TTGAACTCCGGGCGGCCACGGCCGTGTTCGGGCGCCATGCCGTTGACGGAGTCCAATCACGTACGGCGCCCGCGGTCGTTGTGTGCGCTGTAGGCCTAGCCCCGCAAGGGACTACGCGCTCTTGCGGCTGTCCCTGGGGTGTACCGCGATGTTCATCGCCCCCGAGCGCAGAACCGCCAGGCGCTCCTCGAGGACCTCTTCGAGTTCCTCGCGGGTGCGCCGCTCCATCAGCATGTCCCAATGGGTACGCGCGGGCTTGGCCTTCTTCTCTTCAGGGCCGTCGCCGTCCACCAGGAGTGCCGGGGCCCCACAGACCTTGCACTCCCACTCCGGCGGAATCTCCGCCTCGACCGAGAAGGGCATCTCGAAGCGGTGCCCCTTCTCACATGCGTACTCCACGGCCTGGCGCGGGGCCAGGTCGATACCGCGGTCCGTCTCGTAGCTGGTCACTACGAGGCGCGTACCGCGAAGAGCTCGCTCACTCATGAATCGTGCCTCCCGGGCTTGTCGCCCACAGGACAGGTGTCGCTGTCGTCGTCATCCGGTCAACGTCCGGTCGGCGGTAAAGATTCCCGTTCCGAGTCCCGTTCCGGGTCATGCGTCGCCGTCGTAGCCGCCCCTTGTTCTACCCACAGGCGCCCGGTTTGTCACATCTGCTAGCAGATGTCACCCAGCGTTTCGGCATCTTTGACGCGCAGTAACGGTACGCCTGGCAGGCCAAACGCGTACACTACCGCCCTTTCACGCCGAGTGCTAAATCGGCGCTAGATCTTTTCCGGAACCGGGTTGCCCGCCTCGCCGATCGCCCGCCGCACCGGGACCCGCGCGAGCAGGGCGAAGCCGATGACGAAGAAGGCCACCAGCGAGATGATCGCGGACCGATAACTTCCGGTCAGCTGGTAGGTCACGCCGAACAGCAGCGGGCCCAGCCAGCTCATCCCGCGGTCGCTCATCTCGTACGCCGAGAAGTACTCGGCCTCCTTGCCCGGAGGCACCAGATGCGAGAAGAGCGACCGGGACAGCGCCTGACTGCCACCGAGGACCAGGCCGATCCCGGCGGCCAGCACGAAGAACCACACCGGCGCCTTCGCGGGCAGGAACCAGCCGGCCGCCAGCGTGAGCGTCCACGCCACGAGCGAGCCCAGGATCGTCCGCTGCGCCCCGTACGTCCGCGCCAGCCGGCCCATCGCCAGCGCCCCCGCCACGGCCAGCACCTGCACCAGCAGCACGGCCCCGATGAGCGTCGACTGCCCGAGTCCCAGCTCCTCGGAGCCGTAGACGGACGCCTGGGTGATCACCGTCTGGATGCCGTCGTTGTAGACGAGGTACGCCAGCAGGAACGCCAGCGTCAGCGGATGCCGGCGCATGTCCCGGACCGTCGCCGCGAGCTGCCGCAGCCCCGGTGACGTGGTGCGCTCCACGCGCGCGTGCCGGTCACGCAGCCTGCGCAGCGGCACGAGCGTGAAGGCGCCCCACCACAGGCCGGCCGAGGCCAGGCAGACGCGGACCGCGGCGGTCTCGGAGAGGCCGAAGGAGTCGTGCGCCGAGTACAGGACGAGATCGGCGACGAGGACCAGGGAGCCCGCCGCGTAGCCGAAGGCCCAGCCCCGGGAGGAGACCGCGTCGCGCTGGTCCGGCGGCGCGATCTGCGGCAGGTAGGAGTTGTAGAGCATCATCGCGACGGACTGCGCCGCGTTGGCCACGACGAGCAGCACCCCGCCGAGCAGATAGCGGTCGCCGTCCAGGAAGAACATCCCCGTGGTCGCCGCCGCGCCGGTGTACGCCGCCGCGGCGAGCAGCGGCTTCTTACGGCCCGTGCGGTCGGCCGCGCTGCCCACCAGCGGCATCAGGACGACCGCCACGATCACCGACAGGGACACCGAGTAGGCGAAGAAGGAACCCGCGCGGACCGGGACGCCCAGCGGGTGCACATAGCCGCCGCCGTCCGCGGCCCGCTCGGCGACCGAGGTCAGGTACGGGCCGAGGAACACTGTGAGGACGCTCGTCGAATAGACCGAGCAGGCCCAGTCGTAGACGTACCAGCCACGCTGCTCGCGTCTGAGGCCGGCGGTCGCGTCCGCCGTCTCCGTCCGCACGGTGTCGGTGCTCACCCGTGCCCTCGCTTCCCCGCTTCTCCTGCGAAGGCTCGGGCCCAGGCGGCCGGGCGGTCAGACCCAGACGCCGCGGTCCTCCATGACCTTGCGCAACGTGTCGATGTGATCGGTCATGATGCCATCAACCCCCAGGTCCAGGAGCCGGTGCATCCGCTCCGGCTCGTTGATGGTCCACACATGTACCTGCAGCCCGAGCGCGTGCGCGACGCGGACGAAACGGTGGTCGACCACGGGCACGCCCGACTGGGCCTCGGGCACCTGCGCGGCCACGGCCGACCGGCGCACCGCGGCCGGCAGCCCCCAGGAACGCAGCCGCAGGTTCAGCACCCCGCGGGTGCCGAACGAGGTGGCCAGCCGCGGCCCGGCCAGCCGCTGGGCGCGCAGCACGCGCGCCTCGGAGAAGGAGCCCACGCAGACCCGGTCCCAGGCGTTCGTGCGCTCGATCAGCTCCAGCAGGGGCCGCAGCGCCGGCTCCGCCTTGATGTCGACGTTCCAGCGCACCTCGGGGAAGGTCTCCAGCAGCTCCTCGAACAGCGGCACCGGTTCACGGCCGGCCACGCGCGCCTGCTGTATCTCCGCCCACGGCAGGTCGGCGATCCGGCCCGCGCCGTCGGTGACCCGGTCCAGGGTCGTGTCGTGGAAGGCGACCAGCCGGCCGTCCGCCGAGGCGTGCACGTCCGTCTCGATGTACCGGTAGCCCAGCTCCACCGCGCGCCGGAACTGGGCCACGGTGTTCTCCAGGCCGTCGGCGGCCCCGCCCCGGTGGGCGAAGGCGATCGGCCCGGGGTGGTCCAGGTAGGGGTGGCGCGGTGGCGGTGTCGTGAGGCTCACGGTCGCAGTATGACCCGCTCGGGTGTCGCGCCGGCAACGACCGTGCCGCCCGCCGATGCCGACGGGACGGCGAACACCCGCAGGAACAGCTGCGCCAGCGGGCCGATGGACACGGCGTACAGCACGGTGCCCACGCCGATGGTGCCGCCCAGGACGAACCCGGTCACCACCACCGCCACCTCGATCGCCGTCCGCATCAGCCGGATCGACCGGCCGGTGCGCCGGTGCAGGCCCGTCATCAGCCCGTCGCGCGGGCCGGGACCGAAGCGCGCCGAGATGTACAGGCCGGTCGCCGCGCCGTTCAGCACGATCCCCGCGAGCAGGACCGGCACACGCACGGCGAGGGAGCGCGCGTCCGGGAGGAGCGCGAGCGTGCCGTCCATGGCGAGACCGACCACGAAGACGTTGGAGACCGTGCCGAGCCCGGGCCGCTGGCGCAGCGGGACCCACAGGAGCAGCACGGCCGCGCCGACGATGATCGACACGACCCCGATGCTCAGTCCCGTCAGTTCCGCGAGGCCCTGGTGGAGCACGTTCCACGGCTCCAGTCCCAGTCCCGCCGCCACGAGCAGCGCGGAGCTGGCGCCGTACAGCGCGAGTCCGGTGTACAGCTGGATCAGCCGTCGTCCGAGACTGCGACCGGAAGCGGGCGCGCTGGGAGTGGACACGGGAAAACCCCCTGAGTGGTGGCGGTGGCCTGACTCATGACACTCTGTGGCTTGGGTGGAATCGCCATCCATGGCCAATTCGGGGAAGGTGGACTGATCTCATGGCGCAGTGGACCTCGGCAATGGGTGCCGCGCAGCTCGCCCGTCTCCTCAATTCCCAGCAGGACCGCCCGGCCGGCCCCGGCACCCGCCGTCCCCCCGCCTACCGCGCCCTCGCCGACGGCATCCGGCTGCTCGTGCTGGAAGGCCGCGTCCCGGTGGCCGCGCGCCTCCCCGCCGAACGCGAACTGGCCCTGTCCCTCTCCGTCAGCCGCACCACCGTCGCGGCGGCCTACGAGGCGCTGCGCGGCGAGGGCTTCCTGGAGTCCCGGCGCGGCGCGGGCAGCTGGACCGCCGTTCCGGCCGGCAACCCGATCCCGGCCCGTGGCCTGGAACCGCTGCCCCCGGAGGCCCTCGGCTCGGTGATCGACCTGGGCTGTGCCTCGCTGCCGGCGCCCGAGCCGTGGCTGACCCGGGCCGTGCAGGGCGCCCTGGAGGAGCTGCCGCCGTACGCCCACACCCACGGCGACTACCCGGCCGGGCTGCCCGCCCTGCGCTCGATGATCGCCGAGCGCTACACCGCGCGCGGGATCCCCACCATGCCGGAGCAGATCATGGTGACGACCGGTGCGATGGGCGCCATAGACGCGATCTGCCACCTCTTCGCGGGCCGCGGCGAACGCATCGCCGTCGAGTCCCCGTCCTACGCCAACATCCTCCAGCTGATGCGCGAGGCGGGCGCCCGGCTGGTCCCCGTCGCGATGGCCGAGGGCCTCTCGGGCTGGGACATGGACCGCTGGCGGCAGGTCCTGCGCGAGGCGGCGCCGCGCATCGCCTACGTGGTCGCCGACTTCCACAACCCCACCGGGGCGCTCGCCGACGAGGACCAGCGGCGGCGGCTGGTGGACGCGGCCCGCTCGGCCGGCACGGTGCTCGTCGCCGACGAGACGATGTCCGAACTCTGGCTCGACGAGGACTTCCGGGACGGCGGGATGCCCCGCCCGGTGTGCGGCTTCGACCCGGCCGGCTCCACGGTGATCACGGTCGGCTCGGCCAGCAAGGCGTTCTGGGCGGGGATGCGGATCGGCTGGGTGCGGGCGGCGCCGGACGTCATCCGCAGCCTGGTCGCCGCGCGGGCGTACGCCGACCTGGGCACGCCGGTGCTGGAACAGCTGGCCGTGAACTGGCTCTTCAGCACGGGTGGCTGGGAACAGGCGGTGGAGCTGCGCCGCGCGCAGGCCCGCGAGAACCGCGACGCGCTGGTCGCGGCCCTCCGCCGGGAGCTTCCCGACTGGGAGTTCGAGGTTCCCCAGGGCGGCCTGACCCTCTGGGTCCGGGCCGGCGGTCTCTCCGGCTCCCGGCTCGCCGAAGCGGGCGAGCGAACCGGCGTCCGTGTCCCGTCCGGCCCCCGCTTCGGTGTCGACGGCGCCTTCGAGGGCTACGTACGCCTTCCGTTCACCGTCGGGGGAGCGGTGGCGGAGGAAGCGGCGACCCGGCTCGCCGCCGCGGCCCGCCTGGTGGAGTCGGGCGCGACGGGCGGCACGGAGGCACCGCGCACGTTCGTGGCGTAGGCCGTCCGGGTTTCGTACCCGCGTAGCTGCGGGCAGTCGTGCCGCGGGGGCGGCACGGGTGGGCGCAGCGGCACCCACCGGCGTGGCGAGCGGAACGCCGGCCGGCGCAGGGTGCCCGGCTAGCTCTCGGCCGCCACAGGCTCCGCGGTCACCGGGGTCTTCTCGGCCGTCGGCTTCACCAGGTCCGTCGGTTCCGCCTCCATCGCGGTGGCCCGTGCCGGCAGCAGCTCCAGCACCGCCTGCCGGTCGGCATCACTCGTGGCGTCGTCGTACGGATCCGGCGTACGCGGCACCTGAAGCCGGTGCACCGGACCTGACCCCAGCCGCGCGTACCCCCGCCCCGGCGGCACATGTCCCGGCGACGTGGTGTGCGGCGGCACCCCGAGCACCGCCTCCACCTGCCGCGGCGCCGCGGTCCCGAGCACGACACGCGCGCGCGTGTGCTGCCGTACCGCGTCGCTGAGCGCCTCCGCGCTGTCGATCTGCTCGGCGACGACCACGGTCACGTTCGCCGCCCGGCCGTGCCGCAGCGGAACCTGGAGCAGCGCCTGCGGGTCCTTGCGGCCGTCCGTCGCGGCGAGGTGCGCGAAGACGCCGGGCCGGTCCAGCAGGATCCACAGCGGGCGCCTGGTGTCCTCGGGCGGCGGGTCGCCCGCCTGCCGGGCGAGGTTGATCGCGATGAGCCGCCGCTCGGTCTCCTGCGCGGCCCACTCCAGGCTGGCCAGTGCCCCCGGGAGCGCGCACTCCACGGCCAGTACGCCGTCCCGGCCGGTCAGACAGGCGTACTCGCCGGTTCCGCCGCCGTCGACGATCAGCACATCGCCGTACTGCAGGGCCTGCAGGGCGATGGAGCGCAGCAGTGTGGACGTGCCGCTTCCGGGGTGGCCCATGGCCAGCAGGTGCGGCTCGGTGGAGCGGATGCCGGTGCGCCACACGACCGGGGGGACGTCGATCCGCTCCTCTCCGTAGGAGAGCGGGAGCGTGCGCTGGACCTCGCTCGGGTCGGTGAAGCCGAGGACGGTCTCGCCCGGCGCGGTGACGAAGCGCTGGGCCGGGATGTCGGCGGGCAGCGGCGCGAGGACGCTCACCGTGAGCTGGTTGCCCGCCTCGTCCCACGCGAAGTGGTACTCACGGCCCCGCCCCGCCTTCGCGGCGAGCAGCAGCTCGATCCGCGCGCGGGCCTCGGGCTCGCCGTCCGGGAAGTAGGCGGGGTAGCGGATCACGAGGTGCCCGACGCGCCCGGCGTCGTCGAACTCGTGCGCCGTGAAGGCCTTCTCCCACTCCCCGCCGTGCGCGTACAGCGGCGCCGGGTCCTCGGCGCCGGAGAAGTACGGCACCAGGGCCTCGTACAGCGTCCGGAGCCGTTCGGCCTGGGACTCGTCGGGCCCTTCGGGCGCCCGCGGGGTACGGTCGCGGCCCTGCCAGGCCGCTGCCGCCATCACGGTGATGACGGCGAGCAGCGGACCGTACGGAACGAGGGCCACGACCAGGATCACGGAGGCCGCCAGGAACAGCAGTGGCCCGCGCTTGTCCTTGGGCGTGTCCGCCCACCTGCGCCGGCCGGCCGAGGCCAGCAGTCGCAGCCCGCGCGTCACGGTGATCAGCGGGTGGAGGACGTCGGTGGCGCTGTCGGCCGCCGTCCGGGCCAGCTCCCTGCTCCGGGCGATCTGCGTCCGGGCGATCTGGGCGCTGTCCTTGCTCAGAATGCGGGGAAGAGGGCGCCGGGCCACTGCTGTCTCCTGGTGGTGCGAGCGGGTGGGAGGGGCGGCGGGAGGGGCGGCGTCAGAACTTGATGCCGCCGAGGAGGCTGGCCAGACTCTCGCCGCCTGCCTTGATGCTGGGGGCGATGCCCGTGCTGGCCAGGTAGAAGCCGAACAGTGCCGAGGTGCATGCGTGCGAGCCCTTGAGTCCGTCCTTCCGGAAGAAGAGGAAGACGATGATGCCGAGCAGCAGGACGCCTGACAGGGAGAGGATCATTTCGGGTCTCCTGGTGTCGAAGGTGGGGGACAGTCACCGTGAGTTCTTCCAGGATCACAGGATGTATCCATACGATTAAAGGTGCAACTGGATGAAAATCGGATAATTTCCCCCACTCGGGGGAGTTGGCTTTGAACCGGTTGACCAGCCCTGTTGCTTCCGACTAGGCCTGTTGCTGATCTTTACCTCGGGCACATCGGGTCATGTGCCGCAGGAGCCAGTACGCTGGCGATTCACCCGTACGGTCGTGCCCCGCTCGCTGCCGTACGCTCGCTCAGTCCCCGAAGCAGTCCCCGAACGCGCATGGAGAGGCGGTCCCGCCGATGAGTGAAGTTCCCGACCCCGAGGTCGTGGAGCTGGCGACCAAGATCTTCGATCTGGCCCGGCAGGGGCAGACCGAGGCGCTCGTGGCGTATGTCGACGCGGGTGTTCCGGCCAACCTCACCAACGACCGCGGCGACTCCCTGGTGATGCTCGCCGCCTATCACGGTCACGCCGACGCGGTGCGTGCGCTGCTCGCCCGCGGCGCGGCGGCGGACCAGGTCAACGACCGGGGTCAAACCCCGCTCGCGGGTGCCGTCTTCAAGGGTGAGACGGACGTGATCAAGGCTCTCCTGGAAGGCGGAGCCAATCCTTCCGCCGGTACGCCGTCGGCCGTCGACACGGCCCGGATGTTCGGCAAGACGGAACTCCTGGAACTGTTCGGCGCACACTGAAGCAGTGTCCTGACCAGGTACGACACAGAAAACGGGGGAGGCGGTAAAGGGCCGCCGGAAATACGGTCGCGGCAGCACACACCGCGGGTCATCATGACGTCGTGATTCACGGACGCGATGGCTGGGCAGGTGTTGCCGCACCGCGCGGGCCGTGATGCGGTCCGCATGGGCCACCGACGAGAGGCAGAGAGAGATGGTCTACAGCAAGCAAGAGACGGCGGGCGCTCCGACGTTGTGTCACGCGGCCAGGTAATGCGTGTTCCCCGGTTGCGTCGACGCTTGATGTGAGGCTGTTTCCCATGTTCGATCCGGTCATAGCGCCCAGCGGTACGCTGCTCGGCCTCCTCCAGAGGGGGCGCGGCGACGGCACCCTGCATGCGCTTACCGCCCCGCGCGCCGAGGCGCTCGCGGCCCTGAACCACTGTGTGCTGCGCGACCCCCGCCACGACTGGCAGGTGGAGAACCGCTCCCTGTACTACGCCCGGCTCTACCTCGACCTGAACGGCGAGCTGGACGCCGTGGAGGCGCACCTCTTCGACCCCGAGGACATCGTCGACACCGACGAGTCCCGCACCGGCCTGGCCCTGGCCGTCCTCGGACACCTCGCCTCCTACGGCAGGCGGGACGCCCTCGAACTGCTGCGCAGGTACGCCGCGCACGGCTCCAACTGGGCCTGGGCGCTGGACGAGCTGGCCCTGCGGGACGACGACGCGGGCCTGCGCGCCCTCGCCGCCCCCGTCCTGGCCCGCTTCGGCACCGACCCCGAGGGCGAGGCCGAACTGGCCACCGCCGTACGCGACGCCTTCGAGCCACGGCCCTGGCGGCTGTGGGCCGAGGATCCGCGCGAATCGATCGCCACGCGTGTGCGTGCCGCCCAGGAAGCCGGCTGTTTCGACCGCTGGCAGCGCCAGATGCGACCAACGGGGCCCCGGCCGGGGTGGAGCGTCCGCGCCGTCTTCGAGTGGGCCCAGCAGGGCATGGAGCGCGGCGCCGCCCTCCACGTGCCCGCCGCCCGCTGCCTGGTCGCCGTGGCCGGCCCCGAGGACCGGCCCGAGATCCTCCAGGCCGCCAGGTCGGGCATCGACGGCGCCCGCTGCACCGCCCTGCGCTACCTGGCCGACAGCAACGACCCCGCCGCCCTCGACCTGATCGAGATCGCGGTCACCGACGGCACGGCACCCGTCCTGGAGGCCGCCGTCGACGCCTTCGAACGGATGCGCAGCGTCGCCGCCGTCGACCGCGCGCGCGGCTGGGCCCAGCGCCCCGACGCGCTCGGCGCCGCCGCCGGCCGTATGCTCGCCTGCCGGGGCGGCACCCAGGACCGCGATCTCGTCCTCGGCGCCCTCCGCGAGGCCGTACGCGGAGAGGGGCCGGACGCGCCCACCCTGTGGACCCTCGTGGACGGCGCCGGCCGCCTCGGCATCGCCTGCGCGGCCCCCGTCCTGCGCCACATCTACCGCGAGACGGCCTCCTCCCACCTCCGCGGCCGTGCCGCCCGCGCGCTGGCCGCCACCGACCCCTCCTTCGCCACCGGCTTCGCCGTCGAATGCCTGTGGGACTGCGAGGAGACCACCCGCGAGATCGCCGCCCGGCACGCCGAGACCGGTGACACCCGGGTCGTGGAGCGCCTGCGCCGACTGGCCGCCGACCCGGCCGAGGAGGCCGAGGTGCAGACCGCGGTACGCAGCCGCTTCGGACCGGACGCGGCCCTCGGCTGACCCTCACCCGCCGGCTCGCGGCGCGGACGCGTACCTGCCGGGTGAACACCGGGTGACCCGCGGGTCAGGCGGCCATGACGGCCGCCTGACCCGCTCGGGTGTGCAGTCCAACGCTCATGGGACGTTCCCCGGGCGGAAAGATCGAAGTTGACGCGGGCACGTCCGGCACGGCGACAACACCCGTATGCGTGTCGTCATCGTGACCGAATCCTTTCCCCCCGATGTGAACGGCGTGGCCCACTGCGCGCTCCAGACCGCCCGGCACCTCGTAGACCGCGGTCACCACCCGCTCGTCGTCGCCCCCGCCCCCGCACCCGGCAGCGGCCCGGACACGGACGCCCCGTGCCCGGTCGTCCGGGTCCCCTCCCTTCCGCTCCCCGGCTACCCCCAGGTCCGCGTCGCGCTGCCCAGCCGGCGCCTCGCCGCCGCCCTCGTCGCGCACCGCCCCGACGTGGTCCACCTGGCCAGCCCCTTCATCCTCGGCGTCCGCGGCATGGCCGCCGCCGCCCGGCTCGGCATCCCCGCCGTCGCCGTCTACCAGACCGACCTCGCCGGATACGCCCGCACCTACATGGGCGCCGGGGAGGCCGCCGCCTGGCGCCGGATCCGCTCCGTGCACGCCGCCGCCGACCGCACCCTGGCCCCCTCCAGCGCCGCCCGGTCCGACCTGGAGGAGCACGGCGTACCGCGGGTACGGCTGTGGCCGCGCGGCGTGGACACCGTACGTTTCCAGCCATGGCGCCGTGACGAGGCGCTGCGCCGCGAACTCGCCCCGAACGGCGAACTGATCGTCGGCTACGTCGGCCGGCTCGCCCCCGAGAAGCACGTCGAACTCCTCTCCGGAGTCTGCGGGCTGCCCGGCGTGCGGGTCGTCGTCGTCGGCGACGGACCCAGCCAGGCCCATCTGACCGAGGCCCTGCCCGGCGCCGTCTTCCTGGGCCGCCGCACCGGCGACGACCTGGCCCGGATCTTCGCCTCGCTGGACCTGTTCGTGCACACCGGCCCCTTCGAGACCTTCTGCCAGACCGTCCAGGAGGCCATGGCCAGCGGTGTCCCGGTGATCGCGCCCGCCGCCGGCGGCCCGCTCGACCTGGTCGCCCACGGCCGCACCGGCCTGCTCGTCCCGCCGCGCGACGCCGACGCCGTGCAGCAGGCCGTCCGCACCCTCGCCGCCGACCCCGCGCAGCGGGCCGCGTACGGCGCCGCCGCTCGCGCGACGGTCGAGGGCCGCACCTGGGCCGCCATCGGCGACCGGCTGATCGACCACTACGACGAGGTCCTCGCGGCCCGCAGGACGGCGGTGGCGGCATGACCGGACCGTCCCTGCGCATAGTCCGCCTCGCCAACTTCGTCGCCCCCGCCTCCGGCGGTCTGCGCACCGCCCTGCGCGAACTGGGCAAGGGCTTCCGGGCCGCGGGCCACGAACCCGTCCTCATCGTGCCCGGCGAACGGCACACCGACTGCGACACCGAGCAGGGCCGGGTCATCACCCTGCCCGGCCCGACGCTGCCCGGCACCGGCGGCTACCGCGTCCTCACCGACAAGCGGCGCGTGGCCGCCCTGCTGGAGGAGCTGGCCCCGGACCGCCTGGAGGTCTCCGACCGCACCACCCTGCGCTGGACCGGCCGCTGGGCCCGTCGCGCGCGCGTGCCCGCCGTGATGGTCTCCCACGAGACCGCCGACGGCGTGCTGCGCACCTGGGGCCTGCCCGAGCACCTCGCCCGGCGCGCCGCCGACGCCCTGAACACCCGCACCGCGCACGTCTACGCGCGGGTGGTGTGCACCACCGAGTTCGCCGAGCGCGAGTTCGTGCGCATCGGCGCGCGCAACGTCGTACGCGCCCCCCTCGGCGTCGACCTGATGGAACGCCACCCCGCGCTGCGCGACCGGGGGCTGCGCGAGCGCCACGCGCGCGCGGACGAGGCGCTGCTCGTGATGGCCTCCCGGCTGTCCGTGGAGAAGCGCCCCGGCACGGCCCTGGACGCCCTGGAGGCGCTGCTCGGCCGGGGCCGGCGGGCGGTGCTCGTGGTGGCCGGGGACGGGCCGCTGCGGGCCCGGCTGGAGCAGCGCGCGCGGGACCGCGGGCTCCCGGTGACCTTCCTGGGGCACCTCTCCGACCGGGCCGCCCTCGGCGCGCTCCAGGCGTCCGCCGACGTGTGCCTCGCCCCCGGGCCCGCCGAGACCTTCGGGCTCGCCGCACTGGAGGCCATGGCGTGCGGCACGCCCGTGGTGGCGAGCGCCTCGTCCGCGCTGCCCGAGGTCATCGGGGCCGCCGGGGCCACCGCGGCCGGCGGCGGGGAGGCGTTCGCGGACGCCGTGGAACTGCTCCTGGAGCGCCGCGAGCCCCAGCGGCGCGAAGCGGCACGCGCGCGTGCCGAGTGCTTCGGCTGGGGAACCGCCGTGGAGGCCTTCCTGGCGGCCCACGACGCGGGGGTGCTGCGCCGCGCCGACTCCCGTCCCGCCCTGCCGGAGGCCGCGGCATGAGACCCGTCCGCTTCGTCGCCCTCGGGGACTCGCTGACCGAGGGCGTGGGCGACCCGGCCGGTGACGGCTGGCGGGGCTGGGCCGCGCTGCTGGCGCCCTCCCTCGCCGAGCACGGCGACCACGTACGGTTCACCAACCTCGCGGTCAGCGGGGCGCAGACCCGGGACGTGCTGGAACGGCAGACGCCGGCCGCCCTGGAGCTGCGCCCCGAACTGGTGTCCGTGGTCATCGGTGTCAACGACACGCTGCGCCGCACCTTCGACATCCACGCCGTGGCCGCCCACCTCGACCAGGTCTACGCGGCCTTCGCCCGCCAGGGCGCCACCCTGCTCACCGCCTGCCTGCCCGACCCCGGTGCCATGCTCCGCCTCCCGGCCGCGCTGGCCCGCCCGCTGGCCCGCCGGCAGCGGGCGGTCAACACGGTGGTCCACGCGCTGTCCGAGCGGTACGGAGCCGTCCATCTGCACGCGGCGGACGGTGTCTGGATCACCGACCGGAGCCTGTGGAGCGCCGACCGGCTGCACCCGGGCGAGCGCGGCCACCGGCAGCTCGCCGTCCGCTGCCACGCGCTGCTCACCGAGGCGGGCCGCGCGACCGGCGAACCGCCCTCGCCCGAGCCGGAGTTCCCCGCGCCGACCCGCACGGCGAGCCTGTGGTGGCTGGCCACGGCCGGGACCGGGTGGGTCGTCCGGCGCTGCAACGACCTGCTGCCGCAGCTGCTGCGCCTCGCCGCCGACGAGCTGCACCACCGCGCGCGGGGCACCGGCGCCCGCCTGGACCTGCGCGCGTCGGCCGCGGTCTCGGCGGCCCTCGCGGCCCTCCCGGAGGCTCCCGGTGACGGCACCGAGGCGCAGCGGCGCCACGCCGACAAGGACGCTGTGGGTGGTGTGGAGGCCGTTCCCGCGCAGCGGCGGCGTACCGACCGGTGTGCGGTCCTGCCGGAGGGCGCCGTCGAGACCGTCTAGGCCGTCGAGGAGCGGCGGCGCCGTACCGGTACGAACCGGACCGGGGTGCCCGGCAGCGCCTGTGCGGCGGCCGGCAGGTCGGCGGCGCGGACCACCGCGATCACCGGGTAGCCGCCGGTGGTCGGATGGTCCGCGAGGAAGACCACCGGGCGTCCGTCCGGCGGCACCTGGACGGCACCGAGAACCACGCCCTCGCTGGGGAGTTCACCGGGCCGGGCACGCTCCAGCGCGGGCCCCTCGGTGCGCAGCCCGATGCGGTTGCTCGCCGGTGAGACCCGGTACGCGCGCGTGGCGAGATCCCGGACCGCCCGCGCCGTGAACCAGTCGTCGCGCGGGCCCGGGGTCACCCGGAGCACGAGTTCCGCCGGCGGACGCGGCTGCGGCGCGCCGTCCACACGCGCGGGGGGCCCGGCGGGGATGCCCAGCGGCAGCACCACACCGTCCGCGAGCGGGGCCGGGCCCAGGCCGGACAGCAGGTCGGTGGCGCGGCTGCCGAGGACCGGCTCCACGGCGACACCACCGGAGACGGCCACATAGCCGCGCACGCCGGCCGTGGCCGCGCCCACCTCCAGCAGCGCGCCCGCCGGCACCACGACCGGGGCGCCCCACGCGGCCGGGCGGCCGCCCACCGTCACCGGGCAGGGCGCGCCGCCGACCGCGACGGTCACCGTCGAACGCGGGCGCAGCGCACAGCCGTCGAGCGTGGTCTCCAGGACGGCGGCGTCCGGCGGATTGCCGACGAGCCGGTTCACCAGCGCCGCCGCGGGCGGGTCGAGCGCACCGGAGCGCGGCACGCCGAGATGCGCGTACCCCGGCCGTCCGCGGTCCTGCACGGTGGTGAGCGCCCCGGCGCGCACCACCACGAGAGCACGATCGGTCATGCGCCCTCCACCGGCACGAACCGCACACGCGTCCCCGGTGCCAGCAGAGCGGCCGGCACGCGCGCGTGGTCCCACAGGACCGCGTCCGTCGTACCGATCAGCTGCCAGCCGCCCGGTGAGGAGCGCGGGTACACCCCCGTGTACGGCCCGGCCAGCGCCACGGCACCGGCGGGGACCGCCGTGCGCGGGGTGGCGCGGCGCGGGACGTCGTAGCGGCCCGGGAGCCCGGTGAGATAGCCGAAGCCGGGGGCGAACCCGCAGAAGGCCACCGTGAACTCGGTGCCCGCGTGGATGCGGGCCGCCTCCCGCTCGGTCACCCCCCAGTGCCCGGCGACCGTCGCGAGGTCCGGGCCGTCGTAGCGGACGGGCAGTTCGACCAGCTCACGCGCGCGTGCGGGCGCCTCCGGGATCCGCGCGGCGGTCAGTGCCGCCGCCCAGCGGGCCGGGTCGTCCAGCCCGTCGAGCAGGACCGTACGGGCCGCCGGGACGATCTCGCGGACGGTGAGCGCGCCCTCCGCGCGGCGCCGCAGCAGCTCCGCGTGCAGGGCCTGCGCCTCCGCCCCGGAGGACACCTCCACGAGCAGGGCGTCGTCGCCGACGGGGAGTGCCCTCACGCGAACGCCTCCACGCGCACGCCCGCCGCCACCAGCCGCTCGCGCACCCGACGGGCCAGGCCGACCGCGCCGGGCGTGTCGCCGTGCAGGCACAGCGACCGGGCGCGCACCCGAATCCGCGCGCCGGAGTGCGCGATGACCGCGCCGGAGCGTGCGAGGCTCACCGAGCGCTCCACGACGGCGTCCGGGTCGGTCACCACGGCGCCCTCCCGGCCGCGCGGCACCAGCGTGCCCTCGTCGGTGTACGCGCGGTCCGCGAACGCCTCCGTGACGGCCGGCAGCCCCGCCTCCGCGGCCAGCTCCAGCAGCCGCGAGCCGGGCAGACCCAGCACCGGCAGCGATGCGTCGGCCAGGCGCACGCCCTCGATCACCGCGCGGGCCTGCTCCTCGTCGCGCACGACCCGGTTGTAGAGCGCGCCGTGCGGCTTGACGTACGCCACGCGCGCCCCCGCCGCCCGCGCGAACACCTCCAAGGCGCCGATTTGGTAAGCCACTTCGGCCGCCAGCTCGGCGGGCGGCACGTCCATCGCGCGCCGCCCGAAACCGGCGAGGTCCCGGTAGGAGACCTGCGCGCCGATCGTCACCCCGCGCTCGGCCGCCAGCTCGCACACCCGGCGCATGGTGGCCGCGTCCCCGGCGTGGAAGCCACAGGCCACGTTGGCACTGGTGACGACGGACAGCAGCTGTTCGTCGTCGGTCAGCCGCCAGCGGCCGAAGCCCTCGCCGAGGTCGGCGTTCAGATCGATCGCGGTCATGGTGCTCGTGTCTCCGGTTCTCGTGCGGGTTCTCGGACGGCCGGCCTCAGTCGATGCCGACCGGCCGGTACCGCTCGTCTCGGTCGTCGGTCAGGGACATCCGGCATCCGCCCGCCCGCCCGCGCGCGGCAGCCAGGCCCTCGGTACGGTGCACCCGCGTCACGCCAGCTCCTTCCCGCGCGTCTCCGGCAGGCCGAGCAGCGCCAGCGCGGCGAGGCCGTAGCCGATCGCGCCGAAGACCAGCGCGCCGCCGACGCCCCAGCTGTCCGCCAGGAAGCCCACCAGGGTCGGGAAGACCGCGCCCACCGCGCGGCCCGTGTTGTACGTGAAGCCCTGCCCGGTGCCGCGCACCGCCGTCGGGTACAGCTCGCTCAGATAGGAGCCGAAGCCGCTGAAGATCGCCGACATGCAGAAGCCGAGCGGGAAACCGAGCACCAGGAGCAGGGTGTCGGCGCCGTGCGGGATGTTCGCGTACGCCAGGATGCACAGCGCCGACAGCAGCGCGAACAGCCAGATGTTGTTCCGCCGGCCGAGCCGGTCCGTCAGGTGGCCGCCGGTCAGGTAGCCGAGGAACGCGCCGGAGATCAGGAAGGTCAGATAGCCGCCGGTGCCGACGACCGACAGACCGCGCTCGGACTTCAGGTACGTGGGCACCCAGGTCGCCAGCGTGTAGTAGCCGCCCTGCACGCCCGTGGACAGCAGGCCCGCGAAGACCGTGGTGCGCAGCAGGCCCGGCGTGCCGTCCCGGCCCGGCCGGAAGATCGCCGCGAACGAACCCCGCCCCGGATCCTGTTCACGGGCCGCCGTCGCCGTGGGCGCGTCGTGCACCCGGCGGCGCAGCCACACCACGAGCAACGCGGGCAGCGCGCCGGTCCAGAACATCACCCGCCAGGCCAGGTCGTCGTCGGCGAAGGAGAAGACCAGCGTGTAGACGATCGCCGCCAGACCCCAGCCGACCGCCCAGGAACTCTGGACGGCGCCGAGCGTACGGCCCCGGTGGCGCGCGCTCGCGTACTCGGCGACCAGGATCGCGCCCACGGCCCACTCGCCGCCGAAGCCGAGGCCCTGGAGGGCGCGGAAGACCAGCAGCGTCTCGTAGGTGGGCGCGAAGCCGCAGGCGACGGTGAACACGGCGTACGTGATCACCGTGATCATCAGGGCCCGGACCCGGCCCACCCGGTCCGCGACCACGCCGGCCGCCGCGCCGCCGACCGCCGAGACCACGAGCGTGACGGTGGTGAACAGGCCGGTCTGGCCGCTGTCGAGGCCGAAGTACGCCGCGAGCGCCACCATGCTCAGCGGCAGCGTGAAGTAGTCGTAGGAATCCAGGGCGTATCCGCCGAAGGCTCCGGCGAACGCGCGCCGGCCGCGCGGGCCGAGGGCCTGCAGCCAGCCGAACGCGCCGTCCTCGGCGGCGCGTTCGCCGTCCGCCGGCCGTACGCCCGTGGAGGGCGCGGACCGGGGCGGGGGAGTCGTGCTCATGGGCACCTCGCAGAGGGGGACGGAGGGTGCTGGGAAGTGAGCCGTGCGGAGCACCGTAGAGGATCGTTCAACGATCCTTCAATACCTACGTTGTTTCGTTCTGGTGTCTGCGATTGAATTCCGGGCATGGCAGAGCAGCTGACCGGACTGGCCGGCGACCGCGTCCTCCTGGGCCGTACCAGCACCGCGGAGCGGGTCTCGGACATCCTCAGGAGCCGCATCTCCGAGGGCTACTTCCCGCCCGGCACCCGGCTGTCGGAGGACAGCATCGGCGGGGCGCTCGGCGTCTCCCGCAACACCCTGCGCGAGGCGTTCCGGCTGCTCACCCACGAGCGCCTGCTGATCCACGAACTCAACCGAGGCGTCTTCGTCCGGGTCCTGACCGTCGAGGACGTGGAGGACATCTACCGCACCCGCTCCCTCGTCGAGTGCGCCGTCGTCCGCGGCCTCGGCGGGCCGCCGTACCGCCTGGGAGGACTGATCGCGGCGGTCGAGGAGGGGCGGACGGCGGCCACGGAGAATGACTGGAAGGCGCTGGGTACGGCCAACATCCACTTCCACCGGGAACTGGTCGCCCTGGCCGGCAGCGAACGCACCGACGAGCTGATGCGCAGTGTCTTCGCCGAGCTGCGGCTCGCCTTCCACGTCGTGGACGACCCGCGCCGGCTGCACGAGCCGTACCTCGCCCGCAACGACGAGATCCTGCGGGCCCTGCAGGCCGGGAACCGGCGCGGCGCGGAACGGCTGCTGGAGACCTACCTCGCGGACTCGCTGGAGCGGGTCGTGGAGGTCTACCGGCGACGGGTCGGCGAGGACGGCGCCCCCTAGGCGCGCGCCCCGGCCCCGGCGGTGCCATCCGTGCCGTTTGGGCCGATGTCAGACCGAGGACCTAATCTGTGCACCGTGACTTCGCCTGCATCGACGGACAGCGTTCCGCCCCAGCTCAGCGCGGGGCCGCGCCCGGCACCGGGCCCGGCCGCCGACGAGGGGCTGGCGCGGCGGCTGCGCGCGCTCGCCTGCACCGCGCCGCTGCACGACCTGGACGCGCGCAAGGCCAACCTGGCCGGCGAGTACTCGGTGTACGGGATGGCCGAGGTGGCGCTGGCCGCCATCGACCTGGTCACGCTGAACATGGACTTCGACACGGGCGCCGACCACGAGCAGATCGTGGCCCGGCTGGTCCCGCGCATCGCCGCCCAGGCCCCGCACCGGCCCGCCGCCGAGCACGAGCGCGTGGCCCGCTGGGTCCTGGAGAACCTGATCAACGTCGGCAGCGTGGACCGCGGCTTCCGCGCGGTCTACGGCACCTTCGCGCCGGACGGCACGTACGTCCGGCGTGACTACGACTTCAAGCTGATCGAGGAGGTCCCCGGCCCCGGCGGCACGGTGTACCTGCGCACGACGGACGAGGCGGTCAACGTCCTGGTCGGCGCCCTCGACACCGACGTCACCAGCGCCCAGATCGCCGCCGAGGTCAAGCTGGAGGTGCTGATCAGCCGCGGTCGGCTCGCCGACGCCCAGCTCGCCGCCGAGCAGGCCCGCTACCGCACGGTCCAGTACTCCGAGACGCTCCGCCGGGCCCTGGACGCCACCCGGCGCAACGTCCGCGCGGTGGACTGGCTGGGCGCCGTCCCCGACATGATCGCCGAGGCCCTGGACCATGTGGCCGAGCGCTACCGCCACGAGAACGCCATCCTCACCAACATCCGCAAGGCCCGCGACGAGACCGAGGACCCCGAGCACAAGCGCCGCGCCGCCGAGCTGGTCGACATCGTCAAGGACTGCATCCGGCGCCACACCCAGCTCCAGTCGCGCCTGCTGGAGGCGGGCCCGCTGTTCCGCGCCGAACAGGACCGGCAGGCCTTCGCCACGCCGGCGACGACGGCCGGGATAGACCTCTACGGCCATCTCGTCGCCCCTGTCCTGCCGCTGCCCCTGGAGCAGGCGATCCGGGTCACGGACGCGTTCTTCGCGCGCGGCACCGGCCTGCGCACGCCGGTGTCCGTCCGGGTCGCGGACCTCGTCGACATACTGCTGACGCCGCCCGTGGAGCGGGAGCACCTGGGTGCCGAGATGCCCGAGCCCGACCTGATCGCGACGCCGGACGACAGCCGGTTCAGCGAGGAGCAGCTGGCCGCGGCGACGGAACTGCTGGACCTGCCGGCGGACGCCCCGCGGAGGCTGTCGGGGCTGCTGGCCGAGGCCCGGCGGACCGGCGACCCGGATCTGGCCTACCTGGTCGCCCTGCTGGCGGTCCACGCGGCCAGCCCCGCCGTCGGCACCGCCTACCGGCAGGGCGAGGAGAAGCTGCTGTTCGCCGTGGACGACGGGACCGAGCTGGACGATCCCGAGTTCGGCGGGGCGGACCTGATCGTGGGCACGGCTCTGCTGGACGCGGCGGGGATGGCCGCGGACCGGACGGAAGCAGCGTGAACGCTCCGCCGGAAGCACCGGGAAGCTGCGGGTCGCCATGCGTGTGCGGGCCGTCCGGGGCCGGTCGCGCAGTTCCCCGCGCCCCTGGGCGAGTCGCACCCGCCCTCAGTTTCAAGATCAAGGAGTTGAGTCCGTGAGCGAGCCCGCCGAGTGGAGTGAGGCGGAGACTCCCGCCCCGTCGGCGTCCACCGCCGTCACCCCCGCCGACGCCGCCGACGCGGCGCGGCTCGTCGCCTTCGGACTCCAGCCCAAGCTGGCGCCCGCGCGCGACCAGGAGTACACCGAGCTGCTGCGCCGCTACCGCGAGGACCCGGCGTTCGCCCGGCTCGCGGACGCCGTCGCCGCCGGTCTGGGGCTCGTCGTGCTGGAGGTGTCCCCGCGCGCGGGGATGGCCGTGACCGCCGCCGAGGACTCCGTCTTCGCCGTCCGCATGGGTGACTACGCGCGTCGCACCGCCGCCGACTCCGGCGACCGCTTCCTGCACGGACTCGCCCATCTCGCGGTCGCCGCGCTGGCGTTCCCCCGCCCGGAGGACCTGGCCGACGACTCCTACATCGGTCGGGTCACCGTCAACGGCGTCGACGCCTTCGTCCGGCAGGCCTGCCGGCGCCTGGAGGAGCGCGCCGAGGAGCAGGGCGAGAACACCGACCCGGCGACCGACGCGCCCGGCCTGGAGGCCGCCTGGCGGATCTGGGCCAGACGCAGCGCCACCGGCGCCACCAAGGACGCCCGCCGGCCGGCCGCCTCCACCACCGGCATCGTGGCGAAGGCCCTCGCCTTCCTCACCGACTCGGGCTTCCTGCAGCGCACCGGCGACGACAGCGGCGGCACGTACCGCACCACGGCCCGCTACCAGCTCCAGGTCCGCGACATGGCGGGCAGCGCCGCCCTGGCCGAACTGCTGGAGCTGGGCGTCGTCCCGGTCACCGACGGCACGGCCAGCCTGCTGCCCGCCGAGGACACCGACGACCTGGACCTGGTGGCCGACGCCGGGCTGCCGTTCCACTCCTGAACCACCGCACCTTCACCAGACTTACGAGAGTCCGCCATGTACGAGCTGTCCCGGGTCCGCCTCTACTCCATCGGTCCCGCCGGTGCGCGCTACGCCGACACCGTGCTTGACCTGCGGGGTGTCGGCGAGCCCGTGCCCGACCCGGCGCCCATGCAGGCGGAGTTCTTCGAGGAGGAGCCGTCCGGCCCGCCGCGCCGCCCCGCGCCCGCGGGCGTGCTGTTCCTGGAGAACGGCGGCGGCAAGTCCGTCCTGCTCAAGCTGATCTTCTCGGTGATGCTCCCGGGCCACCGCAACACCCTCGGCGGCGCCAGCTCCGGTGTGCTGCGCAAGTTCCTGCTCGCCGACGACTGCGGCCATGTCGCCCTGGAGTGGCAGCACGTGCAGACCGGCGAGTGCGTGGTCGTCGGCAAGGTCAGCGAGTGGCGCGGCCGGCAGGTCTCCAACGACCCGCGCAAGTTCGCCGAGGCCTGGTACTCCTTCCGCCCCGGCCCCGGCCTGAGCCTGGACAACCTGCCCGTCGCCGAGGCCACCGCCGTACGGCCGCCCGTCGAGGGCACCTCCGGCGCGCACGGCCGCCGACGCACCATGAAGGGCTTCCGCGACGCCCTCATGGAGGCCGGCAAGGCCTACCCGCACCTGGAGGTGCACTGGGAGGAGATCCACGAGCGCTGGACCGAGCACCTCGGCGACCTCGGACTCGACCCCGAACTCTTCCGCTACCAGCGCGAGATGAACGCCGACGAGGGCGAGGCGGCCGGCCTCTTCGCGGTCAAGAAGGACTCCGACTTCACCGACCTGCTGCTGCGCGCGGTCACCGACACCCGTGACACCGACGGCCTCGCCGACCTCGTCAGCGGCTTCGGCAACAAGCTGGGCCGGCGCGCCGAGCTGATCGCCGAACGGGACTTCACCGCCGGCTCGGCCGACCTGCTCGGCCGGATCGTGGAGGCGGCCGAGGCGCGTTCACGCGCGCGTGACGTCCACGCGGGCGCCGAGCGCCGTACCCGCACGCTGGCCCGGCGGCTGTCCGCGCGGGCCGTGCGGGAGCGGGTCCGGGCCGGCGACCTCGCCCAGCGGGTCACGGCCGCCGCGTACGCCGTCACGCACTCCGAGGGCGCCCGCGAGCGCAGCGCCCTCATCGCCGCCGAACTCGCCTACCGGCACGCCTCCCTGGCGCTCGCCGCCGCCGAGAAGTCCGCCGCCGCGCAGAAGCGCGAGCTGGCCGACGCCCGCACCCTGCACTCCGCCTGGCAGGCCGCCGAGGCCGTGCTGCGCCACCGCGCCGCCGCCGACCGCGTCGCCCGCGTGTCCGCCGCCATCCAGGAGGCCGAACGGGACGCGGCCCCCGCCCTGGCCGCCCGCGCCAAAGCCGCCGTGGACCTCGTACGGGCCCTGCACGCCGCCGCCGAGAGCGCCGAAACCCTGGCCAACGAGGAGGAGGAGCGTTCCGCCGCCCTCCAGGAGGTCAGCGACTCCGCCTACCGCGACTCCACCGCCGCCGCCACCGAGGCGCAGCGGGCCCGCAGCGAGGCCGGGCACCTGCGCCAGCGCCTCGCCGAGGTCGAGCAGGAGACCGCCGAGGCCGTCCGCGCGGGCTGGCTGGACGACAGCGCCCCGGACGCCGACCCGGCCCGTGCCGCGCTCGCCGCCAGCGACGCCGAGAAGAGCGCCGTGGCCGCCTGGGACGCGGCCCGCGAAGCCGCCCGCAAGGCCACCGAGCACGCGCGCGAGGCGGCCTCCGCCGAGTCCCGCGCCGAGCTGACCGCGGCCCGCGCGGCGGACGCCGCGACCGCCGCCGAGCGGTCCTACGAGGCCGAGCGGCGCCTCGCCGAGTCGCTGGCCGCCGAGGAGCGGCTCGCGGAGCTGCTGAGCCTGCCGGGCGCCCCCGGGACGGCACGTGTGCCCGCGCCGAGGACGGAAGACGCCGACAGCACACGCCCACCGGCCGCCGACTCCGCCCAAGGCGCGCTCGCCCCCGAGGAACTCGACCGTTTCGCCGACGAGTTGCGCGCACTGCTCGACGACGCCGTGTCGACCGCCGAGCGGCACCTGTTCGACCTGCGGACGGCCGCCGCCGACGACGCCCGGATCCTCGGCGCCCTCGGTGACGGCGGGCTGCTGCCGCCCGGCCCGGACGTGCTGGCCACCGTCGAGTTCCTCGGCGAGCACGGCATCCCGGCGCTGCCCGGCTGGCGCTACCTCGCGCAGGCCGTCGACCCCGCCGACCACGCGCGTGTGCTCGCCGCCCGCCCCGAACTCGTCGACGGCGTGATCATCACCGACCCGGACACGCACGCGCGGGCCCGCGAGGCACTCGGTGACGCCGCCCTGCTGCCCCGCTCGGCCGTCGCCGTCGGCACCGCCGCCGCGCTGCTCGCCCCGCCCCCCGCCACGGGCGCCACCCCCGGCGACGTGTTCCTGGTGCCGCCGAACCCGGCCATGCACGACGAGCACGCCGCCGACGAGGAACGACAGGCACTCCGCGCGCGGGCCACCGAGCGCGACGAGGAGATCCGCACCCTCGCCGCCCGGCTCGGCAAGGACCGCGAACTGGCCGCGCGGCTCGCCTCCTGGCGCACCGGCTGCCCCGCCGGGCGCCTCACCGAGCTGGCCCAGGCGGCCCTGGAGGCCCGCGCGTTCGCCGAGGAGACCGAGGCCGAACTCACCGAGGCACGGACCACGCGCGCGGAGGCCGACGAGATCGCCGCCGAGGCGGTGCACGTCCGCGACGAGCGGCAGGAGGCCGCACAGAAGGCCCGGCGCGCCGCCGACGCCCTGGCCGGCCTCGCCTTCCGGCTCCGCGAGCGCGCCGGCTGGCAGGTGAAGCTGCGCGAACTCGCCGACGAGGCCGCCGAGTCCGAGGCCCGCGCCCAGGCATGCCTGGAGCGCGCCCGCGCCGCCGACGAGGACCGCCGCGCCGCCCAGCGCGCCGCCGACGACGCCCGCCGCACCGCGCGCGCCCTGCGTGCCGAGCGCTCCGAGATCGCCGGCGCCCCCGACGACGTACCCGTCGAGGACACGGACGCGCCGAAGGCGTCCCTGCCCGCCCTCCGCGAGGCCTACCGGGCCGCGTCCCAGGTGTACGAGAAGGTCGGTGTCGGCGCCGACCTGCGCGCCGAGCAGGCCCGCGCGGAGAGCGACGAGAGCGCCGCCCGCGCCGAACTGGACCGGCTCAGCAACAAGGTCCGCACCCGGGCCGAGCAGCTGCTCCAGTCGCCCGACGGCTCCGACGGGCCCTCCC
The DNA here is from genome assembly GCF_040645635.1 of Streptomyces sp. NPDC046727. Classification (NCBI taxonomy): domain Bacteria; kingdom Bacillati; phylum Actinomycetota; class Actinomycetes; order Kitasatosporales; family Streptomycetaceae; genus Streptomyces; species Streptomyces sp. NPDC046727. Next base: position 91,881 of record NZ_JBEYYR010000028.1, read on the forward strand.
GGCAGGCCGCCGCCGCGCGCGCGGAGGAGCTGGTGCAGCTCCTGGAGACCCGTATGTCGACCGCGAGCGAGCAGCTCGGCCGGCTGCGCGGCGAGGCGGAGCGGCACGCGCCCGAGGACGGCGAGGCACACACCGAGCTGCCCGAGGAACTCGTCCCGCGCGACGCCGAGCACGCCCAGGCGCTGCTGCGCACCGCCACGGCCGAACTCGCCGCCCGCGCCGAGGCGCTGGACGAGGCCCGCGAGGCGCACGCGGAGCTGCTGGACGCCCACCGCGCCGCCGAGGACGGGGCCGGCGGCTTCGACGAGATCGCCGCCATGCTCCGCGACCTGCTGCGCGAGCACACTCCCGAGGAGGAGCAGGAGGAGCCGGAGCCGTACCCGGGCAGCCTGGAGGAGGCCCGGCACTCCGCCGCCGAGGCCCGCCGTTCGCTGCGCGGCTGCGCCGCCGACCTGTCCGCCGCCGAGGCGGCCGTGCGCGAGGCGAGCGACGTCCTCGTCCGGCACGCCAACTCCACGCGCTACGAGCAGGTGCGCACCCCGGCCCGGCAGCAGATCCGCGAGCTGCCCGCCTCCGCGCTGCCCGAGCACGCCCAGAAGTGGGCGGACGCGTTCGCACCCCGGCTGCGTGTCCTGACGGACGAGCTGGCCCAGCTGGAGCGCAACCGCGACTCGATCGTGGACCGGCTGCGCGGTCTCGTGGAGTCGGCCCTGGCGACGCTGCGGTCCGCCCAGCGGCTCTCCCGGCTGCCGGAGGGGCTCGGCGAGTGGTCCGGGCAGGAGTTCCTGCGCATCCGCTTCGAGGAGCCCGACCACGCCACCCTCGTCGAACGGCTCGGCGAGGTCATCGACGAGGCCACGCGCGCGGCCGTCAGGAAGAACTCCGACCTGCGCCGCGACGGCATGTCCCTGCTGCTGCGGGGCGTCGCGGCGGCCCTCCAGCCGAAGGGCGTGGCCGTCGAGATCCTCAAGCCCGACGCCGTACTGCGCGCCGAGCGCGTCCCCGTCGGCCAGATGGGCGACGTGTTCTCGGGCGGCCAGCTGCTCACCGCCGCCATCGCGCTGTACTGCACGATGGCCGCGCTGCGCTCCAACGACCGGGGCCGGGACAAGCACCGGCACGCCGGCACGCTGTTCCTGGACAACCCGATCGGCCGCGCCAACGCGACGTATCTGCTGGAACTGCAGCGCGCCGTGTCCGACGCGCTGGGCGTCCAGCTGCTGTACACCACGGGCCTGTTCGACACGACCGCGCTGGCCGAGTTCCCGCTGGTCATCCGGTTGCGCAACGACGCCGACCTCAGGGCGGGCCTGAAGTACATCAGCGTGGAGGAGCACCTCCGGCCCGGGCTGCCCCAGCAGCCTCAGGCCGGAGAAGCGGTGCACAGCGAGATCACGGCGACACGGATGTTCAAGAAGCCGACGCCGTCCACAAGCTGATCAATAGGTTGACCGACTCATTGATCAGCTGTCCTCCTTGATCAAGTCGGCGCACTTCTCCCCGATCATCATCGTCGTGATGCACGGGTTGACGGCGATCAAGTCGGGCATCACCGACCCGTCGGCGACCCGCAGCCCCTCGACCCCCTTGACCCGCAGCCGCGCGTCGAGCGGGGCCGAGGGGTCGCCGTCGGCGCCCATCTTCACCGTGCAGGACGGGTGATAGACGGTGTTGTGCGTCTTGTGGACGTAGTCCAGCAACTCGTCATCGGTCCGGACGTCCGGGCCCGGCGCCAGCTCCGCGCCCGCCCAGCCGCTCAGCGCCGGCTGCGCGGCGATGCGCCGGGCCAGCTTCAGCCCGTACGTCATCACGCGCACGTCGTGCTCGTGCGTGAAGTACCGGGGGTCCACCCTGGGCTTGTCCCGGTAGTCCCTGGTCCGCAGCCGTACCGTGCCGCGTGACCTCGCCTTCGTCACGTTGGGGGTGAGGCAGAACGCGTTCTCCGAGGTGGGGTAGCCCCAGCGGGCGGTGTTCATGTCGAAGGGCACGGACCCGTAGTGGAACATCAGGTCGGGCCGGTCCAGGCCGGGCTCGGTGTCGTAGAAGATGCCCGCCTCCCACCACTGGCTGGACGTGGTGGTCATCGGCCTCTCGGCCTCCCACATGATCACGCCCTCGGGGTGGTCCTGGAGGTTCTCGCCGACGCCCGGGGCGTCCACGACGACCTCGACACCGACCTCGCGCAGATGCCCGGCCGGGCCGATGCCGGACAGCATGAGCAGCTTGGGGGAGTCGATCGAGCCGCACGAGACGATCACCTCGCGCCGGGCCCGTACCGCGCGCGTGTGCACCAGATCGGGGTCCAGGTACTCGGCGCCCACGCACCGCCGTCCCTCCAGGACCAGCTTCTTGGCCCGCACCCCGGTCCGGACGTCCAGATTCGGACGCCTGCCCAGCACCGGGTGCAGATACGCCACGGACGAGGACTGGCGGATGTTGTTCTCGTCGGAGTTGATCTGGAACCAGTTGGCCCCGCGCACCACCGTCCGGCCGGTGTTGAACGGGACCGTGGGTATGCCGGCCTGCGCGCACGCCTCCAGCAGGGCGGTGCCGCACGGGTCCTCGCCCTTCAGCGTGCGCACCTTCACCGGGCCGGTGCGGCCGTGGTGGTCGCCGGGCGCGTCGTTGCTCTCCAGCCGCTGGTAGAGCGGGAACAGGTCGGCCGCGCTCCAGCCCGTACAGCCCTGGGCCGCCCAGTCGTCCAGGTCCTCCGCGGGCGCCCAGAAGGCGATACAGGAGTTGTGCGACGAACAGCCGCCCAGCACCTTCGCGCGCGCGTGCCGCATGAAACTGTTGCCGCTGGTCTGCGGCTCGACGGGGTAGTCCCAGTCGTATCCGGACTCCAGCAGCCCCATCCAGCGCTCCAGCTTGAGGACGTCGTCGTCGCCGACGTCGCTGGGGCCCGCCTCCAGCACGCACACCGTCACCGAGGGGTCCTCGGAGAGCCGGGCGGCCACGACGTTGCCCGCGGTGCCGCCGCCGACCACGACGTAGTCGAACTCATCGATGCTCATGTGACCTCCTGGCCAGTCGGGATCGGGCGTGATCAGGCGGAATCAGTCGGCTGCCGGGGCGGCGAGGGGAGCGTTCGGGGCGGCGGGCGCGGCCTCCAGACGGTGCTCGGCGAGCACGCCGGTGCGGTGCCGCTGGACGAACCAGTAGTAGGCGAAGCCGCCGCCCGCGATGACCGCGACGAAGAGGACCGCACCCCAGCGCAGGTACCAGTGGTACGGCGCGGACGCGTTGTAGACCGAGGCGCGCGGCCAGATCAGGTTGACCGTCATGGCCGCGCCCCACACCACCGCGACGATGTTGACGAGCAGGCCCCAGCGGCCCAGGGAGAACCTTCCCTCGCCCGCGGGCTGCCACCTGCCGCGCAGCCGGGCCACCAGCATCGGCGCGGTGACGCCCAGATAGGCGAGGTAGATCATGACGATGCCGATGCTGGTGACGACCGTGAAGATCTGCGGCTGGCGGATGTTGACCACGAGGATCGCCAGCGCCAGCACACCGATGATCACCGCCGGCAGCACCGGGGTCTGGAAGCGGGGGCTGACCCGGGCCATCAGCGAGGACGCGGGCAGGTTGTTGTCCCGGGCCATCGCGAACGCCAGCCGGATCGCCGCCGTGTGGACGGCCAGCGCACACACCGTGACCGCGATCAGCACGCACCACAGCATCGCCTTGCCGGCCGTCGGGCCGAGCACGTCGAGCACCACGTACTGCAGGCCGTCGGTGGACAGCTTGTCGCCCTTGAGGCTGGAGACACTCATCAGGGCGAGCAGCAGCACCAGGCCGCCCAGGACGAAGGAGGCGACGATCGCCCGGATGATCGCGCGCGGGGCGTTCCGGGACGGGTCCAGGGACTCCTCGCCGAGCGAGGCGGCGGTGTCGAAGCCGTACATGACGTACGCGGACGCCAGCGAGGCGACCAGGAAGGCGCCGAGGTAACCCGTCGAGTAGCCGGCTCCGGTGTGGTTCGTCTGCATGACTACGTGAGGACCACGGGTGATGTGGACGGCGAACAGGATGATCAATACAACGGTCGCGATCAACTCGATGAACACGCCCGCCGTGTTGATCGTGGCCATCAACTTGACGCCGAACGCATTGACCAGCGTCGTGAACAGGATCAACACGGCCGCCAGGACGACCGCGTTCGTCGCCACGTCGTACGTCCCGGTGCCGTCCCCGACGAACTGGAACGTGGACGAGATCTGCGGCAGCGTCAACTGATAGGCGAGCGCGACCGCCGAGATGGACACGATGGACGCGATCAACATCATCCACCCGGCGAGCCAGCCCAGGTGTGGATTGCCGATCTTCTTCGACCAGTTGTAGACCGAGCCGGCCACCGGATAGCGGGCGGCCAGTTCGGCGAAGCACAGGGCCACCATGAACTGGCCGACGAACACCATCGGCCACGACCACCAGTAGGCCGGACCGCCGCTGCCGTAGCCGAAGTAGAACAACTGGAAGGTGCCGGTCAGGATGGAGATGTAGCTGATCCCGGCGGCGAAGGTGTGGAAGTTGCCCAGGGTGCGCTTGAGTTCTGGCCGGTAGCCGAACTCGGCGAGTTCGGTGTCGTCGTGGTCGTGCGGGCCTGGCGATTGCTCGGTGATCGTCATGAGCGGACTCCTCTGGCTGTCAGTCGAACCAGCCCTGCGGTGCCGGCGCCGTGTTGCGCCAGATGTGTTTCGTCTCGCGGTACTCCGCGAGCCCCGCCGGCCCGAGCTCGCGCCCGGACCCGGACTGCTTGTAGCCACCCCACTCGGCCTGCGGCACGTACGGGTGGTAGTCGTTGATCCAGACCGTGCCGAGCCGCAGCCGCCCCGCGACCCGTGCGGCCCTGGCCTCGTCGCCGGTCCACACGGCGCCCGCGAGGCCGTAGACCGTGTCGTCGGCGAGCCGGACGGCCTCCTCCTCGGTGGTGAACCGCTCGACGGTCAGCACCGGCCCGAAGGACTCCTCCCGGACGACGGACATGCCGCTCGTGCACTCGTCCAGGACGGTCGGCAGGTAGTAGAAGCCCTCGTCGTGGCCGGGGCTGGAGGGCCGGGCACCGCCACAGCGCAGCACCGCCCCCTCCGCGAGCCCCCGCGCCACATACGCCTCGACCTTGGCCCGGTGCGCCGCCGAGATCAGCGGCCCGGTCTGCGCCCGCTCGTCGAACGGCCCGCCCAGGCGGATCCGCTCGGCCCGCCGCACGACCTCGTCCACGAACCGGTCGTGCAGCGCGTCCTCGACCAGCAGCCGGGCCCCGGCCGAGCAGACCTGCCCGGAGTGCAGGAACACCGCCGTCAGCGCCATGTCGACGGCCGCCGCGAAGTCGGCGTCCGCGAACACGATGTTGGGGTTCTTCCCGCCGAGTTCGAGGGCGACCCTCTTCACCGTGCCGGCCGCCGCGGCCATCAGCCGGCGGCCGGTCTCCAGGCCGCCGGTGAAGGAGACCAGGTCGACGTCCGGATGGTCGCCGAGCGGAGCGCCCGCCTCCGGACCGGCGCCCAGCACCAGATTGGCCACCCCCGGCGGCAACCCCGCCTCCGCCAGCAGCCGGACCAGGTGGATCGCGGTGTGCGGGGTCAGCTCGCTGGGCTTCAGCACGAAGGTGTTGCCGGCCGCGAGCGCGGGGGCGACCTTCCACGCGGTCTGCAGCAGCGGGTAGTTCCAGGGTGTGATCAGGGCGCAGACGCCGACCGGCTCGTACACCACGCGGCTGTCGACGTCCGCCCGCCCGGTGTCGATCACGCGCCCGGTCTCGCTCGCGACCAGCCGCCCGAAGTAGCGGAAACAGTTGACGACATCGTCGATGTCGTACGCACTCTCCACCAGCCGCTTGCCCGTGTCCAGGGACTCGGCGCGGGCGAGGGCGTCCTTGTCCCGGGCGAGCAGGTCGGCGACCCGCAGGAGCAGGTCGGCGCGCTCGGCGGCCGGTGTGTGCGGCCAGGGGCCGGCGTCGAAGGCGCGCCGGGCCGCCGCGACGGTCTCCGCGGTGTCCTTGCCGCCGGCCTCGTCCACGACCCCGACCAGGGAGCCGTCGGCGGGGCAGCGGATCTCCCGGGTGCGCTCGTCCCGGGCGCCCCGCCATGCGCCGTCGATGAAGAGATCAGGCATGGGCGTCTCCCAGCCGGGTCAGCAGCCACTCGTGGAAGATGCCGATGTGGTGCTCGTTCGGGACCAGCACCCCGCCGCCGCGGTACGCGCGCGAGGACATCCCCGGCTGGGTGCGCTCGCACGCCTCGAAGTCCTGGACGTTGACACGGTGGAACAGCTCCACGGACTTCGAGACGTCCGTTCCGGAGGCCACCACATCGGGCGCGTACAGCCAGTCGCACTCCACCACCGTGCGGTCCTCGGCCAGCGGGAACATGCGGTGGAGGATGACGTGGTCGGGGACGAGGTTGACGAACACGGTCGGCTTGATCGTGATCGCGTAGTAGCGGCGGTCCTGGTCGTCCGTCACCTCGGGGAGCCTGGTGAAGCCCTCGCTGCCGTCGACCGTGAAGCCCCTGATCTCCGAACCGAACTCCGCGCCGTGGCCCACGTAGTACTGGGCCGCGTAGCCGTCGGCGAACTCAGGCAGCACCTCGGTGAGTTCGGGGTGGATCGTCGCGCAGTGGTAGCACTCCATGAAGTTCTCGACGATCAGTTTCCAGTTGGCCCGCACGTCGTAGCTGATGCGCTTGCCGAGGGCCAGCCGCTCGGTGCCGTAGTGCTCGATGGCGGCGGCGTCGCCGAGCCGTTCCACGGCCGCGTACATCACCGTGTCCTCGAAGGAGGGCGGTTCGGCGGCGAGACACACCCAGGCGTAGCCCAGCCACTCGCGCAGGGCCACCTTGATCAACCCGTACTCGACTCGATCAACGTCGGGCATCTTGATCAAGTTGGGCGCGGCGATCAACTTGCCGTCAAGGTCGTACGTCCATGCGTGGTACGGACACTGCAGGCTGCGCCGCACCTCGCCGGACTCCTCGGTGCACAGCCGCGCCCCGCGGTGTCGGCACACATTGAGGAAGGCGCGCAGCTCACCCGTACGGGTCCGCGTCACGACGATGTTCTCGCGGCCCACCTGCACGGTACGGAAGGCGCCCGGCCTGTCCAGGTCGGCACTGCGGACCGCGCAGAACCACAGGGACTCGAAGAGCAGCTCCTGCTCCTGCCGGAAGATCGCCGGGTCGGTGTAGTAGTGGCCCGGAAGTGTCGCGATGAGGCTCGGCGGGGCCGGGCTCGTGGAGATCGGGCGGGGGGAGGTCGGTGGCGTCGTCACGGGCGGGCTCCTCGGGAGGGCGCGGCGGCGAGGCGGGCGGGGTCGAACAGGCCGATCGGATGCGTGGTGGAACCGGTCGGCGCCAGGTCGGCGCCGTGGCTGGAGCCGGTGGTGGTGGGCCGGACCGCCTAGCGACGGATGCGGGTCATCTCGGGGTCGAACAGCGGCTCGTCGGCGACCGTGGCCGGGACTTTCTCGCCGAAGTACTCGATGTGCACGCCGGTGCCGGTGGCGAGACCGGCCGGCAGCCAGGCGTAGGCGACACAGCGGCCTAGCGTGTAGCCGTACGACGCGCTGGTCACGTAGCCGGCCGGGGCGCCGTCGACGTACACGGGCTCCCTGCCGAGGACCACGGCGGCGGGGTCGTCCAGGAGCAGCGGGGTGAGCCGGCGGGAGGGCTCCCCGGCCCGCCGGAGCGCCGCCCTGCCGACGAAGTCCTCCTTGTCCATGCGGACCGCGAAGCCGAGGCCCGCCTCGAAGGGGGTGTGCTCGTCGGTCATGTCGGTGCCCCAGGCGCGGTAGCCCTTCTCCAGCCGCAGGGAGTTGAAGGCGGACCGGCCCGCGGCGATCACCCCGAGGTCCTGCCCGGCCTCCCACAGCGTGTCCCAGAGCCTGAGGCCCAGGTCGGCGGTGGTGTACAGCTCCCAGCCCAGCTCGCCGACGTAGCTCAGGCGCATCGCCGTCACCGGGACGTGTCCGAGGTACGTCTGCTTGGCCCGGAAGTAGCCGAAGCCCTCGTGGGAGAAGTCGTCGCCGGTCAGGGGCTGGACGAGGGCGCGGGCGAGGGGGCCCCAGACGCCGATGCAGCAGGTGCCGGAGGTGATGTCGCGGATCTGCACGTCGGCGGGCGCGTGGCGGAGCAGCCGGTCCAGGTCCGCGGGGGAGTTCGCGCCGACCTGGAAGCGGTCGGGGGCGAGGCGGGCGACGGTGAGATCGGAGCGGATGCCTCCGGTCTCGTCGAGGAGCAGGGTGTAGGTGACCGCGCCGGGCTTCTTGCGGAGGTTGTTGCTGGTCATGCGGTCGAGGAAGGCGAGGGCGCCGGGACCGGTCACCTCCAGGCGGCGCAGTGGGGTCATGTCGTACAGGGCGACCTTCTCGCGGGTGGCCCACGCCTCGGCGGCGGCGATGGGGGACCAGTACCGGGCCGACCAGGCGTCGCGCTCGGGCAGCTCGCCGAGGGCGTCCACGAGCGGGGCGTTCGCCTCGTACCAGTGCGGGCGTTCCCAGCCGGTGCCCTCCAGGAAGAAGGCGCCGAGGTGCTGCTGACGGGCGTGGAAGGGGCTCACCCGCAGCGGACGCGGTTGTTCCATGGGCTGCAGGGGGTGCAGGACGTCGTACACCTCGACGAACTGCTGTGAACCACGTTCACGGACGTACGACGGTGAACGCTGCGCTTCCTCGAACCGCGTGTGATCGCACTCGTGCACGTCGATGGACGGCCGCCCGTCGACCATCCACTCGGCCACCGCCTTCGCCACCCCGGCCGAGTGGGTCACCCAGACCGCCTCGGCCAGCCAGAAGCCCCGCAACCGCCGGGCCTCGCCGAGCAACGGCATACCGTCCGGCGTGAAGGAGAAGACCCCGTTGAACCCGGTCTCGATCTCGGATTCCCGCAGCGCGGGCAGCAGCCGCCGGCAGTCCTCCCAGCTCGGCGCCCAGTCCTCGGCGGTGAACGGGTACGAGGACGGCATCTCCATGTCCCGGGCGCGCGCCTCGTCGTACGCCAGGACCGCGAACGGGTCCACCGGCATCGGCCGGTGCGCGTACGAGCCGATCCCGATGCGGTCGGCGTGCTCGCGGAAGTACAGGTCGCGGTCCTGGAAGCGGAGGATGGGCCGCGTCGCCTCGGCCGTGGCGCCGCTCAGCGCGGGCAGCGGCCGGGTCTTCGCGTACTGGTGGGCGAGGGGCTGCAGCGGTACGTCGACGTCGGCCATGCGGCCGATGACCGGCCCCCAGAATCCGGCCGCCGAGACGACGTGGTCGGCGGGGAAGGCGCCCCGGTCGGTGACGACCGCGGTGACCCGGCCGTCCCGCTGCTCGATGCCGGTGACCGTGTGCCGGTCCAGGAAGCGGGCGCCGCGCGCGGCGGCGCGGTCCATCTGGGCGCGGGCCGCGAGGAGGGCCCGGGCCAGGCCGTCGTCCGGGGTGTGGAAGCCGCCGAGGACGACCGACTCGTCCAGCAGTGGCCAGAGTTCCTTGCAGCGGGCGGTGCTCACTATCTCGCCGCGGATGCCCCAGGAGGCCGCGTAGCCGGCCCTGCGGTGCAGCTCGGCCAGGCGTTCGGGGGTGGTCGCGAGCTCCAGGCCGCCGACCTGTTCGAAGCAGGAGACGCCGTCGACTTCGAGGGAGCGGAACTTCTCGACGGTGTACCGGGCGAACTCCGCGAGGGTCTTGGACGGGCTGGTCCGGAAGACGAGTCCCGGCGCGTGCGAGGTGGAGCCGCCGGGGGCGGGCAGGGGGCCCTGTTCGAGGACGGTGACGTCCGTCCAGCCGCGGGCGGTCAGCTCGTCGGCGAGGGAGCAGCCGACGATGCCGGCGCCGATGACGACGACGCGGGGTCCCTGGGACCGTGTTTCGGGTGTGCTGGACATGCCCCTCCTTGGTGGTGGCGGGGATGGCAGGTGCGGGGGAGTCGCTCAGGGCGCGGGGACGTTCGGCCGCTCGGCGGCGATCGTCGCGTCCTGGCCGTGGCCGGTGTGGACGACGGTGGCGCCCGACAGGGTCAGCAGCCGCGCGCGGGGGAAGGCCTCGATGGCCGGGCGGTCGGAGTACGAGCGGCCGGCGGCGCCGGAAGTGACGGCGCGTTCGGCGTGTACCGCCCCGCCCACGCTCACAGGACCACCACCGAGCGCAGCACCTCACCGCGGTGCATCTTGCCGAACGCCTCCTCCACCTGGTCCAGGGCGATCGTCTCGGACACGAACGCGTTGAGGTCGAGCAGGCCGTAGAGGTACTGGTCGATCAGGAACGGGAAGTCCCGGCTCGGCAGACAGTCGCCGTACCAGGAGGACTTGATGGCGCCGCCGCGCGAGAAGACGTCGATCAGCGGGAGTTCGACCTTCATCTCGGGCGCGGGGACACCGACCTGGACCAGCAGGCCGGCGTGGTCGCGCATGTAGAAGGCATGGAGGAACGTCTCGGGGCGGCCCACCGCGTCGATCGCGATGTCCACGCCGTGGCCGTCGGTGAGTTCCCGGACCGCCTCCACCGGGTCGGTGCCCCGGGAGTTCACGGTGTGCGTGGCGCCGAACTTCTCCGCCTGGTCCAGCTTCCTGTCGTCGATGTCGACGGCGATCACCTTCATGGCGCCGTTCAGACAGGCGCCCGCGATGGCCGCGTTGCCGACGCCTCCGCAGCCGATGACGGCGACCGAGTCACCGCGGCCGACGTTGCCGGTGTTGACCGCGGCGCCGTAACCGGCCATCACCCCGCAGCCGATGAGGCCGGCCGCCTCGGGCCGCGCGGCCGGGTCGATCTTCACCGCCTGGCCCGCCGCGACCAGCGTCTTCTCGGCGAAGGCACCGATGCCGAGGGCGTTGGTGAGCGGGGTGCCGTCCGGCAGGGTCATGCGCTGCGCGGCATTGCGGGAGTCGAAGCAGTACCAGGGCCGGCCCCGACGGCAGGAACGGCAGGTGCCGCACGGCGCCCGCCAGGCCAGGACGACGTAGTCGCCGGGCTTCAGGTCGGTGACCCCCGGGCCGACCGCCTCGATCGTGCCGGCCGCCTCATGGCCCAGCAGGAACGGGAAGTCGTCGGTGATCGCGCCCTCCCGGTAGTGGAGATCCGTGTGACACACCCCGCACGCCTGCACATCGACGAGCACCTCACCGGGCCCCGGGTCGGGGACGACGATCGTCCGCACCTCCACGGGTGCGCCCTTCTTCACAGCGACTACGGCACGGACCTCGTGTGGCACGACAAGCTCCTCTGCTGTTGCGCATTGCACGATGGGTTGCGTGGTGGGGAACATCTTGAGAACGGCGTCACGGGGCCGTCAAGGGGTGCGCGTTAACCCTTGGCAAAAGGAACCCGGGGGACGAAATCTCTCGGACACACGACGGCGCGGGACCGGCGAGTCACCGGTCCCGCGCCGTGGTTCGGGTCATGTGCGTCTCTGCCGGGGGCCGACGCCGGGTGGCGAAGGGGCCTGGCCTGGGGTGCTCGTCCGCCGCTCGGTCAGAAGCCGTACCCCATGCGCCGGGACAGCTCGGCGCCGGCCGCGACCGTCCGCTTGGCCACCTCCGGCAGCCGGTCGGCGTTGAGCCGGTACACCGGCCCCGAGACGCTGATCGCCGCGATCACCTTGCCGTCGTGCGCGCGCACCGGTGCCGCCACGGCCGCGAGCCCCAGCTCCAGCTCCTCGATCGTGACCCCGTAGCCCTGCCCGACCACGGCCTCCAGCTCGGCGCGCAGCATCGCCGCGCCGGTGATCGTACGGTCCGTGAACCGCGGCAGCGTCCGCGCCAGCAGGCCCTCGCGCAGGGTCGGCGGCATGTGCGCGAGGAGCACCTTGCCGCTGGAGGTGGCGTGCAGCGGGGTGCGTCTGCCCAGCCAGTTCTGCGCGGTGACGGACGCGGTGCCGCGGGCCTGCATGATGTTGACCGCCGCGTCCTCGTCGAGCACGGCGATGTTGACCGTCTCGCCCAGCTCGTCGGCGACCTCCCGGCAGACCGGGACGCCCTCCTGCGAGATGTCGAGACGCACTGCCGCCGCCCCCGCCAGGCGCAGTACGCCGGCCCCCAGGTAGTACTTCCCGCGGTCCTTGGCCTGGGCCACCAGGCCGCGGTTCTCCAGGACGCCGAGCAGCCGGAACGCCGTGGACTTGTGGACGTCCAGCTCCTCGGCGATCTCGGTGACGCCCGCCTCGCCGTGCCGGGCGAGGATCTCCAGCACGCTCACGGCGCGGTCCACCGACTGCACCGCACTGGCCGCTCCGCGGCCGCTCTGCCTCTCCGGGGTCCCTGGGGTCTGCGTGGTCTCCTCGCCGCGGTCAGACTGCTTCTGCGTGCGGGTCATGGCTCAACTCTCACCACCTGTGGGCCCGGTTCGGGCCGCATCTGCGGGAAGCCCTTGACGCGACGGTCGTCCCGCCCGGATTCTGTTGCGCATAGCGCTAGCTCGTGCGCCATACGAAACATCATGTTACCGAAGCGTCCGGATCCCGGAAGGGTGCCGGACCACCCGGACCGTCGACGGTCCGCCACTCCCTTGCCGCTTCCCCGGGCCGGACCGACGTGGGTCCGGGCTCCCGGCAGCATCCCTGACGCCTGCATCGAGCAGGTCCCGGACCGAGCGTCCCGGACCGAGAGGGGGGCCCGTGATTCCCGTCTGCCGCCTCGAAGACCTCCCCGAGGGCGAGTCCGTCCGCGTCGCGACCACGCCGCCGATCGCCGTGTTCCGCACCGAGGACGGCGAGCTCTACGCCATCGACGACACCTGCACCCACCAGGACGCGTCCCTCTCCGAGGGCTGGCTGGAGGGCTGCCTGGTCGAGTGCCCGCTGCACGCGGCCTCGTTCGACCTGCGCACCGGTGAACCGACCTGCCTGCCGGCCCGGCACCCCGTGCGCACTCACCGCGTCACCGTGGAGGACGGCGTCGTGCACGTCCACCTCGGCGCGCAGGAGGGTACGGCCGCATGAGCGCCCCCAGGCACCGGAGCCCCGTCTCCGCCGGCCTCGGCCGTCCGCCCGGTACGGCACCGGCTCGCCCCCACCGGCCCACCCTCGCCCCCGACGCCAGGAGCCGTGCCGTATGAGGACCGTGACCATCGTCGGCGCCTCCCTCTCCGGGCTCTACGCAGCCCGTGAGCTACGCGCCCAGGGCTTCGGCGGCCGACTGGTGATCGTCGGCGACGAACCCCATCGCCCGTATGACCGCCCTCCTCTCTCCAAGGACTTCCTCATCGGCCGCGCCGACGAGAGCCGACTGGCGCTCACCGATGCCGACGAGACCGCCGGACTCGACGCCGAGTGGCTGCTCGGCGTCCGTGCCCGCGGGCTCGACCCCCGAGGCCGCACCGTCCTTCTCGGCGACGGCCGTACGGTGCCCACCGACGGCGTCGTCATCGCCACCGGCGCCGCCGCCCGCCGGCTGCCCGGCGAGGGACTCGCCGGCGTGCACACGCTGCGCACCCTGGACGACGCCCGCGCCCTGCGCGCCGACCTCACCCAAGGGCCCCGCCGGGTCGTCGTCATCGGGGGCGGCTTCATCGGCGCCGAGACCGCCTCCTCGTGTGCCCGGCTCGGCCACACGGTCACGGTGGTCGAGGCCGCACCGCTGCCCCTCGTGCCCCAACTCGGGGCGGAGATGGCCGCGGTGTGCGCCGCACTGCACCGCCGCGGTGGCGTGGAGCTGGTCACCGGAACCGGCGTGGCCGCACTCCGGGGCGGCGCCACCGTGACCGGGGTCGACCTCGCCGACGGCCGCACCCTGCCCGCCGACATCGTGATCGTCGGCATCGGAGCCGTCCCCAACACCGCCTGGCTGACGGGCTCGACCCTCGCCCTGCATGACGGCGTGCTGTGCGACGACGGTTGTGTGACCGCCCTGCCCCAGGTGGTCGCGGTCGGCGACGTGGCCCGCGTCGGCGGCACCCGGGCCGAGCACTGGACCTCCGCCACCGAGCAGCCCCGCGTCGCCGTGACCAACCTGCTCGCGGGCCGCACCCTCGCGACCGCCCGGCCGGTGCCGTACTTCTGGTCCGACCAGTACGACTCCCGGATCCAGTTCGCCGGCCGGTACCGCGAGGGCGACACCGTCCGTGTCGCCGAGGGGGAGATCACCGACGACGGAGTGCCCGGTGGGTCCGGCTTCCTCGCCCGCTATGAACGGGACGGCCGCACCGTCGCCGTGCTCGGAGTGGACCGGCCCCGCGCGTTCATGCGGGCCCGGCGCGAACTCCAGCGGGAGCGGCCACGGGAGGAACGGAAGCCGGGCGACCGGCAGTCGGAGGATCGGCCGAGGGTGGAGCCGGCCGCGCTGTGACGGGACGGGGCCGCCGCGCTCGCCGGACCGGTCCCGACCGGCGCCCCCTGGTCCCCTCGGCCTCGTCCCCTCGCCCTGAGCGCCGTCCGCCGGAGTCCCGAGTGCCGTCCGCCCGGGTCAGGAGTGCGACAGCTGCCCGGCGCCGCCCCTGCGGCGTATCCGCTCCTCCTCCCGCAGGGCAGCCCGCTCCTGGCGGCGACGGGCGCGCCGCTCCCGCCGAAGGGCCCGGGCCGTGCTGCTCGGCTCGGAGACCACGCCGTACCGCTGGCTCCACACCTGGCGGGTCACCCATACGTCGACCACGGCCCAGGTGGCCACCACCGTGCTCGCCACACTGCTGATCACCATGGGGAACGCCAGCCAGGAGCCGGCCAGCGTGCACAGGAACGCCACCATCGCCTGTATCAGCGTCACCGCGATGACGAGGAGCGCCCGCACCGCCGCCGTCCGCACCGGGTCGGGCATCGGGTGCCGGCGCGCCGGCTCCTCGACCCACAACGGCCGGTAGCTCTGCCACTGTTCATCGTCGGCGGACTCCAGGGCGCGGGCGGGCGCCGGAATGTCCCGATCCGGCGCCTGCCGCCCCCACCGCATCCGCGAGCGCCCCGCCACGCTCTCCTCGGGCGCCTCGCGCCGCTCCGCCGTGCCCATCACCGTGTCACTCCCCACCGCCAGCAGACCGCTCGCCCCCGGTGTCCTCAGACCCCGACTCCCCAGTGGCTGCCCGGCTTGCGCTGTTTTACGCCGCCGGGGTGCGGGATACGGCTCCTGTGGCCCATTCCGCCCCCATTTCCCATAGAGAAGGACGAACGACACGGCGCGAAGATTCCCACCTGGCGAAAAATTCCGGCCAACCGCCCGACCGTGACGCTGCCACCGGCCGGGCGCGGGTCTCCGGATCGTGGTGGCAATCTCCCGCAATGCCCGGACAACTCGTCATGTCTCGCCGCTGATGCGGAAGTTCATCCTCCGGACATGTCTTCGAGTTAACTGTGGGGCGGTAGTAGGCTCGCGCCGTTTGTAGACAGACATGAGCCCCCCGGCCGGCGGGGGTCGAGCTGGGGGAGGCCATGCGCTTTCGCGGGAAGTCGATCCGCCGGAAGATCGTGGCGCTGCTTCTCGTGCCGCTGGTGTCCCTGACCGCCGTCTGGGGCTTCGCCACGGTACTCACGGGGCGTGAAGTGGCCCAGCTGTTCCGCGTGTCCGACATCGTCGAGGACATCGGCTACCCCACCGAGGACACCGTCCGCGTCCTGCAGCAGGAGCGCCGCCAGACCCTCGTCTACCTCGCCGACCCACGGGCCTCCGAAGCACTTTCGGCACTGCACCGTACCCGCACCGCCACCGACCGAGCCGTCTCCAGGATCCGCGAGAACGCCAAGGAACAGGACGTCCGGTCCGGCATGGACGCGGACGACAGCGAGCAGCTGACGGCCGTCCTGGACGCCTTCCGCGGTCTCGACCCCCTGCGCCGCAGCGTCGAGGAGGGCACCGTCACCCGCGCCCAGGCGCTCGTCCACTACAACCGCCTCGTGGAGCCCTGCTACGCGCTGCTCAGTTCCCTCGACGGCATCGACGACGTCGAGGTCGACAAAGAGGCTCGCGCCCTGGTCAACATCACCCGCGCCCGCGAGCTGCTCTCCCGCGAGGACGCCCTGCTCGGCTCCTCCCTCGTCGTCGGCCGGCTCACCCGCGACGAGACCCGCGAGATCTCCGACCTCGTCGCCCAGCGCACCCTCCTGTACGACATCAGCCTCCCGCTGCTGCCCGCCGCGGAGCGCGAACGCTACGAACGCTTCTGGAACAACGCCACCACGGCTCCGCTCCACGCGGCCGAACGATCCGTCCTCGCCACGGACTCCGGCACCCCCCGTGGCGTCAGCGCCAAGAGCTGGGACTCCGCCGCGGCAACGGCCCTGGACGAGCTCGGCTCCCTGGACGACCACGCGGGCGACCGCTTCCAGGACCGCGTCCACCCCGTGGCCATGGGCGTCATCGTGCAGGCGGCCGTAGCGGGTGTGCTCGGCCTGGTCGCACTGCTGCTCTCCGTCGTCCTCTCCGTCCGGGTCGGCCGGACCCTCGTCCGCGACCTGCGTCAGCTGCGCCTGGAGGCGCACGAGGCGTCCGGTGTCCGGCTGCCCAGCGTGATGCGCCGGCTGTCCGCGGGCGAACAGGTCGACGTCGAGACCGAGGTGCCGCGCCTGGAGTACGACAAGAACGAGATCGGCGAGGTCGGGCAGGCCCTCAACACCCTGCAGCGCGCCGCCGTCGAGGCCGCCGTCAAGCAGGCCGAGCTGCGGGCCGGCGTCTCCGAGGTCTTCGTCAACCTCGCCCGCCGCAGCCAGGTGCTGCTGCACAAGCAGCTCACGCTGCTCGACAGCATGGAGCGCCGGACCGAGGACACCGACGAACTCGCCGACCTGTTCCGCCTGGACCACCTCACCACCCGGATGCGTCGGCACGCCGAGGGCCTGGTGATCCTCTCCGGCGCCGCGCCGTCCCGGCAGTGGCGCCGGCCCGTGCAGCTGATGGACGTCGTCCGCGCCGCCGTCGCCGAGGTCGAGGACTACGAGCGCATCGAGGTCCGGCGCCTGCCGCGGGTCGCCGTCACCGGACCCGCCGTCGCCGACCTCACCCATCTCGTGGCCGAGCTCCTGGAGAACGCCACCGTCTTCTCGCCCCCGCACACCGCGGTCCAGGTCATCGGCGAGCGGGTCGCCAACGGCTTCACCCTGGAGATCCACGACCGGGGTCTCGGCATGACGGCCGAGGCACTCCTGGACGCCAATCTGCGTCTCGCCGAGACTCCCGAGTTCGAACTCTCGGACACCGACCGGCTCGGCCTGTTCGTGGTCAGCCGCCTCGCCCAGCGCCAGAACGTACGGGTCTCCCTCCAGCCGTCGCCGTACGGCGGCACCACCGCCGTGCTGTTCATCCCCGACGCGCTGCTCACCGACGACGTCCCGGACACCAACGGCATCGGCTTCCGCCTCGACCGGGAACGCCCCGCCAAGGGCACCGAGCAGGCGCTGGGCCATACCGGTGGGCCGTCCTCGGGACCGCTGCAGCTGCCCGGCCTGCCGACCTCCCTGCTGGACGGCCCGGTCGAGCTGGAGGCGCCCGTCGATCTCGACGCGCTGGACGACTTCCCCGGCGCCCTCGCGGACGAAGAGAGCGAGCGTGGCGGGCTGTTCCGCCACCGCCGCCCCCGCCCGGGCGGCGACGAGCAGACAGCCACCCCGCAGGCCGACCGGCTCGCACGCGACGAGACCGGCGACCGCGGAGCCGTACCGCTGCCACGGCGGCACACGCCCAAGCTGGTCAGCTCGCACGGCAAGCCCGTCACCGACCAGCGGTCCCGCCGCGGCGAACCGGACCCCGAGGCCGAACCGCGCCGCTCCGGCACCGGCGGACCGGCCCCGCTCCCCGCGCGCCGCCGCAGTACCGCCGCCCTGCGCCCCACCGGACCCGGCGACCGCGCCGAGGACCGCGCCGCGACCCCGGCCGAGGGCGCCGCCGAGACGTCCGGAGCCCCGGCGCTTCCCCGGCGCACCCGAACCAGGCCGCCCGGCTCCGGCGGCTCGGGGGACACGGCACCGCCTCGGGGCGACACATCCGCATCGCCCACCAGCGGCGGCCCGGGAGACACGGCACCGCCCCGCACCGGCACAGCCGCACCCGCCGGCGACACGGCCCCCGAACCGGGCACCGGCCCGCTGCCCCGGCGCGTACGCCAGGCCAGCCTGGCCCCCCAGCTCAAGCAGAACACCGGACGGCGCGCCGAGAGCGCGGCACAGCCCGCCGACCGCGATGCCGAGGAGGTCCGCAGCCGGATGGCCTCACTCCAGCGCGGCTGGCAGCGCGGCCGGGAGGAGAACGCCGCGGGCGACGGGGCCCGGAACGGCACAGCACAAGGAACGACTAAGGGGGACGGTCGATGACCGCACCGAAGGCGACCGACCACTCGGCGACGAACAAGGGGGAGCTGAACTGGCTCCTGGACGACCTTGTCGACCGGGTCGCCAGCATCCGCAAGGCCGTCATCCTGTCCGGCGACGGACTGCCAACGGGCGTGTCCAAGGACCTGACCAGGGAGGACAGCGAGCATCTGGCCGCCGTGGCGTCCGGCTTCCACAGCCTCGCCAAGGGCGTGGGCCGCCACTTCGACGCGGGCAGCGTCCGGCAGACGGTGGTCGAGCTGGACGGCGCCTTCCTGTTCGTCACCGCCGCCGGGGACGGCAGCTGCCTCGCCGTCCTCTCGGACGCCGACTCCGACGTCGGGCAGGTCGCCTACGAGATGACGCTCCTGGTCAAGCGCGTCGGCGTACATCTGGGCACCGCCCCGCGCACCGATCTGCCCGCAGGCGGGTAGTGGGATGACATGAGCGGAGACGGTCAGGGAAGAAGCCACTGGTTCGACGACGAGGCCGGGCCGGTAGTCCGCCCCTACGCGATGACACGGGGCCGCACCACGAGTGCGGCCCAGCACCGCCTCGATCTGATCGCGGTGGTCGTCACGGAGCCCGGCACCGGTGACCCGGAATCGGACCCGACACTGTCCCCCGAACACGTGGACATCGTCGGGCTCTGCCGGGACGCGCCGCAGTCGGTCGCCGAACTCGCCGCGGAACTCGACCTCCCCATCGGCGTGGTCCGCGTGCTCATCGGCGACCTGGTGCACGCGGAATTCGTCCATGTGAACCGTCCGGTACCCCCGGCCGAGCTGCCGGACGAGAGTATTCTGCGCGACGTGATCAACGGCCTCCGGGCGCTGTGACCGGCGCGGAAGCGGGGTAGTGACGTGACTGGCTGGCAGTTCTGGGTCGACCGAGGCGGCACCTTCACCGACATCGTCGCGCGTCGCCCGGACGGCCGGCTGCTCACGCACAAACTGCTCTCCGAGAAGCCGGCCAGGTACGCCGACGCGGCCGTGGCCGGTGTGCGTGAACTCCTCGGCGGCTCCCAGGAGCCTGTCGAGGCCGTCCGCATGGGCACCACGGTCGCCACCAACGCCCTGCTGGAACGCAAGGGCGAGCGCACCCTCCTCGTCGTCACCCGCGGTTTCCGCGACGCCCTGCGCATCGCCTACCAGAACCGCCCGCGCATCTTCGCCCGCCGGATCGAGCTGCCCGGGCTGCTCCACGAACGGGTCGTGGAGGTGGACGAACGCGTCGCCGCCGACGGCACCGTCCTGCGCGCCCCCGACCTGGACGCCCTGGCCGGCCCGCTCCGGGAGGCGTACGACGACGGGATCCGCGCGGTCGCCGTCGTCTGCCTGCACAGCCACCTCCACCCCGGTCACGAACGTGCCGTCGGCGAACTCGCCGCTCGCATCGGCTTCCCGCAGATCTCGCTGTCCAGCGAGGTCAGTCCGCTGATGAAGCTCGTCCCGCGCGGGGACACCGCCGTCGTGGACGCCTACCTCTCGCCCGTCCTGCGCCGCTACGTGCGGCACGTCGCCGAGGAACTGCGGGACGTACGGCTGATGTTCATGCAGTCCAACGGGGGGCTGACGGAGGCCGGACAGTTCCGCGGCAAGGACGCCATCCTCTCCGGGCCCGCCGGCGGCATCGTCGGCATGGCCCGTATGTCGCAGCGCGCCGGCTTCGACCGCGTCATCGGTTTCGACATGGGCGGCACCTCCACCGACGTCTCGCACTTCGCCGGTGAGTACGAGCGCGTGTTCACCACACAGATCGCGGGAGTCCGGCTGCGCGCCCCCATGCTGGACATCCACACCGTCGCCGCCGGCGGCGGCTCCGTACTGCACTTCGACGGCTCCCGCTACCGGGTCGGCCCCGACTCGGCAGGCGCCGACCCCGGCCCCGCCGGCTACCGCGCCGGAGGCCCGCTCACCGTCACCGACGCCAACGTGATGCTCGGCCGCATCCACCCCGCCCACTTTCCCGCCGTGTTCGGGCCCGACGGCGACCAGCCACTGGACGCCGACCTCGTCCGCGACCGGTTCACCGCCCTCGCGCGCGAGATCCACGAACGCACCGGTGACGACCGCACCCCCGAGCAGGTGGCCGAGGGCTACCTGCAGATCGCCGTCGCCAACATCGCCAACGCCGTGAAGCGGATCTCCGTCCAGAAGGGCCACGACGTCACCCGGTACGCCCTGACCACCTTCGGCGGGGCGGGCGGCCAGCACGCGTGCCGGGTCGCCGACTCGCTCGGCATCCGCACCGTCCTCGTACCCCCCATGGCCGGCCTCCTGTCCGCCCTCGGCATCGGCCTCGCCGACACCACGGCCATGCGCGAACAGTCCGTAGAGGCTCCCCTGCGAGCCGACGCCATGACCGGCATCCGCAAGACGGCCGACGACCTGGAGGCCGCCGCAGTGGCCGAACTGCTCGCCGAGGACGTCCCGGAGGCCCGCATCCAGGTCACCCGCCGCGCCCAGCTGCGCTACGACGGCACCGACACCACCCTCACCGTCGAACTGGCCGAGCCCGACGCCATGCGGCAGGCATTCGAAGAACGTCATCGCGCCACGTACTCCTTCACACTCGACCGCCCGGTCGTCGTGGAAGCCCTCTCCGTCGAAGCCACCGGCATCACCGCACCCCCCGATCTGTCCGCCCTCGCCCCTTACGAGGGCCACTCCGAGGCACCCGGCACCGTCCGTCTCCACACCGGCGGCGCCTGGCGCGACGTACCCCTCCACCGCCGGGAGGCCCTTCCCCCCGGCGAGACCGTCACCGGCCCCGCGATCATCACGGAGCCCGGCGCGACGACCGTCGTCGACGACGGCTGGCGGGCCGCCGCGACCGATGACGGGCATCTGCTCATGGAACGCACGGCGATTACGCAGAGTTCCGACCTCGACACACAAGCCGACCCGGTTCTGCTTGAAGTCTTCAACAACCTCTTCATGTCGATCGCCGAACAGATGGGCGCACGGCTGGAGTCCACGGCCCAGTCCGTCAACATCAAGGAACGGCTGGACTTCTCCTGCGCCCTGTTCGACCCGGACGGGAACCTGGTGGCCAACGCCCCCCACATCCCCGTCCACCTGGGCTCCATGGGCACCAGCGTCAAAGAGGTGATCCGCCGTCGCGGCTCCGCCATGCGGCCGGGCGACACCTACGCCGTCAACGACCCGTACCACGGCGGCACGCACCTGCCGGACGTCACCGTGATCACCCCCGTCTTCGACTCCGACCGGGCGACGGACACGCGGAGTGAGCCCCGGATCCTCTTCTACGTCGCCTCACGCGGCCACCACGCCGAGATCGGCGGCATCGCTCCCGGCTCGATGCCGGCCCACAGCCGCACCATCGAGGAGGAGGGCGTCCTCTTCGACAACTGGCTCCTCGCCGAGAACGGCCGCTTCCGCGAGGAAGAGACCCGCCGCCTGCTCACCGAGGCGCCGTACCCGACCCGGAACCCCCGCACCAACCTCGCCGACCTGCGCGCCCAGATCGCCGCCAACCGGAAGGGCGTCGACGAAGTACGCCGCATGATCGACGAGTTCGGCCTCGACGTCGTCCAGGCCTACATGCGGCACGTGCAGGACAACGCCGAGGAGGCCGTCCGCCGCGTCATCGACGCCCTCGACGACGGCGAGTACGCCTACGAGACCGACTCCGGTGCCGTCATCCAGGTCCGCGTCCGCGTCGACCGCGCCGAGCGCCGGGCCACCATCGACTTCACCGGCACCTCCGCGCAGCTCGCCGGCAACTTCAACGCGCCCTTCGCGGTCGTCAACGCGGCCGTCCTGTACGTCTTCCGCACGCTGGTCGCCGACGACATCCCGCTCAACGACGGCTGCCTGCGCCCCCTGGACATCATCGTGCCGCCCGGCTCCATGCTCGCTCCCGAGCCGCCCGCCGCCGTCGTCGCGGGCAACGTCGAGACCTCGCAGTCCATCACCGGCGCCCTCTACGCCGCCCTCGGAGTCCAGGCCGAGGGCTCCGGCACCATGAACAACGTCACCTTCGGCAACGAGCGGCACCAGTACTACGAAACCGTCGCCTCCGGTTCCGGTGCCGGTGACGGCTTCCCCGGCGCCGACGTGGTCCAGACCCACATGACCAACTCCCGGCTCACCGACCCGGAGATCCTGGAGTGGCGGCTGCCGGTCAGGCTGGAGGAGTTCGCCGTCCGGCGGGGGAGCGGCGGCGCCGGGCGGTGGCGCGGCGGCGACGGCGCGGAGCGCCGCATCCGGTTCCTCGAACCGATGACCGTCTCCACACTCTCCCAGCACCGCCGGGTGCCCCCGTACGGCATGGCCGGCGGCACCCCCGGAGCGCTCGGCGCCAACCGGGTGGAGCGCGCCGACGGCACGGTCACCGACCTCGGCGGCAGCGGCTCGGCCGACGTCGGGCCCGGCGACGTACTCGTCATCGAAACCCCAGGTGGCGGCGGCTACGGCCGACCGTCGCCCGACACCCATCAAGCAGGAGAAGAGATCGATGATCTTCGGGCGTTCTGAGCGCGGCAAGCCTCCGGTCGAGCCCGTCACGCTCAAGATCCTGGTGGCCGGCGGCTTCGGCGTGGGCAAGACGACCCTCGTCGGCGCGGTCAGTGAGATCAGGCCGCTGCGCACCGAGGAGCTGCTCACCGAGGCCGGGCGGCCCGTCGACGACACCAGCGGTGTGGAAGGCAAGCACACCACCACGGTGGCCATGGACTTCGGCCGCATCACCCTGCGCGAGGACCTGGTGCTCTACCTCTTCGGCACGCCCGGGCAGGAACGGTTCTGGTTCATGTGGGACGAGCTGTCCGAGGGCGCGCTCGGCGCCGTCGTCCTCGCCGACACGCGCCGCCTGGAGGACTGCTTCGCCGCCGTCGACTACTTCGAGCGGCGTTCCATACCCTTCCTCGTCGGCGTCAACTGCTTCGAAGGAGCCGCCCGTTACCCCGTCGAGTCCGTCCGCCAGGCCCTCGACCTGGACGCCGACGTGCCCGTCCTGCTGACCGACGCCCGTGACCGGGAGTCGGTCAAAGAGGTGCTCATCGGACTCGTCCAGCACGCGATGGACTACGCGGCGGACCGCCGCCAGGCCGTCATCGGCTGACCGCCCGCCACGGAGCCTCTCTCTCCGCCGCCGTCCGACCGCGCGCATCGCCTTCCCGCGCCGCCGATCGACAGGCACGGCCCGTACCCCCGCCGACTGGGGTACGGGCCGCGGTCCGGTGCGGAGCGCCCACGCGCGCGGGAGGCGACCTCTGCGCTGCTACGCCCCGTCCTCCTCCAGCCAGGCGAAGCTCTTCTCCACGGCCCTGCGCCAGTTCCGGTACTCGCGGTCACGGACCGACGCCCCCATCGCCGGTGTCCATTCCACGTCCTTCTGCCAGTGCGACTTCAGCTGGTCCAGGCCGTCCCACACGCCCGTGGCCAGCCCGGCCGCGTAGGCGGCACCCAGGCACGTCGTCTCCGACACGCGGGGCCTGATCACCGGCACGCCGAGGACGTCCGCCTGGTGCTGCATGAGCAGGTTGTTCCGGGTCATGCCGCCGTCGACCTTCAGCGTGCTGATCCGCACCCCGGAGTCCTGGTACATCGCGTCCACGACCTCCCGGGTCTGCCAGCTCGTCGCCTCCAGCACCGCGCGCGCGAGATGAGCCTTCGTGACGTACCGGGTGAGGCCGGTGACGACTCCGCGCGCGTCGGAACGCCAGTACGGCGCGAACAGGCCGGAGAACGCCGGCACGATGTAGGCGCCGCCGTTGTCGTCGACGCTCGCCGCCAGCGTCTCGATCTCGTCGGCGGTCCGGATGATCCCGAGCTGGTCGCGGAACCACTGGACCAGCGCGCCCGTTATCGCTATGGACCCCTCCAGGCAGTACACCGGCGCCTCCCCGCCGATCTTGTAGCCCATCGTCGTCAGCAGCCCGCTCTTGGACGGCACCGGCCGGTTGCCGGTGTTCAGCAGCAGGAAGCTGCCGGTGCCGTAGGTGTTCTTCGCGGTGCCGACGTCGTAGCAGGCCTGCCCGAACACGGCGGCCTGCTGGTCGCCGAGCGCCGACGCCACGGGCACCCCGGACAGCTGTCCGACCGCCGTGCCGTACACCTCGGCGGAGGACCTGATCTCGGGCAGTACGGCCTCGGGCACGTTCATCGCGGACAGGAGGGAGGGATCCCACTGGAGCGTGTCCAGGTTCATCAGCATCGTGCGGCCGGCGTTCGTGACGTCGGTGACGTGCCGGCCGCCGTCGGTGCCGCCCGTGAGATTCCAGATCAGCCAGGAGTCGATGGTTCCGAACGCGATCTCACCGCGTTCGGCCCGCCGGCGCAGACCGGGCACATGGTCCAGCAGCCAGGCCACCTTGGGCCCGGAGAAGTAGCTGGCCAGTGGCAGACCGGTCCGCTCGCGGAAGCGGTCCTGGCCGTCCGCGCCGCCCAGTTCGTCGCACAGGGCCGCGGTACGGGTGTCCTGCCAGACGATCGCGTTGTGCACGGGCTTGCCCGTCGCGCGGTCCCACAGGACCGTGGTCTCCCGCTGGTTGGTGATGCCGAGGGCGCTCAGCTGGTCGGCGCGCAGCCCCGCCTTGGCGAGCGCCCCGGCCACCACGGCCTGCACCTTGGACCAGATCTCGGTGGCGTCGTGCTCGACCCAGCCGGGCCGGGGGAAGATCTGCCGGTGCTCGCGCTGGTCGACGGCGACGATCGCGCCGCTGTGGTCGAAGACGATGCAGCGGCTGGACGTGGTGCCCTGGTCGATGGCGGCGACATACGTGTCGGCGGTGTCCGTCATGGCTGTCCCTGGGTCGCTGGGTCGGATCGCGGGCCGGAAGGCCGCGCGCGGATCGGGAGCCGGGGGATGAGAGGCGGGCCGGCGAGAGCCGGAGCCGCGGGAGCGGGGGTGCGGCGGCGGGGCGGTGTCAGAAGGCCGCGTGGTAGATGAGGCCGGCGAGCGCTCCGCCGATCAGCGGGCCGACGACCGGGATCCAGGCGTAGCCCCAGTCCGAGGTGCCCTTGTGCGGGATCGGCAGGAAGGTGTGCACGATGCGCGGGCCGAGGTCGCGGGCCGGGTTGATGGCGTAGCCGGTGGGGCCGCCGAGGGAGAGGCCGATGCCCACCACGAGCAAGGAGACGATCAGCACGGTGGTGCCGGACTCGCCGAGCCCCCGCGTGAGCCCGAAGGCGAGGACGGGCAGGACGAGCGCGATGGTCGCGATGATCTCGGTGACGAGATTGGCGACCGGGTTCCGGATCTCCGGGATGGTCGAGAAGATGCCGAGGGTCGGCACGGGTTCGCCGGCAGTGCCCTCGGTCGTGCCTTCCGTGCGGACGTTGGCCTGGAACTGGGCGAGATACACCAGATAGGCCAGCACCGCGCCGAGCATCGCGCCGACGATCTGGCCGAGCAGGTACACCCAGACCTTGCCCCACTCGCCGGTGTCCACGGCGATGCCGAGGGTGACCGCGGGATTGAGCTGCCCGCCGGAGAGGGGAGCGGCGGTGTACGCGCCCGCGAGCACACCGAAGCCCCAGCCGAACGCGATCACGACCCAGCCCGAGGCCCGCGCCTTGGAGTGTCTGAGGGTGACGGCGGCGCAGACACCCGCGCCGAACAGGATCAGGATCGCGGTGCCGATGACTTCGCCGACGAAAATGTCTCCGTTGCTCATGGCGGCTCCCTTGGCGCCGGTACGGGGCGAGCGGCCCCGGCCCTGTCGTGCAGGACGGTTCCCTTGGCGACTTCAGCCGAAGGCAGGGAGGGCCCCGCGCCCCGCCCGGCGTCCGTGACGAGCGTGCCGTCGCAGCCGGACCGCCCTGGAGAGCCGGGTCGTGGAGCAGGACAGACCCGCGCCGCAGTGCCTGATAACGACGAGAATGTACGGCGATGTCGGCTGACACCGGGAAGTGTTCACCGGCGTCCCGGGGGCGTCAAGGTTGCCGACGGCGACGGTGACACCGACCGTCCGCCGACCTGGGTGATGTGGATGTGCCGCAACGGACGTATACGAGAAGGACGTTCACCACCCCGGCTCCACGGCTGCGTATCCGGCCTGCGCCCGCGTCGGCCCCGGGCCGCCGCGCCGGACCTCGTGGCCGGGGAACCCGGCGCGCCCGAGCACCCAGCTCGCGCCGGTCAGCGCCTTGGCCGCCTTCTTCAGCGGGGCGAGCTGGGCGGCGGCCTGGTGATGGTCGCTCACGCTGCCCGGACCGCAGACGACGGTCGCCACGGAGAGCGTGACCGGCCGTCCGCCCGCCGCCCAGGACGCGTCCAGCACGGCGGCCACCAGCGGATCGAGCGCCTCCTCGTCGGCCAGCACCAGGAAGTCGTCCCCGCCGATGTGCCCCACGCGCGCGTGCCCCGCGACCGCCTGCTGGAGCGCACGGCC
This sequence comes from Streptomyces sp. NPDC046727, assembly GCF_040645635.1. Lineage (NCBI taxonomy): Bacteria > Bacillati > Actinomycetota > Actinomycetes > Kitasatosporales > Streptomycetaceae > Streptomyces > Streptomyces sp. NPDC046727. The sequence goes on from NZ_JBEYYR010000028.1 coordinate 118,434, forward strand.
CACCGCGCGGATCAGCTCGTCGCCCGCGGCGAACCCGGCACCGTCGTTGACCTGCTTGAAGTGATCGATGTCCAGCCAGCTGAGCGCGAACGCCCGCCCGTCGGAGATCCGCCGGTCCACCTCACTCACGATCGCGTCCGAACCGGGCAGCCGCGTCAGCGGGTTGAGTCCGGCCGCCTCCTCGACCCGGCTCTCGGCAAGCGCCCGCACCAGATCCGCCAGCCGTACGACCCCCACGCACCGGCCGTGTCCGTCGACCACGGCCACGTCGTCGGAGGTCCGGTCCCGGCCGCCGACCGCCACCACGTCCAGCACCTCCCAGGCCGTCGCGTCGACGCCGACCGTCCGGGGCGCGTCACCCAGCTTGAAGGCCGGCCGGTCGGCGTACAGGGCATGCCCGTAGCGGCCGGACATCGACAGCAGGAAGCGCGACCGGTGCACCGACCGCACGGGTCGGCCGGCCGGGTCCGTCAGCAGCACCCCGGAGACATCCGGAGAGCCGGTCAGCAGCGCCCGCACCTGCCCGGCCGAAGCGGTCAGCGGCAGTAGGGCGGCGGGCCGCACGAACTCCCGCACCGACGGCCCGGACCGGGGCACGGCCACGGCACCGGCGGCGAGGGGCGGAACGTATACGTCCACTGCGGGGATCCGGGCCGGTGGCGCGAACAGCTCACCCTGGGCCAGCTGCGCACCGGCCGACAGGGCCGCGGCGCACTGGAGTTCCGTCTCGACGCCCTCGACCGCCACCAGGGCGCGCAGCTCCTCGCTCAGCGTCCGCATCGACCGCACCGCGGCCGGCCGGGCCAGCAGCGAGGCGTCGAGCTTGACCAGGTCCGGGGAGAGGTCGGTGAGCAGCCTGAGTGGTACGTCGCCTTCCCCGATGCCGTCCGCGCTGATCCGGAAGCCCTGCTCGCGCAGCGAGGCCACGGCCTCCAGCAAGGCCCTCTGCGGTACGTGCGTGTAGGGCGGGACGATGTCGAGCGTCACCTCCCAGGGCATGCGGCCCGCCGCGCGCACGGCGTCGTGCAGCGGTGTGAGGCCGCCGAGGTCGGCGAGCGTGGCCGCGAACACGTTCAGGTGCAGGGGCAGCAGCCGCTCCTTGCGGACGGCCGCACGGAACGCCAACACGGTGAGCTTGCCGTCCAGTTCCGGATCCCGGCGGGCCTCGGCCAGGACGTCGCCGGTTTCCGGGCGGGCGAGTGTCTCCAGTGCGGCGACCGCGCCCGTCCTCAGGTTGACCACTGGCTGGAAGGCGAAGCGGAGAGTATCCGTCCAGGAGTGCACGGGAGCATGATGGCGCTGCCCGCACACGCCCAGGCGCAGTTCATGAGACGTTCACGCAGCATTCCGGGCTGATCACACAGAGTGGGCCCTCCCACGCCTCACGCGCTCCGTACGTCGCTCTCGCCCGGCTCGGTTCAGCGCACGGCGACCACCGCGGACCCGTGCCCGAACAACCCCTGGTTGGCGGTGATGCCCACCCGCGCCCCGGCGGTCTGGCGGTCCCCCGCCGTGCCTCTCAACTGCCAGGTCAGCTCGCACACCTGGGCGATGGCCTGCGCCGGCACCGCCTCCCCGAAGGAGGCCAGTCCGCCACTGGTGTTCACGGGTGTCCGGCCGCCCGGGGCGGTCGCGCCTTCCCGGAGCAGCTTCGCGCCCTCCCCCTCCCCGCACAGTCCCAGATCCTCGTACCACTGCAACTCCAGAGCCGTGGACAGGTCGTACACCTCGGCGAGCGACAGGTCCTCGGGCCCGATGCCCGCCTCCTCGTAGGCGGCGCGGGCGATGGACGCCCGGAAGGTCTCGTCCGGGGGTGCGACCGCGACCGCCGAGTCCGTGGCGATGTCCGGCAGGTCCAGCACGGTGTTCGGGAAGCGGGGGGTCACCGTCGACACCGCCCTGATCCGCACCGGCCTCCCGACGCCGTGGCGGTGCGCGAAGTCCAGGCTGGACAGCACCAGGGCGGCCCCGCCGTCGGAGGTGGCGCAGATGTCCAGCAGCCGCAGCGGGTCGGCGACCACCGCGGAGGCGGCCACCTCCTCGGCGGTGACCCGCTTGCGGTAGCGGGCGTACGGGTTGAGTGACCCGAACGCGGCGTTCTTCACCTTGACCAGCGCGAAGTCCTCCGGGGTGTCCCCGTGCACCGCCATCCGCCGCCGCGCGTACAGCCCGAAGTACGCCGGATTCGTCGCGCCCAGCAGGCGGAACCGCAGCCAGTCCGGATCGTCGGGGCGGTCCCCGCCCGCGGGCCGGAAGAATCCCTTGGGGGCGGCGTCCGCACCCACCACGAGGACCACCTCCGCGAGGCCGGCGAGGATCTGCGCCCGTGCCGCCGCTATGGCCTGGGCTCCGGACGCGCACGCCGCGTACACACTGGTCACCCGGGCTCCCTGCCAGCCCAGGGCCTTGGCGAACGTGGCTCCCGCCACATACCCGGGGTACCCGCCGCGCACCGTGTCCGCACCCACGACGGAATCGATGTCCCGCCAGTCGAGACCCGCGTCCGCGAGCGCCGCGCGGGCCGCCGCCGTCCCGTACTCCACGAAGTCGCGACCCCACTTGCCCCATGGGTGCATGCCCGCGCCGAGCACCGCCACGTCAACCGTCATGCCGCCACCCCCGTCGGCCGCCAGTGCCAGATCGTCCAGGTCGTCTCCGTGCCCTCGTCCTCCTGGAGCACACCGGGGACGACCTCCACCTCCATGCCCACCGTCAGATCGGCGACGGTGATCCCGGGAGCCGCCTGGCCCAGCACCACGAGCCGCTCGGCCGCCAGCTCCACAGCGATCAACGCGTACGGCTCCCACGGAAGTTCCGGGTTGCTCACATAGGGTGACGGTGGCCGGTACCGACTGTCGGTGTACGACCAGATTCGCCCTGTTCGTGACAGTGGGACCTCCTCAAGGGGAGCGCCCCCGCAGTGCGGGTTGCGGCAGTGGACGTCCTCGCGGGGGAAGAAGACCGAGGCGCAGGCCGAGCACCGGGTGCCCAGCAGGCGGAAGCCGTCACCCTCACCGGTGAACCAGCCGGCGACCGCGGGCTCGCGTGTGTGCGGCAAAGGGGCCTCCTCGTGGCGTCATCTGACAGGGCGTCAGAAGTGTGCCACGGGCAACCGGAAATGGGCAGGCCGTCTCGGTGAACCGAACGGCCCCGGACGGCGTCGTGGTACACGAGGGGCGGCCGGGACCGACGGGGGTGATTCCGGCCGCCCTTCCTGACCCGCTCGTTCCTGACGCGTCACTGCCGGAACACGTCCCTCCTCTGATCGGATACAGTCCGCGCGTGTCCGAAACTCAGCACCCAACTGACAACTCCGCACCGGACTCCCACTGTTCGAGCTGCGGAGCGCCCTATGGAGAGGGCGTTTCCGGCTGGCCGCGCACCTGCCCGTCCTGCGGGGCCGTCGCCTACCGCAACCCACTGCCGGTCGCGATCGCGCTCCAGCCCGTGTACGACACCGAGGGCACGGCCCTGGTCGTCATCACCCGCACCATCGCCCCCGCGCGCGGAGGCATCGCCCTGCCCGGTGGCTACATCGACGACCGCGAGGACTGGAAGCAGGCCGTCGTACGCGAACTCAAGGAAGAGACCGGCATCGACGCGGCCGCCCGCGACGTGCGGCTCGTGGACGCCATGAGCTCACCCGACGGGCACCTGCTGCTGTTCGGACTGCTGCCGGAACGCCCGGCCGACGGACTGCCGCCCTCCGGTCCCACGGACGAGACCGAGGGCTGGCAGCTCCTGCGCAGGCCCGAGGAACTGGCCTTCCCGCTGCACACGGTGGCCGTCAAGGCATGGTTCGAGGGCCGCTACGTGTGAGCCGGCCGATTCAGCCGAGCCCTCGCACACGCACCGGGTAGGGCGGCTCGGCCACGCCGTCCTCCCGGTCCCGGGTGACCACCACCCGGCCGCCCTGCCGCCGGGCGACGTAGCGTTCGATCTCCGGTTCCTCCCACCCCTCGCCCGCGCCCGGCACGACCAGGCCGCCCCCGGTGCGTCCGCGCGCGGGTGCCCACACCTCCAGCTCCAGCCCGCCGTCGGCACCGCGCACGGGCAGCACCGCCCCCGCGCGCGCGAGCACCGGTATCCGGGACAGCGGCGCGTCGACCAGAACCTGGCCCGGCCCCTCGTGGACCTCCTCCGTCGCCGTGTCGTACCAGCGGCCCCGCGGCAGGTGCACCACGCGCCGCTCGGCACCGGGATCGAGGACCGGTGCCACCAGGAGACTGTCGCCCAGCAGAAACGTGTCCTCACAGTCGCGCAGAGCCCGGTCCTCCGGCGCCCCCCACCACAGCGGCCGCACATAAGGAGCACCGGTCCGCCGGGCCAGATGCGCCAGCGTCATGAAGTACGGCAGCAGCCGCCGGCGTTCGAGCAGCGCCACGCGCGCGTGCTCCAGCACCTCGGCACCGAACTCCCAGGGCTCCCTGCGCCCCGCCCGCAGACTCGCGTGGGTGCGGAACAGCGGCAGATACGCGCCCAGCTGGAACCACCGCAGATACAGCTCCGGCGACGGACTGCCGTCGAAGCCGCCCACGTCCGGACCCGAGTACGGCACCCCGCACAGCCCGAGCCCCAGCACCAGCGACAGCGACGCCCGAAGCCCCGGCCAACCCGTCGCCACATCCCCCGACCAGCTGCCCCCGTACCGCTGCAGCCCCGCCCAGCCCGAGCGGGAGAACAGGAAGGGCCGCTCCCGGGGCGTCAGCTCGCGCAGCCCCTCGTAGGCAGCCCGGGCCATGCACAGCGCGTACACGTTGTGCGCCTCCCGGTGGTCGCCGCCGCGCCCCTCCAGGGCATGCCGGGCCGACCGCGGCAGCGTCGTCTCTCCGAAGGCACTGAACGACGTCGGCTCGTTCATGTCATGCCAGAAGCCCGCGAAGCCCTGCTCCAGCCGCTCCTCGTACAGCCCGCCCCACCAGGCACGCACGCGTGCGTCCGTGAAATCAGGGAAGACCGACTCGCCGGCCCACACGACACCCCGCACCGCACGGCCCTGCGCGTCCCGCACGAAGGCGTCCCCGGCCGAACCGCTCTCGTACACGGCGCTGCCCGGTTCCGCCCGCACCGCCGGATCGACGATCGACACCAGCCGGATCCCGTCCCGGCGCAGCTCCTCCGCCAGCACCGGCAGCTTGGGGAAACGCTCCTGGTCGACCGTGAACACCTGGTGGTCGTCGTAGTGGTCGATGTCCAGGTGCACGGCGTCCAGCGGCAGCCCGCGCTCCTGGTAGCCCGCGACGACCCGGCGCACCTCCTGCTCGCTGCCGAAGCCCCACCGCGCGTGATGGTGCCCCAGCGCCCACGCCGGCGGCAGCGCGGGCGCCCCGGTCAGCGAGGCCCACGTGTGCAGCACGCGCGCGGGAGTCCCGACCATCACCCAGCAGCGCAGCGGACCGCCGTCCATCCGCAGCTCGCAGCGCCCCGCCCGGTCGTGGCCCGACCCGGCGCCCTCCTCACCCTCCCGCAGGACCACCGTGCCGTCCCAGGTGGTGTCGTGGAACACCAGATGTGTGCCGGCGTCCGCCACCACCAGCTGCACCGGCATCGTCAGATACAGCGGATCGTCACCGATCCCGAACGCACGGCCCGGATCCGTGTTCCACAGCCGGTAGCTGCCGTCCCGCAGCCTGGGCCCGGACGCGCGCCCGCCCAGACCGAAGAACCGGGCGTCCGCCGCCACCTCCGACCGCTGCATCCACCGCGCCGCGCCCCCGTCGACCGGCTCCCACCAGCGCGGCGGCAGCTCCTGCCGCAGCATCACCCCGCCCGGCGTGCACACCCGCACCGCGCCGTGCCGCGACACGACGACCGTCACCCGCTCGGCCACCACCCGCCAGCCGCCGTCCTTGTCCGGCTCCAGCACCGCCCGCGAATCCGGCTCCGGACCGTCCCCCGCGAGGGCGTACGACGGCTGCGGGCCCGCGCCGTCCCACCCCCAGAACACGGCTCCGTTCACCGCCACGAGGATCCGCAGCTCGGAGCGGCTGAACCGGATCAGACCACCGCCCGGACCCGGCTCCACGCCCTGCACCTGCCCCGGCACCCGGGCCCGCTCGGGTCCCCGCCGCGGCAGCCCTGCCGCGTCGATGCGCCTCCTGCGCCACGCCGCCCGCACGGTACGCAACCCCCGAGCCGCCCTTCCCGAACCGACCACACTCATCGAACGCACCAGGTCACGACCGTCCATGCTGCTCACCCTGCCACTGAGCGCCCCACGCGCGCGTGTCGTTCAACTGTCGTTCACCCGTGCCCAGACCACATCTCCATGACATGGACTATGTGGAGCGCACCCTGGTGCAGAAGTCGATCACATGGCATCGTCCCTGTCAGCCGCGTCACGCGCACACCCCAGCCCGTGCGCGGACCGACGCACACGACGCGCACAGTCCGGGAGCCTCCCATGTCGACCGCGAACCCCCAGCCGCTCTGGCAGCCCGATCCCGAGCGGATCGCCCAGGCGCGCATCACCCAGTTCCAGGCATGGGCCGCCGAACACCACGGCGCCCCGGACAAGGGCGGCTACCCGGCCCTGCACCGGTGGTCCGTCGACCAGCTGGACACCTTCTGGAAAGCCGTCACGGAGTGGTTCGACGTGCGGTTCTCGACGCCCTACGCGCGCGTGCTCGGCGACCGCGCCATGCCCGGCGCCCAGTGGTTCCCCGGCGCCACCCTCAACTACGCCGAACACGCCCTGCGCGCCGCGGCCGACCGCGGGGACGAACCCGCCCTCCTGTACGTGGACGAGACGCACGAGCCGCGCCCGATGACCTGGTCCGAGCTGCGCCGCCAGGTCGGCTCCCTCGCCGCCGAACTCCGCGCGCTCGGCCTCCGCCCCGGCGACCGTGTCAGCGGCTACCTCCCCAACATCCCCCAGGCCGTCGTCGCGCTGCTCGCCACGGCGGCCGTCGGCGCCGTCTGGACCTCCTGTGCCCCCGACTTCGGCGCCCGCAGCGTCCTCGACCGCTTCCAGCAGGTCGAACCCGTCGTCCTGTTCACCGTCGACGGCTACCGCTACGGCGGCAAGGAGCACGACCGCCGCGAGATCGTCGCCGAGCTGCGCCGCGAGCTGCCCACCCTGCGCGCCGTCGTCCACATCCCGCTGCTGGGCACCGAGGCCCCCGACGGCGCCCTGGAGTGGTCCGCACTGACCGCCGGGGACGCCGAGCCGGTCTTCGAACCGGTCCCGTTCGACCACCCGCTCTGGGTGCTGTACTCCTCCGGCACGACCGGCCTCCCCAAGGCCATCGTCCAGTCGCAGGGCGGCATCCTGATCGAACACCTCAAGCAGCTCGGCCTGCACTGCGACCTCGGCCCCGAGGACCGCTTCTTCTGGTACACCTCGACCGGCTGGATGATGTGGAACTTCCTCGTCTCCGGCCTGCTCACCGGCACCACGATCGTCCTGTACGACGGCAGCCCCGGCTACCCGGACACGGGCGCGCAGTGGCGGGTGGCCGAACGCACCGGAGCCACCCTCTACGGCACCTCCGCCGCCTACGTCATGGCCTGCCGCAAGGCCGGCGTCCACCCGTCCCGCGACCACGACCTCTCCAAGGTGCGGTGCGTCGCCACCACCGGATCCCCCCTGCCCCCCGACGGATTCCGCTGGCTGCACGACGAGGTCCGCGACGACCTGTGGATCGCCTCCGTCAGCGGCGGCACGGACGTCTGCTCCTGCTTCGCCGGAGCCGTACCCACCCTCCCGGTTTACACCGGCGAACTCCAGGCACCCGGCCTCGGCACCGACCTGCAGTCCTGGGACCCCGCCGGCAAGCCCCTCATCGACGAGGTCGGTGAGCTGGTCGTCACCAATCCCATGCCGTCCATGCCGATCCACTTCTGGAACGACCCCGACGGCAGTCGCTACCACGACAGCTACTTCGACACCTACCCCGGCGTCTGGCGCCACGGCGACTGGATCACCGTGACCTCACGCGGGACCGTGATCATCCACGGCCGCTCCGACTCCACCCTCAACCGGCAGGGCGTGCGCATGGGCTCGGCCGACATCTACGAGGTCGTCGAGCGCCTGCCCGAGATCAAGGAATCCCTCGTCATCGGCATCGAGCAGCCCGACGGCGGCTACTGGATGCCGCTGTTCGTACACCTCGCACCGGGCGCCGTCCTCGACGAGGCACTCCTGAACCGCGTCAAGCAGGCCATCCGCGAACAGCTCTCACCGCGCCACATCCCCGACGAGATCATCGAGGTACCCGGGATCCCGCACACCCTCACCGGCAAGCGCATCGAGGTCCCCGTCAAGCGCCTGCTGCAGGGCACTCCCCTGGAAAAGGCGGTCAACCCCGGCTCCATCGACAACCTCGCCCTGCTCGGCTTCTACGAGGAACTCGCCCGCAAGCGCGCCTGACCCCACCGGAAGAACACCCTCCGCACACGGCCCCGGACCCCGCCGAACCCACCGACGGAATCCGGGGCCACCGCCATGACCTGCACAGACGCCGTCATCACCTGGTCCGCAGCCATCGGCGACACTGCCATTGTCAGTGCCCCCGGTTACGGTGAGTGAGCATTGATCGACTGCGCATTGGGGGAAACATGGCGCACACCGACCACCAGACCATGCGACGCGTCCTGCGCCGCGAGATCGCCGGCACCATCGGCGTGCTCACCGACGACCACGACTTCCGCGCCATGCGGCGCTACCGCAGCTTCACATTCGACGACCACTCGACCTACCTCCGGCAACTGGAGGCCGTGCTCAAGACGCGCGCCGCACAGGGCACCCACACCACACTCGCCCTCTTCGACCCCGAGGACTACGCCGCGTACTGCGCGGACACCGGCCTCGACCCGGAGGCCCCGGCCAGCCGGACCCGGTTCACCGCGGAACTCGCGGCCACCGGCCCCACCGTCCCCTACGACGGCCGCCCGCTCGCCGACCTCCTGCCCGCGCTCGTGGACGAAGCCGTACGCCAGGCCACCTGGGAGTACGCCACGACACTCCTGACTCGCCTGGGCCCCTGCCCGACCTGCGGTGAGGACATCGGCCGGGCAGCCTTCACCCGCGCCTCCGACCTCCTGGTCCGCATCCTCGACAGCGCGCCACCCGGCGACCGGCACCTCGTCTGCACGGTCTCCGGGCCGCCGGACACCCTCGTCTCCGTCCTGCACGGCGACCAGGACCCCCACGGCGCAACCCGCCTGGACGAGGCCGAAGCCCTGGAATTCACCAGCGTCCTCGCCCTCGGCCTCGCGACCCGCAGCCCCGGCGGACTCGTCATGCGCACCAGCGCCACCGGCACGGCAGACCGCGTCTACGGCTGGCGACTGCGCGGCGGCGCCCTCGAACCACTGACGGCATCCGAAGTGTTCGACGCCTACTGCACCGACGCCGAATCCGGCGACGTCATCCCACCGGAATCCGGCGTCGACTACCGCGAGCCCCCCGCCCTCGGAGACGAAACCGTGGCACCGGACCACCGCCACTGAAGCCCCGGACAGCGGCCCGAACACGCCAGGGGCGTCCTGCCCGCAGGCAGGACGCCCCTGAACCGGAACACCGGAGACGCCGGATACGGCTACTCGCCGGACAGCACCGCCTGAGCCGCGTTGCGCGCCTCCTCGGCGCTGTCCGCCGCACGCGCCGCCGCCGCGGCCCGCTCGCACTGCGCCAGCGTGTACTTCGCCAGCGTGGCGCGGACGTACGGAATCGAAGCGGAACCCATGGAAAGGGAGGTGACGCCCAGACCGGTCAGCACACAGGCCAGCAGCGGGTCGGACGCGGCCTCGCCGCATACGCCGCAGCTCTTGCCCTCGGCCCTGGCCGCCTCGGCGGACAGCGCCACCAGGTCGAGCAACGCCGGCTGCCACGGATCCTGCAGCCGGGACACCGCGCCCACCTGCCGGTCCGCCGCGAACGTGTACTGCGCGAGGTCATTGGTCCCCAGCGACAGGAACTCGACCTCCTGCAGGATCGAGCGCGCCCGCAGCGCCGCCGACGGGATCTCGACCATCGCACCGAACTTGGCCTGCAGCCCCGCCTCACGACAGGCGTCGGCGAACGCCCTCGCGTCCTGGCGGTCCGCCACCATGGGCGCCATGACCTCAAGGTAGACGGGCAGCCCCTCGGCGGCCTTCGCCAGCGCCGTCAGCTGCGTACGCAGGACCTCGGGGTGATCGAGCAGCGTCCGCAGCCCCCGCACGCCCAGCGCGGGGTTCGGCTCGTCCGCGGGCGTCAGGAAGTCCAGCGGCTTGTCCGCGCCGGCGTCCAGCACACGCACGACCACACGGCCCTCGGGGAACGCCTCCAGCACCTGCCGGTAGGCCTCCACCTGCTTCTCTTCGGAAGGAGCGTTCTTGCTGTCGTCCAGGAACAGGAACTCGGTGCGGAACAGACCGACACCCTCGGCCCCGGCCTCCACGGCCGCCGGTACGTCCGCCGGCCCGCCCACGTTGGCCAGCAGGGGCACCTTGTGCCCGTCGGCGGTCGCCCCCGGACCCGTCGACGCGGCCAGCGCGGCCTTGCGCTCGGCAGCCGCGGCCTCCAGCTGAGCCTTCTTCTCCTCGGTCGGGTTCACGAAGATGTCGCCGGTGCTGCCGTCGACGGCGATCACCGTGCCCTCGGCCAGCTCACCGGCACCCGGCAGCGCCACGACGGCCGGCACGCCCAGTGCCCGCGCCAGGATGGCGCTGTGGCTGGTCGGACCGCCCTCCTCGGTCACGAAGCCGAGAACCAGGGACGGGTCGAGCAGCGCGGTGTCGGCCGGAGCCAGGTCCCGGGCCACGAGCACATAGGGCTGGTCACTGTCCGGCACACCCGGCATCGGAACGCCCAGAAGCCGGGCGACGATACGATTCCGCACGTCATCGAGGTCGGCCACACGACCGGCGAGGTACTCACCGGCTCCGGCCAGCAGTTCCCGGTACGCCGCGAAGGCGTCGTACACGGCACGCTCGGCGGTGCTGCCGACAGCGATCCGCCGGTCCACGTCCGCCATCAGCTCGGGGTCCTGGGCCATCATGGCCTGCGCTTCCAGCACGGCCTGGGCTTCGCCCCCCGCCAGATTGCCGCGCGCCATCAGGTCGGCGGCCACGGCGTCCACGGCCTGACGGGCGCGTCCCTGCTCCCGTTCCGCCTCCTCGGCGGGGATCTGCTTGGCCGGCGGCTCCAGCACCGCCGTACCCATGTGCCGAACCTCGCCGATCGCCACGCCATGGCTCACGCCGACGCCTCGCAGCGTTGTCTCCATCTCACCCGTCTCCGATAGTGCGGCGGGTCCCGCCGCCGCGGTGGTTGTCCTGTTCACCGTCCCTATAGGACGGCAGTGCTGTCAGTTCCAGGAGAAGAGGCTGTCGCCGGCCTTCACATCGCCGCTGTCACGGAGGTCGGCGAGGGACTCGGCGGTAGCTTCGAGCGCGACGATCGGGCACACCGGGGACTTGCCGGCGGCCTCGACCGCGGCGGGGTTCCAGCGCACGACGGCCTGGCCGCGGGCCACGGTGTCGCCCTTGTTGACGAGCAGCTCGAAGCCCTCGCCATTGAGCTGGACAGTGTCGATGCCGAGGTGGGTGAGCACGCCGTGCCCGCTCTCGTCGACGACGACGAACGCGTGCGGATGCAGAGAGACGATGACGCCGTCCACGGGCGAGACGGCCTCGGATGCCTCACGCACGGGATCGATCGCGGTGCCCGGGCCGACCATGGCCCCGGAGAAGACCGGATCCGGCACGGCGGCCAGTCCGATGGCCCGTCCAGCGAGCGGGGACGTCACGGTGGTCATGGGAAGCCTCCCAAGGAGTGGAGCTGCTTACGGGCCGTCACTGGCTGTCCCGGACGGCGCACTGAGCAGCAGGGTATGTCATATGAAGTGGCGGTTCCGTATGGAAGCTACCAGCTGGTGGTCTAGACCACCAGCCTACTGGATTTGCACCGCCTTCGAGACTCCGTGTACAGTCGTACTCCTGCTCGGGCAGAGGGATGCGTAACAGCGTCCTCGCTGGGCAGCACCCAAACTTGTCAGATCCTATCTCTGGGTCTCCTTCTGCATGTCTGCAGGGGGGTGGTCAGAGAGGCGGAAAAACCCTGATAGAGTTTGAAACGTCGAAGGGAAGCGCCCGGAGGAAAGCCCGAGAGGGTGAGTACAAAGGAAGCGACCGTTCCTTGAGAACTCAACAGCGTGCCAAAAATCAACGCCAG
>NZ_JBEYYR010000029.1:0-72283 GCF_040645635.1 Streptomyces sp. NPDC046727
CTTGCTGGGGGTCGCGGGGGGCGGTGCGCCGGGCCCCCGCCCCGGCGGTGGCAGCTTCAGCTTCAGCGGGCCGCAGCCGAGGCGGGCGGCCTCGGCCTCGACGTAGCGGGGGAAGAGGGTGCGCAGGTTCGCGCTCATCCCGCCGTCGTTGGCCTGTACGAGGAACACCGTCGAGCCTGCCTGGCAACGGGCCCGGAAGACGCCGAGGTTGGGGCCGAGGCCGCCGTATCCCGCGGCGGAGCGCACCCGGTCGCCCTCGTTCAGCGTCATCCTCGTGAAGATCGCGGCCAGTCGCGGGTCCTCGACGGTCATCAGGCGCTGCTCCGGCTGCGAGCCGGTGATGTCCCGGTCGCAGGTGCGCACCGGGCCGTGCCCGTCTGTGATCATGGGGTAGTGGGCCGGCTTGCGTTTCTTGCCCAGGGTCAGCCCCTTGATGCCGCAGAGCGCGTCCGGCTTCTCCGTGCGGGTGTAGCGGGCGGCCTTCGGCAGGCGATCGACCGGATCGGCGATCGTGCCGGCGCAGCCCAGGTCCGCGCTGACCTTGTTGACGAGCTTCACGACCATGCGGGCCATCGCGTCCCGCTCTTTGGTACGCGGCTCCATGTCGGTGATCCAGCTGCCCTGGGCGATGTCCACGACGGTCGGCCCGTCGAGGTCGCCGGGGCGGCCCAGGCAGCCGTCCGGGATGGCGAGCCAGGCGCGGTTGTCCGAGGCCATGCCCAGCAGGCCGCCGCCGAGCGGGGTGAGGCGGGCGGAGAGGAACTCATCAGCCCACTTGCCGTCGTCGCCGGCCCGGTCGTCGAGCTGGTGCACCCGGACGGTGAGCGCCCATCCGTCGCCGTCGCTGTTCGTCAACTGACAACTGCCGGTGGGGCCGTCCAGGGAGCGCCCGCCGCGCAGCACGGGCGCCTCGACCGCCTGGACGCCCTCGGGCTTGCGGAACGTCGGGGCGAGGTCATCGCGGGACAGCGCGCCCCAGCACAACTCGTCCGGCGCGAACGGCCCGGCCTGCGTCTGCCAGGCCGTGCCGCCGACGCCGAGCAGCATCCCGGCGAGACCTGCGGCCAGCAGCGGCCGGACCCGGCCGCGCAGCAGTCTGCGCCAGTGCCACCGGCCCAGGCGCCGCTCGCTGAGCAGCTCCCGCTCGGGGGGCAGGGGCTGCTCGTAGCGGTTCGGCTCTTCCTCCGTGCTGCTCACCGGGCGGCTCCCTTGGGGGCGATGGGGGCGCAGCCCAGGCGGGCGGCGACTGCGTTGGCGAAGGCGGCGAGGTGGCCGGGGTCGGTGGAGGCGCCCATCAGGAAGGTGGCGGGCCGACCGGCGCAGTCGGCTCGTACGATCGCGTGCTTCTCGCCGATGGTGCCCGTACCGCGCCAGCCGCGGGCCGCGGGGCGTTCACCCGTGATGCCGTCGAACACCGCGGCCAGCCGGGGTTGCGCGACCATCGCCAGCTGCAAGTACGGCACGCCGTCGCGATCGCCACGGACGCTGCACGTCTGCAGGTCGCGGGTCGCCGCGCCGGTCTGGTCCTCGACGTCCTCCGTGTCGAGGTGCAGGCTGCGGATGCCGCAGACGTCGTCGGAGGTGCTGAAGATGAGCTCCGGCTTGCCCGGCAGGTCGTAGAGCGGCGAGCTGACCCTCAGCGGCTCGTCGGGCGCGCAACCGGCCGCCGCCATTCCACGGTTGGCCGCTGCGACGAGCAGCTCCGCCGCCTGACGGGCGCCGCCCAGATCGGCCGGATCGTTCTGGGTGTACGTGGGGCCGCTGGTGTATGTGCCGGACGCGTGCATGGTGACGACGGTCGGCCGGCCGTCCTGAGTATCGCAGGACTTCGGGAGCACCAGCAGGCCACCGCGCCCGTTCACCGTGCCCGGCAGACCGTCCGGGAGCGGGACCATGTCGCCGCCCAGGAAACCGTCGTGGACCATCGCGAGCCGGGCCTCCGCGGCCTTGGGCACCGGGCCGTACTCGACGGTCACCCGCTGGTCGGTGGAGACTTTGTCACCGTCGTAACTGCTCTTGTAGTCGCTGGCGATGACGACCTCGCAGCTGCCGGTCGGGCGCTCGGCGGTAGGCGCCGTCTCCTTACCGGTGCGTGACCCGTCGTCATCGTCACCGAATGCCTTGTCGCCTAGGAAGTCCGGGCCGCTGTCCTCCTCCCATGCGCCCCAGCAGTAGCGGTCCTTCGGCCATGGCCAGGTGTCCGTCGCCCACGTGCCGAGCCCGGTGCCCGCAAGCACGAGCACCAGCGCGGATATCAGCGACAACCGGCCGCGCCTGCTGTGCGGCAGCGCTCGGCGCAGCCGACCGGGCGCCCCGGGCGCCTCGTCTGTCTCACTCACCCCGTGATCCTCTCCGACCTGCGGATCTTGACCAGCAGTGTATTGATTTGCTGACAGCAGCAAAGGGAGTGCCCGCTTCGCACACCGAACCTTCGCCAGTGCCCAGTCAGGACGAACCATCGAGCCATTTCGCGAGACGCAAGCAGCGGTAACCGACCAGTCTCAGGCAGCACGAGAGCCGCCAAGTCCCGCTCACGGAATGTTGGTTCAGGCACAGCCGGGGAAGTCAGCAGGACCCCACCGGACCTGCCACTTTCTTCAAGTTGGTTCAGTCAACTCACCGAGCGTGCCACTTCACCCATCACCCGGATCCGGACGGCACGCCACACGTGTGCGGACGCCGCGCCCGCGGTGTGAACAGCGTGGACCATCCGTTACGTGACGTCGGGGGCCTTCGCCGGCCGCCGGGAGCAGGCCGGCTTCGAGTACACCCGCCCCAGCGGGGCGCCGCTCGGCTCCGTCGTCGATGTCCGCTGCCCGTACGGCGCTGTGCGGGTGCACCTGGACCAGGCGGTGGCCCCGGTGTGGGGCAACGGCACGGAGCCGGTGCTCGGCACGATGGTCCCGGTGGACCGTGACACGCTGATCCGCCGTTGGTACGTGTACCGGATCCGCCTGGACAACGAGGGCACGGCGCGCCCCGTACGGATCGGCACCGGGGCCTTCGCCCGGCCCACTGAGTGGTTCGCCCTGGACGAATGCGAGATGACCGAGCCGGGCCTGACGATGCCGGCAGTCGAACGCATGGTGTGCCCTGTGTGCGGTGACAGCAGAGGACTCAGAGGTTGTCAGGCTGCAGCGGCGCTGGGGCGTGCCGTGGCGGACCTGCCCGGCACTGCGCGCCCCGCCCCAGGACGCGGCGAAGAGCGGGCGGTCCCCTGGCGAGGGGGCCGCCGCCTTCGGGTTACGGCGGTTTCGCTCAGGCGGCGTGGCGGGTCTTGCGGCGGCGTACTGCGAGGGCGGTGCCGCCACCGGCGGCGATCAGTGCGGCGGCCACGCCGGTGATCGCCGCCGTGTTGTCGTGGGTGCCGGTCTCGGCGAGGACGGAGCTCTTGGCCGCAGTCGACGCAGCGCTGTTGGTCTTCATGGTCTTGTCGATCCAGCTCGCGTAGGCGGGCGCGCTGGTGTAGAGGCCGGGGCCCTGCGAGCACAACGTCTTCGGGGCGCCGGGCCCCGAGGTGACGCCGATCAGCTCCCAGTGGCCGTGCCGGCCCTTTTGGACCTGCGGTCCGCCGGAGTCCCCGGAGCACGCCATGGCCTTGGGCACGGTGGTGATCGTGCACAGCCGGGTCCGGTCCGCGTAGCCGGGCGCGCACTCGGACTCGGCGCCTCTGCGGGTGTTCAGCTCCTGCAGCCGGTCCGGGAACTTGAACTCGGTGTCGACGGTGGTGCCGAAGCCCAGGAGCCGGGTCGGCGTGCCGGGCCGTCCTGCCTGCTCGGCGATCTTGATGGGTTGCTGGGCGACCGGGCGGTCCAGGCGTATCAGCGCGATGTCGTTCTTGTTGGCGGCCTTGTTGTCGCCGTTCACATAGCCGGGATGGACGAAGGTCCGGTCGATCTTCCGGACGGTGCCGCCGGACTTGCGGTGGTCGCTGCCGATCCGCACGATGCCGTCCAGCTTGAGCCCCTCGACCTTTATGCAGTGAGCCGCCGTCAGCACCCACTGCGGATCGATCAGCGACGCCCCACAGTTCCCGTCGATCAGACCCTGGTCGGGGGCCGACTCCGGGATGGTCGCCATGAACGGGTAGCTCTCGGTGGAGTCCGACCCGTTGACGATGGCTCCGGCGCTGCCGGCCATGACAGTGATGCAGGCCGCAGCGGCGAGAGCGCCGACTGCAGCGGTGCGGGCGGTACGGCGGCGCGGCGACTTGAAGCTGAACACAGAGGGTTCCCTTTTGCTTGGTGGATCCGTATGCGTTCAGCCTCGTTGACCGAATCTTGCCGCACCATCCGGGCAACGGGCCGGTCGATGGTGTGGCCAGCCCCCTTCTGTACCGGGGAAAGCTCGGGGGGCCGGAGTGTGGCTGCGCGGCGAAGGACTCCGCAGAGCGCCGGAGAAAGCCCCCGGATACGCTTCTTCGCCTGGAAAGTGCCTCCGACGGTGGCGGGAACAGGCACCTCAGCAATCCTCATTCTCGCTGGTCAGAGGCTGGGAGACCGCGGAGGGGGCCATGTGCCGGGCCTTGGCCGACGCGGTGACGGTGCCCCGCTCGCGCAGGGTGCGGAGAATCTGCAACTACCCAGGCCGAGTTGAGTGTCTCTGCTCACGTCCGGGGCGGCCCCGCGCGGCGAGTATCGGTGTAGCGGCGCAGCCCAGAGCGCTGAGCTCCACAGCACCGAGACAGGTTACGGAGAGCCCCCATGTCCTGTCGTGTTGCTCTGTCCCTGACCGCCGGTGTCGTCGGCCTCGGCGGCGCCGGAGCCTTCGCTGTTGCCTACGCCGGGGACCAAACCCCGGCCCTGGCCCACAGCACCGCCCGCTACACCGCCCCCGACGGCGGCCGGGTCGGCTCGCTCACCTTCAGTACCGAGGTCACGGCGTCCTCTGCGTCAAGAGCCTGAAGTGCTGGCCATTCCGGCGCATTCCTCCCTCGCCGAGAAGGAGCCGACCGCCAAGGAGATGGCCGCAGCGGAGTGTGCCACCTGCAAGCCCGTCGGTAAGTACACCGTGCGCTGCAGCTACACGACCCGGGTGACCGCCGCAGAGTCCGCATCGTCCCCGCAAGGTTCCTGGCACGTCGCGGTCCTCGCCACGACCGCCGACGGCAGCACCGCCCTGGACGCCAGGGCGGCGGGCTTCACCGCTCGTTGAACCTCGTCGCCGCGCACAGGTGCTCGCGGGGCAGGTGCGGCGCAGCACCGGAGCGATCGTGACCAGGGCTTTTACCGATCGAACTTCCCTGCACGCGCACATGCGGCGCATCATCGACGCCCTGGGGTACGTCCCATCGGCAAGGCGCTGGAGTACCAGCTCGACCTCCAACGTTCGGCACCCACAGGTCGTCCACGACCACGTATGTCTTTTTGGCGGTCAGGCCGCCACAAGTCCCTCGGCGACGAACCGTTCCACGAACTCCCGTGCACGCCGGTCGAGACCGGCGTACTGTGCCTCTCGCTCAGCGCCTGCGACCGCTTCGCCGATCAGGAGGTTGCCTTCGGCGTCGACGCGCTGCGGGCGCTCCTCCGCGTCGGTGAGCAGGCCGACGGTGGAATGGGAGAAGCCGCAGTAGTAGGCGATGCCTTCGCTCAGATTGGTCTCGAGGACGGTTTGCATCCCCTCCACGATGGGATCGTCGGCAGTGGCGCCGGCGAGGCCCAGCCACAGGATGCGCTTGCCGGCGAGGCGGGGCTTGCTGCGGCCGTAGGCGAACCCGTAGTTCCACACGCGGTCGATCCAGCCCTTGAGGATGGCGGGCACGCTCTGCCAGTACACCGGGAAGACGGCGACGACGACATCGGCGTCGAGGATGCGCTGCATATGGGCGTGCGCTTCGTCCGAATACGCCTTTTCCCTGTTGCCCCAGTCCGGCTGGTCCGACACGTTCATCCGTGGGTCGAACCCCTCGGCGTGCAGGTCGAGCAGGTCAATGCGGTATCCGGCGGCTTCGAGCCGGGCGGCGGCACGGCGGGCCGTGTGCGCGGTGAGGGAATCGGTGCGGTGGTGTGCGACGACCACAAGGGCTGTCCTGGCATGGCTGTCGTGCTGCGTCACGGTGTCTCCCGGCTGGTCTCGGTCGATTCGGTGAATCCAGTACAGCCGCGGTGGCGTGGATGATCCATGCGAGAAACGCTCCGGAACATAGGAGATCGTCTACGATGCGTCCCGTGGATCCTTTGAGTGCGCTACTGAGTGGCATCCGGGCCGAGGGCTCGGTCGTCAGCCATGCCGTGCTGACGGCGCCCTGGACCATCCGCTTCACCGACGACGCACCGCTCACCTTGATCAGCGTGCTGCGCGGCGGGGGCACCCTGCTGCTGCCCGACGGCACCGAGCGAGCGGTCGGGGTGGGCGATACTGCCATCGTGCGCGGCCCCGCACCGTTCCATCTCGCGGACCATCCCACGACTGTCCACCGCTCCCATGCCGCGTACGAGATCGCCTGCTTCACCACGGACGCCGAGTGCACCGCCCAGGAACTCGGCGGTATTCACTGGGGCACCGACTCGGAGGAGGCGACCGCGCTGATCGTGGGCGCCTACCGCGCCTCGGGCCACCGCCACGAGCGGCTCCTGCGTTCCCTGCCGCCCGTCCTGGCGATCAAGGAGGACGTCGAGGTCTGTGCCTGGCTGGAGACGGCCGCCGCCGACGCCGCCCGTTTCTCGGCCGGTTCTCAGGCGCTGATGGACCGGCTCTTGGACTGGGCCCTGGTGTGCACGTTGCGCAGCTGGTTCGACCAGGCCGGCGCCGACGCGCCCAGCTGGTACCGGGGCCTCGCCGACCCAGTCCTCGGCTCCGCCCTGCAGGCCTTCCACGACCGGCCCGCCGAGGCCTGGACGGTGGCGTCGCTGGCCGCTCGAGCCGGCGTCTCCCGGGCGCTGTTCGCCAAGCGCTTCACCAAGCTGATGGGCCGCCCGCCGCTCGCCTACCTCACGGAATGCCGCATGGACGAGGCCGAGGCGCTTCTGACCGACACCGACCTCAGCATCGCCCAGATCGCAAGGTCCGTCGGCTACGCCGACGCTTTTGGCTTCAGTGCCGCGTTCAAACGCCACAAGGGCCTGAGCCCCAGCACGTTCCGCGCCGCGGCGGCCTGAGTTCCGGTCGGCCGGAGTTCCGGTCCGGCGACCAGGGGGTGCCCTTCTCATGGGTGTCGCTCTGCGTACGGCGTGCCAGGCCGCGCACTGCCCGGCCCGCTCGGTGCCCGATCCGTGGTACGCCCCGAGTGGCTGTGTCACTTTCGCGGGGACTCATTTCGAGGTGACCTGGGAGCCGTTTCACGGCGCCAGCCAAGATCAGTGTCAGTGAGCCCTTTCAGCGTGGCCACTGATCGGGTGACAGCGTCGGTGCCCGCAACGCACAAGGCTCCCGTGCCGTTGGAGGAGGTGTTCGAAGTCTCAACCCATCGGCGCAGGAGCCCTGTTGGTTCCTGTCCTGCCGCACTCGACCTGCTTCACGCTCTGGTCGAGTGGGTCACCATGCTCATCGTCACCCGCGAGGGTGACCACCGCTGCAAGCTCCCGCCGCACCAGCGTGCCCTGGTCGGTCTGATGTACCTGCGCCGGCACGACACCCTCGCCCAGATCGCGGCCGGCTTCGGCATCGCCGTCGGTACCGCCCACGCGTACGCGAGGGCCGTCATCGACCTGCTCGCCGACCGCGCGCCCGGGCTGCTGCGTGCCCTGCGCGAGGCCGACCCCGACTACGTCCTGCTGAATGGCACCCTCGCGGAACGCGACCGAGTCGGCGACAGCCGGACCGACTACTCCCACAAGCACCGACGGTACGGGGTGAACGTGCAGGTGGTGACCGATCCGGCGGGGCGGCTGCTCTGGATCTCGCCCGCGTTGCCCGGACGTGCGCACGACTTGACCGCGGCTCGCACCCACCGGATCATCCGGATCTGCGAACGCCAGGGCGTCCCGGTCCTCGCCGACCGCAAATCGAATGTCGTCCATCGCCGAGGCCATCCTCACCATGGAGCGGCAACGCTGAAAGGACTCAATGACCTGAGTTGTCGGTGGGTGATCAGGCAGCAGGCGAGTGCGGGGAAGGCTTCGTGGATGTCGGCTCGCCGTTCCCAGCGGATGCGGAGCCGCCGGAAGCCGTGAAGCCAGGCGATCGTTCGCTCGACCACCCACCGGTAGGTGCCCAGGCCGGTTCCGTGCAGAGTTCCGCGTCTGGCGATCGCGGGCACGATGCCTCGGGCACGGACCTGGTCGCGGTAGATGTCGTGGTCGTAGCCGTGGTCGGCGAACAGCGAGTCCGGCTTGCGGCGGGGCCGACCGACCCGACCGCGAACCGGCGGGACCGCGTCGGGCAGGGGCAGCAGCTGGGTGACGTCGTTGCGGTTGCCGCCGGTCAGCAGGACCGCGAGCGGGGTTCCGTGCCCGACGGTGATCAGATGGTGCTTTGAGCCGGTCCGGCCCCGGTCGGCCGGCGAGGGGCCCGTGTGCTGCCCCCTTTCATGGCTCTGACGTGCGAGGAATCGACCACGCAGCGAGACCGGTCCAGCCGCGAGGCTGCGTTCAGCTCGGCCAGCAGGACCTCGTGCAGCCGCTGCCACACGCGGGCCTCGTTCCAGTCCCGCAGTCTGCGCCAGCACGTCGTGCCGGAGCCGAAACCAAGGTCCTGCGGCAGGTACTCCCACTGGATCCCGGTGTACAGCACGTACAAGGTCCCGCTCAGCACATACCGGTCCGGCAACGGTTTGCGGCCGGGATACCGAAACCTGCGCTCACGCTGCGGCAGCAACGGCTCCAGCCGATCCCACAGCTCATCGGACACGACCCACGGCGACGTCCCCACGCCAGACCGAACGCTCAACTACCGCCCGGGACACGGCAGCCAGGACCGATCCACCTCATTGTGTTGGCCGCTGTAAGGGCTGTCCGTAATCCCCGGTGGATCAGCGCGCGGCGTCAGATGCGGTGCATCGCAAGGCGGAGGGTCGCCCTCATACTGGGCATGTTCGGGCGATCCGACAACGCGGCGAGGTGCCGTAGCTGTCGTCGCGCGCCCTCCGGCGATGTCCCCTCCCCGCGCGGCCGCCGTCGCCCCGGTCCCTCCGCCGCCTGGCCCCGCTCGCCTCGCCGGCTCGTGACCGCCGCCCTACGCTCGGGGCATGCAACGCCGCCTGATGCACATGTCTGCCGAGGCCCAGGACGCTCTGCGCACCGCGCTGGAGGAACTCCGCGCGGAGCTGAAGGTCCCCCTGAGCTTCCCCAAGCGCGTACTCAAAGCGGCCGACAAGGCCGCGGGTGAGGCGCGCTTGCCCGACAAGGACGCCACCCACCTGCCGTTCTTCACGATCGATCCGCCGACCTCGAAGGACCTCGACCAGGCCATGCACCTGGAACGCCGGCCCGGTGGCGGCTACCGCGTGTACTACGCCATCGCGGACGTGGCGACCTTCGTCAGGGCGGGCAGCCCTCTGGACATCGAGGCGCACGACAGGATCGAAACGCTGTACTTCCCCGACCTCAAGGTGCCCCTGCACCCGCCCGTCCTCTCCGAGGGCGCGGCCAGCCTGCTGCCGAACAAGGACCGCCCCGCTCTGTTGTGGCAGCACGACCTCGACGCCCACGGCAATCTGACCGACTCGTCCGTGAGCCGGGCCGTGATCCGAAGTCGGGCCCAGCTCGACTACGCCGGCGCCCAGCAGGCCATCGAGAACGGCACGGCGGAGGAGTCCCTCGCCCTGCTGCGCGAGATCGGCGAGCTGCGGGAGGCAGTCGAAATCGCGCGCGGTGGCATCTCGGTGAATCTGCCTGACCAGGAGGTCACCCTCGAGGACGGATCGTTCCGGCTGCGCTACGTGGCGACGCTGCCGGTCGAGGGCTGGAACGAGCAGATCTCCCTCATGACCGGGATGTCCGCGGCCCAGATCATGCTCGACACGGGTACCGGCATCCTGCGGACCCAGAAGGAGCAGGCCGATCAGAACGTGATCAAGCGCCTGCACGACATCGCGAAGGCCTTGGGCATCGTCTGGCGGCCCGGCATCTCGTACGCCACGCTGGTCCGCAAGCTCGATCCCCACAACCAGCAGCACATGGCCTTCCTCACCGAGGCCACGAGCACGATGCTCAAGGCGGAGTACACCGTCTTCCGCGACAACCAGAAGCCGGCGTACACGATGCACGCGGCGATCGCGGCCCCGTACGCCCATTGCACGGCTCCACTGCGGCGCCTGGTCGACCGGTACACCGGTGAGCTGTGCGTGATGGCGTGCGCGGACAAGGCCCCGCCGAACTGGGTACTCGACGCCCTGTCCTGCATCCCGTGCGACACGGCACGGGGGAAGGGCAGCCTGGCGCACCGACAGACCGTGGACCTGGCCGAGGCCGCGGTGCTCAAGGACCGCGTGGGCGAGGTGTTCGACGCCACGGTCATCGATACCGACGCGGAGCGGGGCAGGCCGCGCGAGGGCAAAGTGTTCCTGGCCGACCCCGCCGTGCTGGCCAAGGTCGTCTCGACCAACAGCCTGGATCTCCAGCTCGGATCCAGCGTCAGGGCCAGGCTCAAGCAGGCGGACCCCGCCGCGGACGAGGACAAGGTTCTCTTCACCGTGCCCTAAGGGGTATCCCGTAAAGATCTTGGAGCCGCCTCGGGCATAGCGGGCCATCGTGCCACCTGCGACCTATTCGGCGAGGGCGAGGTTGTGCGTCCGGGCGATGCCGGGCATGGCGTGGTGGACGCCGTCGCCATTGAGGCGGCAGTCGCGGAGGATCTTCCAGGTCTTCATGCGGGCGAAGACGTGCTCGACACGGGCTCGGACCTGTTTGTGGGTCCTGTTGTGGTCTTCTTTCCAAGCTGGGAGCTCGGTCTGGCCGCGGTCGCGACGGTGCGGCATGACGAGTCCGGTTCCCGGGTAGCCGCCGTCGGCGATCGTGAGAGGCTTGCCGACGGTGTGCGGACAACGTCTGGAAAAAGCCCGTACCGGCGGCGTGCCCTGCGGCGCGAGGGCCGCTGACCTGCCTCTGCCATGGAGGCTGTGTCCGTATCGTCCGACCAGCCCACCGCCACCGCCCCGTACCCCTACGGGTGTTGCTGCCCAAGGGGGAGGCGCCCGTCCGGCAAGGTGACCAAGATCCGGAGCGGAGACGGATCAGCGGAGGGCATGCCGCCGACTCTCTGACGACGAGTGGCCCGTCGTCCTCGTCGAGCTCCGCCGCGTCTGGGTCGCGCAGTGGCCGCAGGGCCTCTGCGGCCGGGACGCTGGCGGTGAAGCTGTAGCGGCCGAGCAGGTTCAGGTTGTGGTGCTTGAGCGGGGAGAGCCGGGCGATGCCCTCCTCGCGGAGCTCGTGGCCCTCGGACTGGAGCCGGTCGACGGCGGCGTCGATGTAGCGGGTGGTCCACCAGGTCTCCGGGGCAAACGGGTGAACGGGTGTCGTTTGTGCAGGTAGAACGCTTGCGGTCGCGTCCGTCAGAGACCGGTGCCAGGGGCGCGTCATCGTCTGAGGCGGCGTCCGGGGCCAGAGTTCCGTGCGGCTTCGCGTACCTGCTCCTTCGACAGCCCGGCGGATAGGATCGACCGGGTCCGCGAGAGCGCCGAGGCCCTGGTTCTGGGCACCGAGGAGTCTTCTATGCACCACCCGGACCCGCGGTATGCCGCTCGGCTCGCCGCCTATGGGACCGTGGCCACGCGCCTGTCCCTGCTGAGTGACCGTCGGCTCGGTGAGGTCGTGGCCGCCGCAGCGCCGCTCGGGTCCGGTATCGGCGGCAGGTCTGCGGAGCTGGACGTCGATGGCACGTGGGTGTTCGTCAAGCGGGTTCCCCTGACGGACACCGAGTTGCGGCCGGAGAACGTGCGGTCGACGGCGAACCTCTTCGGACTGCCGATGTTCTACCAGTACGGGGTGGGCTCAGCGGGGTTCGGGGCCTGGCGAGAGCTGGCCGTGCATGTCATGACCACCAACTGGGTCCTCGGGAACGAGTACGAGGGCTTTCCGCTGATGTACCACTGGCGTGTCTTGCCCGACTCCCCTCCCGAAGGGTTCGCCGACGAGTTCGGGGGTGTCGACGGGGCGGTCTCGCACTGGGAGGGGTCATCGGCCGTGCGTGAGCGTCTGGAGGCCATCGGCCGGTCTTCGTCCAGCCTAGTGCTCTTCTTGGAACACGTCCCGCAGACACTCGGCGACTGGTTGCACGACTACCGGACCGCCGCGCCGGAGGGCGGGGAGGGCTCGCCGTACCCGTGGGTGGAGGAGGCCCTTTCGCGGGGGACTGCCTTCATGAGCTCGCACGGACTCGTTCACTTCGACGCCCACTTCGCCAATGTCCTGACCGACGGTCGGCTGCTGTACTTCGCGGACTTCGGACTCGCCCTGAGTTCCGGCTTCGAACTGTCAGCGGTCGAGGCGGAGTTCCTCAACGACCATCTCGCGTATGACCGCTGCCACACCATGAGTCATCTGCTCCGCCACCATCTGCCCAATGGCCTGCGCGGCGGGATGGAACACGAGGCGTTCCTGCGCCAGTGGATCGCCGGCCACCGGCCCGATGGCGTCCCGGGCGAGATCGCCTCGATCATCGACCGGCACTCCCGAGCTGCCGTGGTCTTCGGTGAATTCGCCCGTCGTCTGCTCACCGAGAGCAAGCGGACGCCATTTCCGGCCGCCGAGGTCGGGCGGGCCTGGGGCGCAGCGGTCGCGGCGCCCCACTGAAGCCGGCCTTCGGCAGAAGATCGCCGTCAGGACGTCGCGGGACGGGTGGTGTGCCGGGGGCCGAGGCGGCGTCTCAGTTCAAGGTTCTCGCTCTGGGCGGCTTCGAGGGCCTGCCGCAAGGGCTGGACCTCGTCGTGGTGCTGCCGTTTGAGCGCGGTGAGCTGGGAGATGGGGACCCGGCTACTGAGGGTTTCGGTTCGGGGTGATGGTGATCTCGGGGGTGGGTGTATCCCGGTGTCATGCGGTATCCCGATGGGGGCGGCCTGACGGCCAAACAGCGCGCTCAGCGAGAGCAAGTACGCTTCCAAGTCGCCGAGTTATTTATGGAAGGAGCAGCTCCGTCGCAGGTCGAGCAGCGATTACGGGTGTCCCGCAGGTACACCTACGACTGGCACGCTCGCCGACGGGACGACGGAGTGGAGGCGCTGCGTTCCCAAGGACCGCCGGGCGGCCGTCCCGGATGAAGCCCACTTGGCGGGCCTGGCCGGCCGCGGAGCCGGAGAGGGGCCTGCCGCGCACGGCTGGGTGGAGGACCAGCGGTGGACGCTGGCCCGGGTGGCTACGGTGATCGCGTGACACTTCCATGTCCGCTTCAGCCCTGCGCAGCCCTGTCGCATCCTGCACCAGATGGGCTTCACGGTGCAGCTCCCGCAGCGCAGGGCCGCCGAGCGTAACCCCGATGCAGTGGCCACCTGGATGAAGGCGACGTGGCCTCGGGTGGAAAGACGGCGGGGGACCAGGATGCGTGGCTGTATTTCGCCGACGAGTCGGGCCAGGTGCTCCGGCCGCCGACAGCACGGACCTGGTCCCGGCGTGGCCACACGCCCCGCGTCACCGTCCGGGTCGGCGGCTCGGGACGTATCGCGCTGGTCGGCCTGGTGTGCCGCAGGCTGGGCCGACGCACCCGGCTCATCTTCCGGATGCTGGTGCACCATGGCCGCAAGGGTGAGCGGAAGGGTTTCCGAAGAGAAGGACTTCGCCGCGTTGCTGGACGCATTTCACCAGCAGCTTGGCGGGCGTGTCGTGCTGGTGTGGGACAACTGCACCCATCATGTCGATGCCGCGATACGTGAGCTGATCGAGGCTCGAAGCTGGCTGACGGTCTTCCGCTTTCCCTCGTACGCGCCCAACCGCAACCCCGCCGAGGGCGTGTGGGGACATCTGAAGAACAGCCTGGGCAACCTGGCCCCGTGCAGCTTCGACGAGCTCGCCACGCTGGCCCGCACCCGCTTGAAACGGATGCAGTACCAACCCGGCCTCCGCGACGGATTCATCGCCGAAACCGGACTGATTCTGCCCAGCAGTCGGACGCCGCGGCAGTAGTGGGCACCTACGGGTGATAGAGGGCGTGGGCGCGCGTCAGGTCGGCAGGCCCGTCCCCGCCCAGGTGGAAGAAGTAGTCCACCTGCCATGCCTGGGTGCTGCGGGCCTGCCGGTTGGTCGTGGTCACCCACGGCGGGTACACACGAAATGCACGCTTCCCGCCGCAGCCGTTGCGGGAGACGATGTCGCGCTCGCACAACACCTCGCGCGGGAAGACGAACTGTCCGAAGCCGTCGGCGCCACGGCTGCTGATGACGAAAAGGTCCACCCCGTCGTCAGCGTCGAAAGGCCGGATCGGCCCCTCAGCGGACCGCTGCCACATGGTGACGAACTGGCCCACCTTCGTCGGGGTGGTCTTGCCCGCGCGGAACCGGACCGACCGGCCATCGAGCGTGAAACCGCACGCCGCGTACTCGACGCTCTCCGGTTCGGGCACTGGCAGCGAGCAGGCAAAGACGCTCGGGTCGTACACCAACGCCTTCGCCGCCAGCAGATCACTGTGAAGCCCCGCCCACGGCTGATTCGTCACCATGCCGCCATCCTGCCATCGCGACTGCCGCGCTCTGCCTTGGCCCTCACCTGCCTCGCGATGCAAAGCCAAGCCGACCTGTCAGCGCCGGGCCCCTGGTACAACATCGTCATCCTGAACCGAAAACCTCAGTAGCTCTCTGGCTGTGATCCGGGAGCGCGTCCCAGCTCGTACGGGCTGTGCTCGGCTCCAGACCCATTTCCTGGATTACTCCGCTGATCCGGGCCGTGAACTATTGCACTCGTATGCAGTCCTGTCAAGACACGAATATCCGGTACGTGCTGAGCCCTCTTCGCTACGTCAGGATTCTTAGCAGGTGTCAATGCGCATCGAGAATGAACATACAGATCGGTAGCGATGCGTGGGAGTCGGGAAGCACTAGACCGACAAATGGTCCGGAATGGTTAGCCGAGACTTAATTACTCCGCGACGCCTATGCCCCGCAGTGCCACCCAGGCGATGAGCAGTTCTCACGCCACCACGGGCACCGGTCAAAGGGACCTGCCGACGGCACAGGACACCAATGGCGACGATGACGGGACCGAGAGCAGTGACACCGACCCCGCCAGCCAGGACTCGATTCCCACGTCCCCCGGGGACCAGTCCGACATCGGCGGAGGGGGCGGCGCGGAAGGCGCAGGAGGTGAGGGAGGCGCGGGAGGCGGCGAAGGCGGGAATTTCCCCTCCGACGACCACGACTACAGCAAGGACCAGTCCACGCCCGCAGACCACGACTACAGCCAGGACCAGTCCCATGAGCCAGTAGCGGGGCAGGACTACACGGGTCCGAACGACTTCAGCCAGTACCAAACGCATCCATGGGACGCCCCTCCGCCGGTAGCCCCGGACGAAAATCAGCACATGATGCCTGGCAACCCCAACCCTGATCCCATGCCGGACGACCCATACGGCTGGAGGACTGATCTTGATAACGACTTGTCGCACGAGGACGGAGAAGGGCTCAGGGGAGGCAGGGACGTGGCCCCCGAAATCGACACCGACTTCCTCTATGCCCCCTGATCCATCCCTTCTCAAAAAGAGCAGGAATTCCCATGACTCGCAGCCCCCGGACAAAGCGTCGTGCGCTGAGTGCCACCGTGGCCGCTCTGGCAATCGGAGGCGCGCTGCTGCCAGCCAGTGCATTCGCGGTCCCGGCGACGGCACACACCGGCACCGCGATCACGATCGAATCTCACGGTGGTCACAGCTGCCTCGGCTACGGTCTTGGCTCCAGCCAGGGCGCTGCGGACTACGCGCCCTGCATCCCGCAAGCCAGGCCCTACCTCAACCCCGATCCCAGGCCCCACTCCGACCCCAGTCCCTGCGATCCCGGTCCTTGCTTCCCCGAGCCCAAGCCCCTCCCCAGTCCGGACCCCATTGGCCCGCAATGCGACTGCAGCGGCATCGTGCCGCCCGGCGATGACAGCGCCTGACTGCCCAGGCCACCATCGGATGCGTTCGCACTCTGGCTGGGCGGTAAAGCGCCACGCTCGAAGGCCAGTTCCTGTGGAACTGGCCTTCCCCTCAGCGGGCAAGCAGCCCTGCGACGTGCGAAGGTCCTCAACTGCCCACGACACCAAAGGAAATCGGGCTGCGCCCCCTTGGAGGTCGCCGGAGGCAGGCGAGCGGCCCCGCGGACTGTCAGTGATGGCTCGTTGAAAACGGCTTCGACCCAAGTTCCGTGAAATGCCAGGCCCGGTAGGGGAATGCATGACCGACCTCTACCAGCGGGTGGTGTCACCCGCTCCCACGCGGCCCCAGGCTGGGGGGCCGGCGGTGACACAGCGAGCGTGAGGTCCTGGCGGCGCTGTGTGCGGCCGACCTCACGAGCATCGCGGCCGGATTCCGCGTGATGTCCAGACCGGCGGCTTTGCCGCCCGGGTGGGCCGCTGATCGCGGCACCGTCTTCGCCGGGGACGCTTCCTGGGTCCGTGCCGGGGCTGGGTGCGGTCGGCCGCACGGGCATCGCGGCCGGTCTCGGCGTGATGTCCGGGCCGGCACTCGTTGGCTGCGCCCGATTGGCCGCGTCCGAGATGAAGCCTGCGGCGGGGGCATGCAAAGTGATCCACACGAAGGCAACACCCCCAACTCGTCTGGAGATATCAATGTCACGAGCACTCGCGATCGGCGCTCTCCTCGGCCTCGCTCTCGCAACCGGGTCGTCCACGGCCGCATACGCCGTGGCCGGGTCGTCGGTCCCTCACAGCGCGATGAAGGCCACGACGGTCCAGTCCGCTCCTGCCGGCGGTTACGGCGAAGACGATGGCTGTAACGGTGACAACGGCACCGGCAACCTGTGTGTCTGATTGACACCTGTCTCGTGTGAGCCAGGGGTTGGCGGAGGCGGTGGGCTGTGTGCCTGCGTAGTTCCTCCTCCGCCTCCCCAGGGTGCGTTTGACTACATGCACCAGCCCCCAGGCCACATCAGAGGCCGGCATCGCAGACTCTCTCGGATGGTGACTGCGACGGTCGCATCGAGACGGCTTCCGCAGTCAGAGCCACGGTCACGTACGTAGCAATCGCACGCGAAATCCCGGCGACGTCGGCGGTCATCTCCGGGATACTGGTCGCCCGTGGATGAGGTCGAAGTCGTCGTCCCCCATTGTGAGCGTGCCACTGTGCGCGTCGGCGACGTGGGCCGCGGCGGGCGCCGCCATCCGCAAGCTGCACGACGCGCCGCTGCCGTCCCGGCCCGGCCGGGCCGGGCGGAGCATCGTCGCGCTGGCGGCAGAACTCGATGACGAGTGTGAGCTGCTCGTGACGAACGGTGTCCTGCCCGCCGGCCTGGTCACCCGCAGCCGTCAGGTCGCCGAGGCTGCGCTGCGGCCGTGGACCGCGGCGTTCACGCACGGCGATCTGCAGATCGCGCATGTCTTCGTCGACGGCGACGAGGTCACGGGCGTCATCGACTGGTCCGAGGCGGGCCAGGGTGATGCCCTGTACGACCTGGCCACCTTCACGCTGGGACATGAGGAGCACCTCGACGACGTCATCGCCGGCTACGGCATCGACGTCGACCTCGACGTGATCCACGCGTGGTGGTCATTGCGAAGCCTGCTGGCGGTTCGCTGGCTGATCGAGCACGGCTTCGACCCCTTCGCGCCGGGCTGTGAGGTCGACGTGCTGAAATCCCGGATGTGAGGCTGCGCGCGCCCGACTGCCCCGTATGCGTGTCGACGCATCGAGCAGGCCATCTGCTCCGGCGCATCGCCTGCCCTTACTCTCAACAAAATGCGGTGCGCGCACTTCGCCTTGCCTCACCCTGTCTACCCCGCCGCCTCGTCGCCGGCAGATGACGGCGCTGCCGAGGGTGACGAACGCGTGGTGGAGGTGGAGGTCGTCGGGGCTCTGCCAGCGGATGCGCGGGCGGCGAAACCAGTGCGGCAGCGTGATCGTTTTTCCACGACCCAGCGGTACACGCCCATGCGGGAGCCGTGCCCGGTGTGGCGCCGGGCGAGGTATGGGGTGATCTGGAACCAGCGGATCTTGTCCCGGTAGACCTTGTGGTCATGAGCCGCGGTCGGCGTACAGGTGCTTGGGGTGGCGCAGTGGCCGGCCGCGCCTGCTGCGGACCGGCAGGACGGCATGGATCAGCTAGTGCTGTGAGCGCGTAGGTTGGCCAGGGTGGTGGTCATTGCAGTTGGATGTGAGGTGACGTCCGATCGACCGCTGGAGGCGCGGTGGCGGAGCCCGTCCGCGTACGCAGACTGACCGACCAGGGGGCAGGAGCGGCAGCAGATCGTGCGCCGCGGCAGCACCAACTCGGTGTGCTACCGGCGCGCGATGGTGCTGTTGGCGTCGGCGGGCGGCAACCATGTGCCGGTGATCGCCCTGCTGGTGCAGGCCGATGAGGACGCCGTCCGGGATGTGATCCGCACCCACAGCGAGAAGGGCATCCGCTGGGGCGGACGCCCCCTCGTCACCGTGGCCTGAACTTGATTGCCCTCGCCTCACCTCCGCCAGAACAGGTGGTGCGTCACGCCGCTCGGGCTGGGCACGACCTCCAGATGAAACCGGTCGCTCAGCTCATCGGGGGACTCCCACAGGCGTAGTCCGGACCCGAGCTTTACCGGCGAGACCGCCACATGCAGGGTGTCGACGAGCCCCGCATCAAGGAACTGCCGGATGGTGGTGACCCCGCCGCCGAGTCGGACGTCCTTGCCCTGCGCCGCTTCCCGCGCCCGGTCGAGGACCGTGGCCGGGTCGCCGTCGACGAAGTGGAACGTCGTGTCGGAGAGCGTGAACGACGGACGCTCGTGGTGGGTCATGACGAACACCGGCGTGCGGAACGGGGGCTCCTGTCCCCACCAGCCGCGCCACTCGTCATCGCGCCAGGGCCCGCGCTGGGGCCCGAACTTGTTGCGGCCCATGATCTCGGCACCGATGTTGCGTGCGAAGTCCCGCGTGAAGTAGTCGTCCAGGCCCCGGCTGCCCCCGGGATCCGTGCGCATGGGCCAGCTCGCCGTGGCGCCGGCCCAGGCGAACAGCCTCTCGGGATGATCGTGGCCGAACGGCCGCTCGAGACTCTGGTACTCCCCGGCACCGATTCCGTCACTCGAGACGTTGAAGTTCATGACTCTCAGCAGTTGATCCACGTGTGTCCTCGTCAGTCCTGTCGTGTCACTGTGTGGCGAAGCGCCGCACACCATGACGTCGAACGGGACGTGGCCAGATCGACAGCGGCCCACAACTTTTTTCCAAGGCGTGTCAGGAAGCGGTCCCGTCAGCGGTGTGCCCGTGGCGGACGCGGACGGCACCGCGAGGGGCCGGGGTGGCCGCCACCCGTCGACCGCCAGGTGGATCTTGGCGGTCAGCCCGCCCGGGACCGGCCAAGCGCCTCCCGCCGATCACCTGCTGCCACATCATCCGATTCGACCTCAGGCTGATCCCCTTTTTGAGAGACCGTCCGCTACACAGTCTCCACCGCGTCGTTGCGGACCTGGACCTCGCGCAGGAGTGCGGCCCAGGTGCCATCCTTCTCCCATTGGGCGAAGCGCCGGTAGGCGGTCTGCCACGGGCCGTACCGTTCGGGCAGGCCACGCGACGGGGCTCCCGCGCGCAGTCGCCACAGCACCCCGTCCACCAACTGGCGGTGATCACGCCAAGGACGCCCGGCCCCAGCCGCAGCACGTCCAGGATCTGGCACCACGAGGCCCGGCCGACTCCAGAGCGGCGATGAACGAGTGGGGCCAGCCGGGCACGAACTGGTCCGACGAACGTCCGCTGCGGCGGTAGACGTGGCAGAACAAGCGGTCCGCACTGGTCAGCGCGTCCGGCCGCAGCCAGTGGGTGACGTCCACCACCAGGACCGGACGGCCGTCGGCGGCCTCGGGCTGCGGCAGCCCGGCCAGCACCTGTCGCAACGTGGCACTTCGACGTTCCCGCAGTTGAGCGCGTCGTACATCGCGTCGTGCCCGCGCCGGTGCTCGGAACGGTCACGGTGACCGTTCCACGATATTGAGCATCTGATGCCACGGGTGGAGCAGCGGCGAGGGCCGCCGGCCGTGGAGCGACAGCCTAGTTACCTGTTGGGTCGGTGCTCTTGATGACGGCGAAGACGGCACCAGCGGGGTCGAGGAACATCGCGAAGCGGCCGATGCCTTCCGCGTCGGCGGCCGGGATGATGACGGTGGCTCCGGCTTCGGTGGCTCTGGCGAGCGTGGCGTCGACGTCGGCCACTTCGAAGTACGGATGCCACTCCGGTGTCGATCCGGCGTCGAGGTTCTCCTGGGGCAGCTGCATCAATCCGCCGTGGCTGTTCTCCTCGCCGCCGCCAGCCGGCGTGAGGACTGTGTAAGTGAGCTCGGGGCTCATCTGTACATCATTTGTCTGCCAGGAGAAGATCGACCTGTAGAACGCCTTCGCTGCGGCAGCATCGGTGGTGTAGAGCTCCACCCAGGACAGGCTGTTGGGCTCACTGACGAGCTCGACTCCATTCACGTCGCTTGGCTGCCAGACAGCGAAGTCCGCGCCGGTGGGGTCGGTGAACTGACCCAGCCTCCCGAAGGAGAAGACGTCAGACGGGGCAACCCGGACCGTTCCTCCACCCTGCTCTACGGCCCTGGCGGTGGCGTCGGCGTCTGGCGTGTGGAAATACACCGTCCAGGAGGAGCTCGCGCCCTCTTCGGTGAGCGGGCCGATGCCCGCGACCGTCTTGCCGTCCTGCCTGAAGAAGCCGTAACCGCCCGCCTCCGGCCCCGCCGACTCGTATTCCCAGCCGAAGGTGGCGGTGTAAAAGGCGGCGGCTGTGTCGGTGTCCGGGGCACCCAAATCGAGCCAGTTCGGAGCGCCCGGCACGTACTCAGTCGACAGCATGGTGTGGTCCTCCGCAGTGGGTTCGGGACGCCGTCCACCCGCCGCTACGCCGCGGGTGAACCGTTTCTTGGGGGTTCGTGCTGAGGAACGAATACAGCCCTCCGAAGTTTTGGCCAGCAGCAGGCGATCACGTCGGATCTCAGAACCGGGTCATCGACCGGACAGCTGCCGGAGCGCCAGTTCAACGTGATCACCTGCTGTTCGCTCTGGGCTACCCGGTGAAGCAGGTCGCCGAGATCATGGGCATCCACGAGCAGACGGTGCGCAGGAACCGGCGCATCGCCGCCAAGCTCGGTATCGACCTGAGTGGCGACGAGGAGAAGGAGTAGACGTGCCGCGCCACATCGACAGGATCCTCGACCAGGCGGCCATCCCCGACACGGCCACCGACGACGAACTCGAAGACCTGAAGCAGGAGATCGTCCGCAACGTCACCGCCACCCTCATGTTCGGCGCCCGGCCCGCACCACAGGGCCATGACCCCACCCGTCTGGAGTACGCCGAACCTGCCTGGAGGCGCTGTCCTGTGAGCTCCTGCGCAGCACGCAGGCGGCGGAGCACTTGGCCGGCATCGCCGGCGACCTCGTCGGCGTTCTGCACCTCGGCTGCCTGCTGAACCTTGCCGAGAAGCCCGAGGGAGCACTGTGGTGGTGGCAGTACGCCGCCGGCGCTGGCAACGCCACAGCTGCCTCGGGGCTGCCGCAGACTCTAGTTGTGCCGTCTCATGACATTGGTTCCGTCGCCGTCAGGTTTGGCGGGCGCAGGACGTGAGGCGATCGGCGAGCGCGATGACGAGGTCTCGCAGTTCGTCGGGGCGCTCGATGACGAACGGCCGGTCGAGTGAGGCGAGTACCGGAGGCAGCCAATCGAGCCGGTCCGCCCGCAGCTCGACGCGCAGCCAGCGCTCGGTCGCCCGGTCCTGGCCTGCCGCGGGCTCGTGCTCTTCCAGGCTCGCGATGCTGGCGGGGAGGTGGGCGCGGATCTGCTCGACCGTCCCGTGGATCCGCAAGGTCACCTCATGCCGGTACTCGGCCGTGGCGAACGCTGACAACACGCGCTGTGCCGGACCGGGACCCACGGGCGCTTCGAATGAGCCGGGCAGGGTCCGCGCGTCTGCGATGCGATCGAGCCGGAAGGTTCGGTCCTCGCCGATCTGGGCGTCCTTGCCCGTGACGTACCACCGGCCCGCATGGGCGACGATCCCGTACGCGTGCAGTGTGCGTTCGCTGCGCCGTCCGTCGCGGTCGGTGTAGCGGATCGAGACCGGCCGACGGTGGCGCACCGCATCGGCGATGGTGAGCAGGACGCCGGCGTCGGGGTGGTCCAACTCGCCGGGCTGATCCGTGAAGGCGAGAGCTTCCAGGAGGGTGTCGAGCCGGCGGGCGATGTGCTTGGGCAGCACCCGTCGGATCTTCGCCGACGCCGTCTCGTTTGCCGTGCGCTCCGTCGTCGTCAGCCCTGCTCGGCGGCCGGCGACCAGGCCTAGCAGCACGGCCAGCGCCTCGTCGTCGCTGAGCATGAGCGGAGGCAGGCGGTACCCGGGAGCCAGCCGGTACCCGCCGTAGCGGCCGCGCACCGACTCCACGGGCACGTCCAGGTCGATCAGCTGGTCCACATACCGCCGCACAGTGCGCCCTTCGACGCCGAGACGGTCGGCGAGCTCGGCCACAGTCCGGGTGCCGCCCGACTGCAGCAGCTCCAGGAGTGTCAGCACGCGGCCGGTGGGTCGAGGCATGTTCGCAGACTAGCGCGAATACAGGACCGATTCTGTCCACTATTTCTCCTAGCCTGCGACGTGCACGCCTTCCAGCAGAGCCAAGGAGATTCCCATGGACTTCGTCTCGATCCGCATCATCACCAGCGACGTCGCACGCCTCGTCGAGTTCTACGAGCGAGCCACAGGGACGCAGGCGATACGGGCCACCGAGGACTTCGCCGAACTCAAGACCGCGGGCGCCACCCTCGCGATCGCCAGCACCCGCACCGTCCCGCTGTTCGCGCCGGGCTCTGCCCGCCCGGCGGACAACCACAGCGTGATCACCGAGTTCCTCGTCGACGACGTGGACCGCGTTCACCAGAACCTGACCGGCTTCGTCACCGACTTCGTCAACGAGCCCACCACGATGCCCTGGGGTAACCGGTCGCTGCTGTTCCGCGACCCTGACGGCAACCTCGTCAACTTCTTTACCCCCGTCACCCCGGAGGCCATCGAAAAGTTCGCACGCTGACGTCACATACAGCCGCTCACGCGGGAGCCCTGAGATCCCTGGGCTCCCGGTGAACGCGGCCGCCGAGTCCAGGAGCGCCAACCAGCAGGGCAGCACATCGGAACGCTGCCCCCGCAAGTGGTACGCCCGCTGGCGCGCACGGAGGAACAGGGGCGGTTCAGGACACCACGGGAACGCCGTCCGTGACCTCACTCAGCCGGACCGTGCACAGCCCGCGGGGCTCGCTCTTCACCTCCGTCACCTTGAGCTGGGTACCCGGCGTAAGGATGTATTCCTCCTCACCGGTGAAGGCGGAGAATCTCTTGATCCCGACCGCCCGGGCCGGCGTCACCTCGAAGAGGGTCCGCTTGCCGCGACTGCCCAAGAACGCCCTGGCCACCTTCAGCTCGGAGGTACACGAGGAGACGCCCCACCAGGTCACCGTCCGGCCCACCGGGTACTGCGCCCGAAGGTCCAGTGACACCCCGCGCCACAACGGCTGCGTGTAGGCCGGCAGCTCCGAGACCGCCGAGAACAGCAGCCGCAGGTAAGGCAGGTAGGGCGTGACCCTGGTGCGGTCGGGGGAGCGCAGAACGCTGTTGATCTCGCGGTAGAAGGCTGACTCACAGGTGTAGAGGTGGAGCGCGGCGATCGCGTCGGCGGACAGGCCGCCGCCGGCCGCCTGGTCCGCACGCTGCTTGCCGAAGTCGTGGGAGCGCCGGATGTGCCCGGCGAGCCCGGACAGTGCCGCGGAGACCGGGGCGACGGCGTCCTGGAAGTCCATCAGCGGGGTGTCGAAGACACCGGTGATCGTGGGCAGGACAAGGCCCTCGTCCTTGACGCTGGTGAGGCGCTCCAGGTACAGCTGGTGCAGGTTCATGGTCGACTCGATGAAAGCGCCCATGCGCGCCGAGACACCTCCGTCCACACCGCCCACGCCAGCCGCCGGCACGTTCCACCCCGTGCTCGGCAGCCAGTCGATGCGGTCGGCGCCCAGCGAGGTCAGGGCGTCGTTGACCTGGGCGAAGTGGTCGCCTTCGCAGAAGATGTCGCCCTGTGCCGCCGGATTCGCGTGGTCGAGGTGCCGGACTTCGACGTCCGGGTACTTCTGCTGGAGCCGCAGGACGACCCGCTTCAGGCTGCGGGCGTGCGCCCCCCACCACGCGAACACGACCCCGCGGTCCTCCTCGGTCGCGTCCTGCTTGGCCTTGAGGATCTCCTCGACGATCCGCTCGGCGACCGGCCGCCAGAAGGCCGTGTGCTGGTCGGCACCCATCGCCCCGTCGCCGCTCGCGGTCAGCGACGCGTTCAGCAGGAGCACGCCCTGCGTCAGCATCGCCTGGAACCACTCCGGCGGCTGGACCGTGTCCCGCTCCTTCAGCAGCGCCCGCACGTCGGCGATCGGGGTCTTCTTGGCGATGCCGTACTTCCACATCGCCGCCGCCTTGATGAGGCACCGGATGCTGACGACCCGACCGAACTGGCTGTCCTTCCAGTCGCTGAAGGTGTTGTCGAACATGGCTATGCCCGTGGCGCTCTCCGGTCGCGGGTACGGGTTCTGACCGAAGACCACGACCTTCCACTTGTGCGGCGGGTTCGGCTTGAGCGCCTGGAACGTCAGCTCGCGGACCGGGACCACCTCGTGGCTACGGTCCTTCCCGATGAACCGCGCGGCGTCCGGCTGCGCCTCGATGACCGGCTTCAGCAGCGGGAGCCAGGCCTCCCCGCCGCCGTCGAAGAGCTCGGTCAGGGCGAGGGGGTCGTTCGCATCGGGATGAGGCTGCAGCGGCTGGCCCGAAGCCGGGACGCCGGTCGTCGGTCCGGTCATGGCGGAGGCGCTTTCGCTCGTCGTGGCAGCAGGTGAGGAGGGGGCGGTGGAGGAAGCGGGAGCGGCAGTTCCGGCCGCCGGCGCGGGAGCGACGGGCGTGACGGCCGCCGGCGGCACGATGCGCACCCGCCGGTCGACAGGCGCATTCTCGATCCCATGAAGCTGGGAGATGATCGTGGACCGCAGCTCGTCGTCGTCCTCGAACCAGTGGTCGTGGAAGAGCGTGTAGCCGGTCCACATCAGATTGGCGCACACACGGGCCGGCACCTGGCCGGTCTGCGCTCCCATCCCGACCAGCGCCACGGACCGGATACTGCCCGGCTTCTTCCGGTTCTGCCGGTGGACGGCCTGGAAAGCGGCCGCGCACGCCAGTGCCACGTTCAGCGTGGCGCTCACGTTCTGCGAGGACCGCACCATCGTCGGCGTCGATATCAGGTACCGGGGGATGGTTGCGCCGGACGGGACGCAGACCGCGCTGCCCACGGGCATGGGTCCGGCGAACCGGTCGCGGATCGCCCGCTGGACGCGCACCTGGATGCCGGACCCCAGATACCGCTTGATGACGGCGTCGACCCCGCCGTCCATCCGGCCCCGGGAGTTCGTGGGGGTGACCCAGGCGTCGACGTCCTCGTCGAGGATCGAGCCCTTGCGGATCTCGATGCCGGGGGTGTCGGCGAACGCGGCGCGCCACGCCTCCACCACACGCTCGTTGACGTCCGTCAGCACCACCCTGAGCGCGGGCAGCACACTGCTCTCGGTCATCGTCCACTCCTGTCGTGCAACAGCGGTTCCAAGACCTCGAACGTATCGCCCACCACTGACAACGCAGCTCCGACAAGGGACCGGTGACCTGGCGTCATGCTGCGCGGTTGTTGCAGGAGCCGGCAGCTGGGGGGCGATCTCCAGGAGCGGGATGAGCCAGGCGAGGCCGGTGATGTCGATCTGGGCGCGCAGGACGGTGGCGCGGTCGGTGACGTCGCGGTCGGTGCCGGCATCGCGTACGAGGCCCAGAAGGGTCGTCGTGCGCTGATCGAGCGGCTCCAAGGACTGGCGGACGAGGGCGAGTTCGTCGTCGGCGTGGTCCGGTATGGATCGGCGGAACACGCTGCTCCGGCTCCCCACCTGCCCCAAGGCTGCTTCATGGCAGCACGTTGAGGAACGCGAGCACCTGGCGCGGGCCCGCGATCAGAAGCGAGGGGACGAGCCCGGCGACGCCGTAGCACCACCCGCGCAGGCCGTCGGGCACCCCGAAGTGTGTAAGCAGGGGATACACCGCCAGCATCCCGCCGAGGGCGCCGAGGGAGGCCAGCGAGAGCCGTACGGACAGCCGTAGCGTCTCCTGGGCCAAGGACAGCGGCTCGACGTTCCGCAGGTTCTCCTCGGGTAACAACGCGCCGCCCCGACCCTCGGCGTACCGCTCGCCCACGGTCGGTGCGCGTGCAGTGTGTCCCTCTCGATCAGGCGGCACAGTCGGTCGAGGCGACGCAACAGCGGGCCGCGTGCGGCGGCGGGATTGTCCAGCAGGTCGGCGCAGAGGACCATGGCTCGCGCGGCACGCACCGTGAGCCGGTGCGTACGGCCACCCCACCGACGCGCGGGGTCCGCATCAGCCACACGATGAGCGGCCAGGGCAGGGTGAGGAACGGCAGCATCACATAGACGTCGACCGATGCGGAGCCGGCCAGTGGGCCACTCAGGTGGAGCGTTGTCTCGCCGGACACGGCCGCCTGGACGTACGGGGACAGGGTGATGTCCAGCGTCGCCATCAGAAGGGCGAGGACTTTCCCGTAGCGCGGCAGCCAGCCCTGCGGCCGTAGCGGTCGAGCAAGGGGAACCGGTGGATCACATCCCGGACGATGTCCTCATCGGCCTGCCGCATCGCCGTGCCCCACTGTTCCCGTAGGGGGTTGAGGCACCGCCTGCACAACGGCAGCCCGCCCCGCCCGTACCGGTGGGCTGGTGCTGGCACGCTGCGCACGGCCCCCCATGTTCGCCAGGGCAGACCAGCGCGGACGGGTCCGGCTCGGTGACCGGGGGAGGGGAGTCGGTCGGTGTCGCGGGGTTTCCTTGCAGGCGGCGCACGCCGCCGCCCCGAGCCGCAGGTATCGACCGCATAACACACACGTCCGATAGTGCGCCGTGAGATCCGGCGCGGCGGCGGCCCGGAACAGCCCGGCGGGCCCGGGACACAGCGTTTCGGGCCCGCCAGCGCCGCTCCGTCCTCTCCCCGCTACGCGGCCCAGTCGAGTCCGAGGCTGGTGAGCGCGGCGAGCCTGTCGGCGGTCAGCTTCCGCGTCGGCTCTCGGTGTTGGACAGCCACACCCCGAGTTTCACATCGGTGCCGTATTCCAGCCGCTCCTACACATGGGACTGGGGATCTCCACCGAGCCCGTGCCGCTCCCTGTACTGGGGAAGGGCCGCAATGCCCCGCGCCTACGGTCGTCTTGGGGCCCTTCGTGGGCTCGGACCGCTCCGGGGGCAGGTGGTGAGCCGAAGGCCGCCAGGCACTCGGCTGCGGAGGCTTCGCGGGTTCGACATGCGATGCCTTGATGCGGCACACGCCAGATGCGTCGTGTGGGAGGGGGGCAAGTTCATGGTGAACAGACCCGGTTCTCCCGGCGATTGGAGAGCGGGGCGCTTCTGATCGCCGCTGCCACGGGCGCTCCGCTGTTGTCGGCCACGCCCGCGGCAGCTGTGCACGGGGTGGTGCCCGGCGACTTCAACCACCGTCCAGCCAGGCGGTTTTCGGGCGGACTTCAGCGGTCGTAGGCGGTCAGCGCGCGCATGACTGGCTGGCCGCGCATGAACCTGGCTCCACTCATCAGGCGCACTAGAAATCGATCATCCAGGGGACCAGGAGGCGCTCTACCGGCGGACCGCCGAGATCAGTCCGCCGGGCCCCTCCTCGCGCTGTGGCGGGGTTCTGATCGGGCGGCCGTAGGCGGCGGCGCGTTCGTGCAGGGTGTGGCAGCTGGCCTCCCAGCCGTGCCCGGCCAGCCAGCCCACCGGGTCGTCGGGCATCTCCGAGACCCACATGGACGCCGCCGATCCCGGCCCGGCGTTCGCGCCGAAGCGCTCGATCACACCGCGCGAGCCCAACGTCAGCCCCATCCGGCTGCCTGCCGCCGACTGCGCGCTGATCCGGGCCAGCAGCAGCTCTACCGCGTCCTCGGGCAGATAGATCAGCAGTCCTTCGGCGATCCACACGGTCGGCACCGCCGGGTCGTGCCCTGCGGCGGCCAGCGCGCCTGGCCAGTCCTCACGCAGATCCACCGCGACGGTGATCCGCTCGCAGCGTGCGACGGCCCGCTCCTGGCGCAGCACCGAAGCCTTGAAGTCCAGTGGCGCGGCGGTGTCGACCTCGAACAGCCGCGTGCCCTCGGGCCAGTCCATCCGGAAGGCCCGGCTGTCCATGCCGGCGCCGAGCAGCACGACCTGCCGGACACCGGACGCGGAGGCCTGCTGCAACACGTCGTCGAGGAACTTCGTCCTGATGACGATGGAGAACGACACGGCCAGCCGGCGGCGTCGCGCGGCCTCGTCATCGGGCAGCGGCGGCGAGGAGGGCCACAGGCCGCCGGCGGTGGCGAAGGCCTGTGCCAGTGGGTCGCGGAACAGCGCGTTCTCCCGCTCGGTCTCCAGCGCCCGCACCCTGGCCACTCCCACCGCCGTGGCCGACACTCCCGACAGCTGCACCCGCTCCGGCTCATCAGTCACCGCGCCAGCCTAGAACTCCTAACGGAATGAGTACGTAGCGGGTGCTCGAAGGTTGGCGGGATCCATGCGGCCACTTACCTCATGTGCAACCAATTGGTTGCTCATGCGCCTCCGGATGTGCAACCTTTGGGTAGCGCATCCGGATGAGATGAGGTTGCAGTGATCCCCAACACGATCGAACGCGCCATCCTGATCAATGCGTCCAGGGAACGGGTCTGGTCCGTGCTGAGCGAGCCCGCTTTCCTCGGCCGCTGGTTCGGCAATGGAGAGCCGGTCAAGATCGACCTGCGCCCCGGCGGCCTCTTGGTCTTCGACCACGGCATCCACGGCGTCATTCCCGCCCGTATCCAGACAGTCGAGCCTCCGCGCCTCCTGTCCTGGCGGTGGTCTCAAGGCGCCGCAGGCGAGGAACCGGACGACTCGAACGCCACTCTGGTCGAGTTCACCCTGACCGAAGACGACTCCACAGGAGGCACCCGGCTCACCATGGTCGAAAGCGGCTTTGCGCACCTCGGGCTGCCCGCAGAGGAGGTCATCGGCCGGCACCGCGCCAACGGTCAGAACTGGCCTGGCAAGCTCGACCAACTGCGCGCGGACTGCGAACAGGCCACGGCATGACCCGCACCAACGAGGGCGAACAGGCTCCCGATGACGTCCTGGTGGCCCTGGCCGAACCGATCCGCCGAGAGGTCCTGGCCGTCCTTGCCCGCGAAGGCGGCGCGACCTCGACGTCCCTGGCGGCAAGCCTCCCCATCACCCGCCAAGCGGTGGCCAAACACCTGGCCGTCCTCGACCGCGCAGGACTGGTACGCGCCCACCGGGTCGGACGCGAGGTCCGCTATGAAGCCGACCTGCAACCACTGAGGCGGACGACGCGGTGGATGGACACCCTCGCCACCCAGTGGGAACACCGCCTCAACGCGATCAAGGATCTGGCGGAGGGGGCCGCTGGGCCCTGACCCCCCGCAGCGCTGTCTCAAAGGCCCATCGTGGTGCGGAGTCTTCTCCAGCAGATCAGTGCGCATCCCTGAACGAGGAAGGCTTCGTGGACGTCGTCGCGGATCTCCCAGCGGATCCGCAGTCGGCGGAACCAGTGCAGATGGGCGAAAGCGCGCTCCACGACCCAGCGTTGGGTGTCCAGGCCGGAGCCGTGCTCGGTGCCGCGGCGGGCGATCAGCGGCTTCACGCAGAGGTCCCGGACCAGACGACGGTACTTGTCGTGGTCGTAGTCGCGGTCGCCCAGCACCACGTCCGGGCGGCGCCGGGGCCGGCCGCGCATGCCCCGCACGGGCGGTACGGCTTGCAGGAGCGGGATCAGCCGGGTGACGTCGTTGTGGTTGCCGCCGGTCAGGATGCCGCTTGCGTCCGGGATGCCGGGTCCGGCGCTCGACCCTGGGCAGCAGCGGCTCGATCATCGCCCACGGTTCGTCGTCGACCTCCCACGGCTCCGGCCGCGTCGCCCCGCACCCCCTGGTCATCAGTCTGGGAGTGATCCAACCACGCCGAAGATCATGTTGTTAGGAGCTCTAACCTCGCCGTTTCGGTTGGGGCGATGAGGAGTCGTTGATCGCCAGCTGCCGGGTGGGGGAAGTGTTTTCGCTGCTTGGTCATGGCGGAGCCCGGCGCGGTGGCCGGGTTCTCCAAGTCTTTCGGGTCGTGGGTGGGCAGGGGTTTGCCGGTCAGCCAGTGGGACGGGGCAGTGCGGTGAGGCGGTGGAAAGCCGTGGCGAGTTCGTGTCTCCAAGCCCAGGTCGCCGATATCCGCAAGTGCAGGCGCCGGCCGCCGCGCGTGAGGCGTGCGGCGACGTGCAGCAGCCGGTAGCGGAGCTTCTTCGGCTCGGCCGTCGCGAGTTCACCGTCCAACAGGAGGACGCGCATCCAGGCCAGCAGCTCGATCGCTGCGAGGCTGAGTTCCAGCCACGCGGCATTGACGTTGAAGTCGCGCGAGGGAAAGCGGCCGAAGCCGGTGGTCCTGCCGCATCGGATGTGGTCCTCGACGCATGCATGGCCGCGGTGACGGACCTCCAGGCACTGTGCGGAGCCGCCACTATGCCGGTCAGCTCGGCGACCTCGGCGCCGTCACGCAGTGTCCCGTCCTGGTCCAGGGCGGGATGCCAGAGGCGGTCGGGCATGGCCCGAATGGCGCGACGGACCGGCCCGGTGATGGCGTACCCGACCGAAAAGTAGGTACCGATTCCTCGTTTACGCAGGTCGTGGACGTGGGCGAGGAATGTCTTCGCGGATCCGGCGCTGTCGGCGCGGATGAGCATGTCGGTGCCGTAGCGGTGCGCGTCGGAGATCTGGGCGAGTGCCTGGTCGAGCACCGTGATGTGGTCGCTCGCGGTGTTGGCACCGGCGTTCCCGGGCCGCAGCCGGCCGGACAGTGCTTCGCCGGTGTTGGCCAGGAAGCACAGCAGCGGGTGGTAGCCGAAGCCGCCCTTGCAGGTGGGGTGCGGCCTGCTGTTTCTCGGGGTGGCAGGTGATCAGCGTGGCATCGAGGTCCAGGACCAGACCGGGCAGCATGCGTCCCGCGGCCCGGGCCGCGGGTATGCCCTCACCGCGCTCGGCGGCCTTCAGCCAGGCGACCTCCCGGGCCTGGGCGCGGGCACAAGTCAGCGAGGCCAGCACAGTGTCATCAACATCGGCGAGCAGCCTCCAGGCCGTCGGCGTCGAGGCGACAGGGCCGAAGACTGCTGCCTGGTCCGTAGCACGGCCAGGTCCGAGATGGCCGCCTCACCGCCGTCGGCGAGCATCACCGCCAGGTCGGTGGCGATCCGGCCCGGATCGTGACCGATTCCGCGCGGCCGAAGGGTCTGAGCGCGGCGGAGCACGCGGCGGTCAGACCGGTGGCATCGGCGAGATCCGCCAGCAGCCGTGCCCCGGCATGACCGACTACCCCCGAACCATCGGCACTGACCTGGATCTTGGGATGCAACCCGATACCCTGCACGTAGAAGGTGCCCTCCGCCTGGGCCGACAGAACCCCTCAGCAAGGTTCATCGTCCCAGGTCAGGAAGGCACTTTCGCGTTGCCGCCTCAACACTCGCCGTACCCGACCGAAACGGCGAAGCCAGCAGGTCGACTGGACCTGGTCGATGGTCCGCGACGAACTCCTGGGCCGCCTGCACGCGAACACCGCGGTACGCGAAGCCGCCCCGGCCTCGAACAGCACGTCATGGACAGCAGGTTGACTGCGACACTGGCGGCGGAACAGATCCTGCGGGCGTCCGAAGGCACCGACTAGCGGCGCCTTCGGGATTGGCCCGGTCAGGGGCGTCCGGGCCGGTTCAGCCCACGGTGAGCGGGCCGGCGGTGTACAGGGCCTCGTCGAAGGCCTGGCCGGTGGTGGGGGCCCTGCCGATCGGGAACGCGGAGACGGCCCGGCCGCCGACGATCGAGGTGGAGATGTAGTCGCCGACCATGCGGCCCTGGTTGGTGTTCGCGATCTGTGAGAGCGGGAACGGCCCGGTCAGCGCGGTGGCGGTGGTCCAGGTGGCGCCCCGGTTGGCGGAGGAGATGTAGCCGACCTGGAGGCGGCAGGTGGTCGAGGTGCAGTTGGCGGACGGGTAGAAGTAGTAGTGCAGCCCGATCCGGGTGGTTGTACCGGATGTGGTGCGGTCGACGCCGAGGCCGGGGAGGAAGTGGTCGACGCCGCTGGTGGTGGAGTCGATCGGGACCCGGGTCACTCCGGACCAGGTGACGCCGTCGGTCGAGGTGGAGTAG
The DNA here is from genome assembly GCF_040645635.1 of Streptomyces sp. NPDC046727. Lineage (NCBI taxonomy): Bacteria > Bacillati > Actinomycetota > Actinomycetes > Kitasatosporales > Streptomycetaceae > Streptomyces > Streptomyces sp. NPDC046727. The sequence goes on from NZ_JBEYYR010000029.1 coordinate 32,310, forward strand.
ACGATGTCGTTGGCCGTGCAGTTCGCGCGGAAGCGGCAGTCGTGCCACGCGACGAAGATCCGGTTATCGCCGCTGACCTCCGCTGAGGCGATTCCCCTGGGCGCCCGCAGGCCGCCGGCGACGGTGTGGGCCTGGACGGAGTGGACGAACGAGGTGCTGCTCCAGGAGGCCCCTCCGTTGGTGGAGTTGAAGGCGCGGATGGCGCTTCCGTTGGCCGAGTAGGGAACGACGACCTTGCCGTTGGACTGGACGAGCGGCTGTCCGGCGAGGCCGCTGGGTGAGCCGGACGGAGCGACCGGCGCCGACCAGGTCAGTCCGCCGTCGGTGGAGGTGCTCATCAGGATGCGGTTGCCGGAGGAGACGTTGTCGACCTCGATGTAGCAGCGCCCGTAGAACGGGCTGGTGGGGGTGTTGTCGCAGGTGATCCACGGCTTGTCGTAGTTCGGTCCGTTGAACCCGACCGCTCTGACGGGGTTCTGCCAGCTCACGCCGCCCGTGGTGGAGCGGCTGACGGTGACTCCGGCGCCGGTGACGCCGCTGGAGGTCGAGTTGAGGGGCAGTCCGGCGACGAGCCAGGTGGCGTGCCGGGCGTCGTAGACGACCGACGGGTCGGAGACCCGGGAGAAGGCGCCGCCCTGGTAGACGGTGATGCCGGGGATGGTGCCGTGGGTCCAGGTGACTCCGCCGTCGGCCGACCGGGCCCAGCCGAGGCCGGAGGCGCCGCCGTTGAAGAAGCGGCCGTTCTGGGCGACCGCGATGACGGTGTTGCCGGAGGCGAAGGTGTCGGGCTCCACCACGGTGGCGTGCTGGCTGGTGCTGTTGGTGAAGGGGTCCGTGTCGATCTGTGTCAGAGCGGGCGCGGCGGTGAGCTGGACGTCGTCGAAGCGAGCGAAGGTGGGGGCGCCCCGGTGGTCGCCGTAGTGGCTGACCAGGCGGAGGGTGGAGTCGCCCTTGGCGTGGCTGGTTCCTCCGACGCGTGCGGCGTACGTGCTGCTGTGCGCGCCGGAGCCGACCACGGCGGCGGCGCCGGCCGAGGTCCAGCCGGTCAGGGTGCCGGTCTCGACGCCGCCGTTGGACACGGCGGCGGAGGCCGGCGGAGCCAAGAGGACGGACGGGACGGCGAGGGCGGCCGTGGCGGCGAGGCTGAGGAGGCCGCGGGTACGCAGGGTCTGTAGCGAGAACACGAGCGGATCATCAGGGTGGCGCGCTGCGGCACGGTGAGCGACACACGCACACGTCCCCCGTCCGGGCGGGGAGTCCGGGGCCCTTTCAGGGGACTGTCCAGGTCGAATGGGCCGTATGCCCGTCGGGTGTCGCTCCGTCTTGTCGGCCCACGTCTTGTCGGGCTGTGATCAGGCGCTGGTGAGGACGGCGGGCGGGTGTGGGGGCGGTGCAGGTAGGTGTGGGCGCTGGGCAGAGTCTCCAGCAGGATCCGCTGCTGGCGCCGGATTCTGGTGAAGTGGGCGTCGGCGGCCCGACGGGCGGCCGTACGGTGCCACAGGGCTGGCGGCGGCGGGCCGCCCTGCAGGTCGAGGGCGGCCAGCAGGGTGCGCAGCGGCAGTTCGCCCGTTCGGGGGACAGCCCGGCGCGATGCCCCTCCAGGCAGGCCGACAGGGCATCGGACGACGGCAGTTCGCGGTGTGCCTGTCAGAACGGCATGTCCGCGCGCGTAGCGGCCGGAACAGGAGCTGGGCCAGGTCGTCGGCTGCCGCGGCGCGCAGGTGCTGCCGGGCAGGGAAGGCGCTCACCAGTCGGTCGAGGTGGCGCAGTACGCCGGTCGCCGACCCCCTGATGCAGAAAGCTATGTCCCTCCCGGGGTAACTGACCGTACCTGGCCTCACCGCCGTCGGCGAGCATCACCGCCAGGTCGGTGGCGATCCAGCCCGGATCGTGACCGGTTCCGCGCGGCCGAAGGGTCTGAGCGCGGCGGAGCACGCGGCGGTCAGACCGGTGGCATCGGCGAGATCCGCCAGCAGCCGTGCCCCGGCATGACCGACCACTTCCGAGCCGTCGGCACTGACCTGGATCTTGGGACGCAACCCGATACCCTGCACGTAGAAAGTGCCCTCCGCCTGGACCGACAGAACCCCTCAGCAAGGTTCATCGTCCCAGGTCAGGAAGGCACTTTCGCGTTGCCGCCTCAACACTCGCCGTACCCGACCGAAACGGCGAGGCCAAGGGCTGTGTGATCACACCAGGCACGGCAAGATCATGGCACCCCACCAGCGGTTACGGGGCGTCGGAGCTGACTTGGATGGCCCCGTTCCCTGGATTGAGCCCACAGCAGTTCGGCACATTGGTCACCACGCTACGCCGCGAAGGTGTGGCCCCGACCTGCCAGCGCAGGCCGTGGAGCCTGCCGCTGCAGGACCGGGTTCTGCTGGGCACCGCGTACTGGCGGACGAACCTGACGCTGCGGCAGCTCGTCCCCTTGTTCGGGGTGTCAAAGTCTGCTGCCGCCCGGATCGTCGAGCATCTCGGGCCGCTACTCGCCCTGCGACAACGCAAGCGGTCCCGCAAGGAAGCCGTGCTGATCGTGGACGGCACCCTGATCCCCACCCGTGATCACACGGTCGCCGTGCGGTCGAAGAACTATCGGTACTCCACGAACGACCAGGTCGTCATCGACGCCGACACCCGTCTCGTCGTCGCCGTCGGCAAGCCAGTCCCCGGCAACTGCAACGACTGCAAGGCTGGGGAACTGTCCGGCGCCAAGGCAGCTGTCGGCCGCACCACGGTGATAGCCGACGGCGGCTACCGAGGCACCGGCCTGATCACCCCGCACCGAATTGAACCAGGTCAGGGCGACCTCACGGCCTGGAAAGAGGAACACAACTCCTCCCACCGCAAGGTCCGTCCACGGGTCGATCACACCTTCACCCGCATGAAGACCTGGAAGATCCTCTGAGACTGCCGCCTCAAAGACGCCGGCGTCCAGCACGCCATGCTCGGGATCGCTCGCCAGCACAACCTCACCCTCGCTGGGTGACCCACAGGCAACAGCCAGGACAGCCAGCACGACAGAGACCAGGAAGCAGGCTGGCTATAACTCCTCTCTCAATCGCGCCCAGGTGTGAGTGTCGAGGCTGTCATGGGGCCCAATCCGGGAGAGTTCGACGCCGTCGCGCCCCAGGGCCACAATCACGGGACGGACGCCGCGGCTGATACGGGGAGACGTCCAAACAGCGATGAGACTGCGCTGCTCGGGAACCCCGATCCGGCGGACACCGAAGAGAACGTGACTCACATCCCGCCCGAGGCGCACTTTGACGCAACTGATCCATGGGGCCGCGGTGATGGAGTGCGGAGGGTCAAGGCGACGGGTGAGGCTGAGCACGCCTGCTCCGTTGCGAACGTCGAGCACATCGACGTCGATGCGATCGTCTCCGGGGCCACTGCCGCCCCCGACGTACCGCCACTGCTCGCCGAACCACTCCAGAAGCGCAATGTGCTCACGCATCCGCGACGACTTCGGACGCCACAGGAGCCAGATCGCCCCGACACCGGCAGTGCCGTCGACATCGGCCGACACCACGGTCAGCACGCGCCGCGGTATCCACCACGGTTGCGGCTCATCTCCCGCCAGCGCCCGCTTCACCATGCCCCGCAGAAAATTCTCGCACCGGTGTCCCGCCCACACGGCCTCTCCCCATGCCTGCATGCGCCTGCGATACGCGGCACGCGAGGGCATCAAGCCCGATGCCGCTGAGGCGGACGCCTCACACCCCTGACCAAAAGATCATTACGGGACAGCCCTTAGATGATCGATTCCAAGGGGCCTGATGAGGGGAGCTAGCTTCATGCGCGGCCAGCCAGTCATGCGCGCACTGACCGCCTACGACCCCTAAAATTACCATTGGGCGAAGACCAACAGCCACCCTTTGTAAGCGACCACACGAAGTGGACCACAGCCCGAAATATTGAACACCTCGGTCAGTGGGACGACGACGACTTATTTGCCAGCCGACCCTGTGCCCACCATTTGCTCGCATTCTCGATTGGTGCTGTCCCGGAAGTGGAAGGGCAGTGGATCACTCCGTACGTTGCTCCGTTTGCGGGACATGTCCCACAGGCGCACGATGGATGGGAGCGTAGCGGCAGCCCGGAGAAGGAAAATCCCACGCGGAGTGCCCCTGCGTGGGGGCGCTGTGCGAAGGCCGAGCGGGATCGCCTCCAAGCTGGGGAGGAGCGCGATGGTCTCCCTTTCCAGTGTGCGGTTCGACAAGACGAACAGCGACGTCAAAACCGTGCCGAGTGCACCGATCGGAGCTGGTTTCCGTATCCCTGCAGGAGCCACGGTCTTTTTCGGCCCGCAGACGAAGTCCGCCTACGCCGCCTGGCAACGATTAATCGACTTCACCGGCTCGGATGCGGATGAATTCCCCGGCTGCTCCTACCTGGCGAAACTCGGCGCCCAGGCCGGGTTCACTGTGGATGGCTCACCGGGGTGAGAAGTGACGCGAACCTGCCTATACCTATACAGCGGGAATCGGGTTTCATTGCCGCATCTCACGGGTCCAGCAGGCAAATCCGCACCTTGAGCCTCCCTACTGAGGAGAGAGTCATGCCTGCCCATGAGCCGTTCCCTGGAGCGGCGTTCTTCCACAAAGGCCAACGCAGTCCGATTATCACTGCAATGGGGAAGCGTCTCGTCGAGGAAGGGTGCGGGCAGTACCAGACGGGCCCGGGCCCCGAGTGGACCGACACCGACCGCCAGTCCTACGCCGCTTGGCAGCGCAAGATCGGCCTCTCGGGAAGTGACGCCGACGGCACACCCGGCAAGCAGTCCTGGGACCGGCTCCGCGTCCCAACGACGGGTGCGCGCGTCTCCTCTCCAGTGCCGGGACACGGAGTGACAACCCCGTACCACAAGCAAGGACCCCACTGGAGCCTGGGCTACCACACCGGCGCAGACTACGCCGCCCGGACCGGTACGCCCTGTGTCGCCGTACTCAACGGTTCCGTCCGCGCCGGACAGGATCCCAGCTTCGGCACCTACCTTGTGCTGAGATCAGGCGGATTCGACTACTGGTACTGCCACCTCTCTCATCGGGACGTCACCAGTGGTTCCGTGCGGGCCGGGCAACAGGTCGCCAAAGTGGGCTCGACCGGGAACGCCACCGGACCCCACCTGCACTTCGAAAAGCGCCCGGCTGGTGGCCGTTTCGGATCCGACGTGGCTCCCAACTGGTAACCGGGCACCAACTGCATCGGGCCCGGAGCATGATGAACACCGAACGGCCCAGGACATGGCCGCTATTCGACTGGATTTCGTTCAACAGTCCTGAGCGCACTCCAACGCCCAGGGACGCGATCAGGCCCTGCGCATGGACGACGGCGAAGACCGCCCCGACCGGCAGGCCGGACAGCGCCAGCACCGCCGTGCCGGCTGCGAAGGCGGGGGCGTGGGCGACGGCCGGACAGGATCAGGCCTGGGGGCAGGCCGTCGGGCCGAGAGCAGGAATGTGGCCCTGTAACCGTGTCAGCTGCGGGCCGAACATGCGCACCGCCGACAGGGTGGGACCGCGCGCCACCGCGGCCGCGCGAGCGATGGCGAACATCCGCCGCGTCACGGACGGCCCAGCGTCACCAAGGTCACCACCCGCAAGTTGCGCGATCCGGCCACCGGACAGATCGTGGAAGTGACCGTGGAGGACCGCACCGTGCCGGACTGACGCACGGACGTCCGATATCCGGAACGGCAGCACCGCGAACACCACCGCAAGGAACGATGGTGCCCGTGGAGACCACCGGCGTGAGCGGTGCCCGTGGACCTGGTCGCGCTCACCGAGCGCTTGGAGCACAGCCCTGTTCGTGGTCGAGTAGCCGCTGAGTTCGGAAACGGCGGTGTCGTGGACGCCGAGGTCGTCGCCCCGCTCGGGCAGCGCGCGACGTCATCCGTACGGCTGCCCCATGGTGCTCCCTCCGGATCAAGCATCGGAGGACCACGTAATGATCAAGGGTTACGACGTATCCGCATTCCAGGACGCGCACTTCCCCACCGCCGGCACCAGCTTCGCGTTCATCAAGGGCACCGAGGGCCGTTCCTACGTCAACCCCAGGCAGAAGGAACAGACCGCGCACGCCCGTGCCGCGGGCCTGGTCGTCGGCTTCTATCACTTCCTGCACCCGGGCCACGTCAAGGAGCAGGCGGCCCACTTCGTGGAAGGGTCCGCGAGCATCGAGTACGACCTCCTGGTCGTCGACTGGGAAACCAACCCGAACGGCACCGCGGCGACCTGTGCGGAGAAGGATGCCTTCATCGCCGAGGTCAAGCGGCTGCGCGGCTCCAGCCACAAGATCGGGCTGTACTGCAACCGGGACTTCTGGCGTCACCGGGACACCACCGGCAACGCGGGTGACTTCCTCTGGATCGCCGAGTACGGCGTGGCCGCGGGCAAGCCCAACATCCAGTCCAAATGGATGTTTCACCAGTACACCGACAAGCCTCTGGACACCAGCGTGGGCAACTTCGCCTCCAAGGCCGAGCTGGTCGCTTTCGCGGGTGGCATCAACGGCACAAGGAAGTAGCCTTCCGCGGTGATGCGGCACTTGGAGGCGAGGGCGATTGACGAGGCTCTGGACCTGTTCCAGGTCCTCATGGCCACCCGTCTGCTGGACGCGGCGAAGAGGAAGACGGAGAAGGAGCGGCTGTCCGCGCTGCCGCAGCTGGAGAAGGCGTCGAGGTGCTCGCGCGGGCGGCGAAGGTGCTGTTCGAGGAGCTGGAGCTGGTCGAGGAACACGGCGCGGATGTGGACGCGGGCGCGCGGTGGCGACTATGGCCTTCTGAGCAGCGTCAAGGGGGACCCTGCCGTTGCGGACGGCGGTGTGCAGCTTCGTCTTCACGGGGTCCTTCTTGTTGACCCCGCTGCCCGGCTTGTGGCACGGGTCGGCCGGCCCAGCAGATCGCCAAACTGCCCCGCTCGCCGCATCTGACCTGCGGAGCCACACGTCAGGAAGGGGGCGTGCGTCTGGCGCGGAAAAACGCACCCGTACGCCGGTAGCGGCCTGGGGGCGTGGCGTGGATAGTGCCTGCGAAGCGTCCGCCGCACACGCACGGGCCCTTCTGCCTGTTCGCTTCCGGCACCAGGGGGGACTCACCTTGAACACCGTCAGGCTCCGCCGCATCTTCGGCGTCGCCGCCTCCACGATCCTCGCAGGCGTCACCCTCGCCCAACCAGCCCACGCGGAAAGCAGCTGGGGCCTGGTCAACACCTCGACCAACAAGTGCGCCGACCTGCCCGGCTTCTACGCCACCGGGCCCAACACCGGCGTCTCCCAGTACACCTGCAACTTGACGGACAGCGACAACCAGCGATGGTTCATGCGTCCCACCCGCCCGCCGGTGGCCGGCTACTCCGTCGTGGAATTCGTCAACGTCAAAAGCGGCTTGTGCATGGACCTGCCCGGCTACGGATCCGTCGCGGCCACGACCCGTGTCTCCACCTTCTACTGCAACTCGGTGCCCGACAACGACAACCAGGAGTGGGTACTGGAGGACGGTGTCGGTCCCAGCAACACGTACTTCCACATCGTCAACTACAAGAGTGGCCTGTGTCTCGACGTCGCAGGCTGGGTAAGTGACGGCTCCGACCTGGCCAACGACCTGCCGCTGACGGTCTACCCCTGCTACAACGCCGCCTGGGCCAACAACGGCTGGGACGACCACACCTGGCACGCCGTCTAGCCGTCGACGGAAGAAAGCGGCACCGGAGGGGAAAGCTGCCTGGTGCCGCTTCGGCGACTTTACGCCGCTGGAGATTCTGAGGAGTAAGGGTTCCGCGCGAGAAAAGGAAGTTGACCGAGCAGCCGGGCCCGTCACCACGGTAAAGCGATCTGCACCGAATCAATGGCTGCGACAAACCTGTCTGCTGAGCCGGAGAACGGTAGTTGTCACGAAGGCACGCTTGTTGTCACCGGCGTGGTGGAGCACGGGCGGTGTGACAGTTCGGCACCACCGAGCAGACCGCCATGCGCTACCTCGGCGCGCCCTGCCCGAAACGCACCGCCAAGCTGCCCAGGCAGCCCGCCTGGTTCACCCCTGGAGGGTGGCGAGCCAGTCGGTCAGCAGGCTGTTGACCTCGTCGGGGCGTTCCTGCTGGATCCAGTGGCCGCAGCCGTCCAGGAGGTGGGAGGCGGACAGGGCGGGGAGGGTGGTGGGGTAGGCGTCGATGGCGTCGGCCATCCAGGTGGTGGAGGCGTCCAGTGCGCCGCCGACGAACAAGGCGGGCTGTTTGATGGGGGCTCCGCGGTAGGGGGCGAGGTCTTCCCAGTCTCGGTCCATGTTGCGGTAGCGGTTGAGGGCGCCGGTCAGGCCGGTGCGCTCGAACTCCCCGGCGTAGACGTCGAGGTCCTCCTCGCTCAACCAGGCCGGGAGGGGGCCGGCGGGGAAGCGGTCGCGCAGCTGGCCGCCGTGGGCGACGAAGTGCGGGTCGGGCTCGCCCTCGGCCGGCATGGTGTCGGCGGACAGGGCCGCGTAGAAGCCCGCGAGCCAGCCCCGGACGTCGGGCTCGATCTCCGCCTCGGCGCGGCCGGGCTCCTGGAAGTAGGAGACGTAGAACTCCTGCTCGGGGCCGCCGATCCGGCCGAAGATGTCGGTGGGGCGGGGGCCTCCCGGCGGCGCGTACGGGACGCTCAGCAAGCCGACCGCACGGAAGACTCCGGGGTGGAGCAGGGCCGAGGCGGCGGCGATGTTGGCGCCCCAGTCGTGGCCGACGACCACCGCACTCTCCTCGCCGAGGGCACGGACGACGGCGACGTTGTCCTCCACCAGGTCGAGCATTCGGTAGGCATCGGTCGCGGCGGGCTTGGAGGAGCGGCCGTAGCCGCGTACGTCGATCGCCACCGCCCGGTAGCCGGCCGCGGCGAGGGCCGGGAGCTGGCGGCGCCAGGAGTACCAGGACTCGGGGAAGCCGTGCACGAGCAGGACCAGCGGGCCGGTGCCCTGCTCGACCAGGTGCAGGCGCCCGGCAGGCGCCTCGACGGTGCGGTGGCGGAGTACGGCGGCAGGCTCGGACTGCATGGGGGAGTTCCCCTCGGTTCGCGGGCGGCCAGCGGTACCCATCGATCATGCGGCGCGGCGGCCACTCGGCGCGATCAGCGTTGCCATTCTGGCAAGCTTGCAGGACAGGGCGGTGAAGCGGCACGGCGCGGGAAGGAACAGGGACGGTGGCAGGGGACGACGTGGCCCAGACGCTGGCGGCGATGGGGCCCCGGCTGCGGGTCGTGCGCGAGCGCCGTGGCGTCACACTCGCCGATGTCAGCTGCGCGACCGGCATCTCGACCAGTACGCTGTCGCGAATCGAGACCGGCCGGCGCAAGCCCACGCTGGAGGTGGTGCTGCGGCTGGCGAGGGAATACGAAGTCGCCCTGGACGAGCTGGCCGGCACCGCACCCGCCCCTGCGGCCGAGCCCCGCAGCACGGCGCCGCACAGCTTCGGCGACGACAAGGCGGTGTTGCCGCTGACCCGGTACGTCGGCGGCCTGCACGCCCACAAGCACGTCCTGCCTGCCGTCGCGGAGCCGCCTGGGCGGCCCCGGCAGGTGTCCCACGGGGGCTACGAGTGGCTGTGTGTCCTGTACGGGCGGTTGTGGCTGGCACTCGGCAGCCAGGACCTCGTTCTGACTGCCGGGGACGTCGTCGAATTCGACACCCGCATCCCCCACGGAGTCGCGAACGCCGGATCCGACGGACCGGTCGAGTATCTGATCATGTTCGGGCCTCAGGGAGAACGTCTACGGCTGCGCACCCCTCCAGCAGTCGGTCGCGGGACTGGTGACAGAAAGGCTGCTGAATGAGCAGTTGTGACAAGCCCCGTGCCTCGTCGGTGACAACCACGCTGCTTCGTCCGGTCTCATTCGCCACGTCATCCCGCTCTGCCGGTGACAAGTACTGAGCTTCGGCTCAGCGCCAGTGAGTCGAAGCACGGTAGGTGTCACACAGGCAGTCTTGTTGTCACCTGCGACGTTTGGCGCCGGAAGGTCGTTCTCTCAACTCTTGACGGCCTCTGCGATCTGCTGGGCGGCCTGGGCGGGGGTGAGGTGCGTGGTGTCGACGACCTCGGCCTCGGCGTGCAGCCACGTGCGGGCCGCCTCAGCGTAGGGCTCAAGGTATTTCAGACGGAACGGGGAGTTGGGGCCGAGAACGGTGTCGCCTGCGATGCGCGCGCGGAGGGTGTCCTGGTCGGCATGTAGGACGAAGTGCCGGACCGGAATATCGTGCTGGGCGAGGCCCGAGCTGATCTCGCGCCAATATCGCTCGACCAGGACCGTCATGGGCATCACCAGGGTGCCGCCGGTGTAGTCGAGGACGCGTCGGGCGGTCTCGACCACCAGCGGCCGCCATGGCGGCCAGTGCTGGAAGTTGTCCGTCGCGGGCAGTCCTGGCTTGATGTCCATGAGTGTCTCGCCGACTTTCTCGGCGTCGAACACCCGTGAGTCCGGAATCAGCTGCTGGACGAGCGCGCTGGTCGTTGTCTTGCCTGCGCCGTGGGTGCCGTTGAGCCATACGATCATGGACTTGACGCTAGCGTCGTCCGGACTGCACTCGCAGGGCGCCACCCGGATCCTGCCGTCCCACGAGCACGTCCATGAGATGGCCCGGCCGACCACGGCTGGCGTTGCGAGGTCACCCCGGACGGCGAGCGGCCCACGCCCGTCGCACCCGTGCGTGCTGACGGATGCTCTACCTCCTGCGCCGGACCGCCGACACCGACCAGGCGCCGGCCATCCCGGTCGGCAATCCGATGGGAGGGATCTGGTCCATGCCCGCAGCCACAGCGACCCGGCGCGCGTACCGTGGCGGTACGACCCGCTGGGAGGACCAGATGAGCGCGCAGCCCGACCACGCACCCCTCACCCCGTACGCCCCCGCGGCGGGAGCTCCAGCTGAACTGCTCGCACAGCTGCGCGCCGACCGGCGTGCGGAGCGGTGGGTGCCGGCCTTCAAACAGGAGTGGGCGGCGGCGCTTGAGGAATCCCGTCGGACGTTCTCCCTTGCTGCGCTGTACGAGGTCGTCCAGGTGTGGCAGGCCCGCGTCGCCTCCGCCCCGGCGGTCGACGCGTTCCTCGACTCCGGCCGGGACGAGACCGGCTTCGTGGACCTGGAGGAGATCCGGAGCAGGCGCCGGTGACCGGACAGCCACACGCGGTCCGGCTTTCGCCGCCGGCCGCGAAGGTGCTCACCGCGCTACCCGAGGACGCGGAGCAGATGGTCTGGGACCTCCTGGACGCCGCGGCCGGTAGCCCGTCGGGCTTCCCGCAGTGGGACGCCGGCGACCCAGAGGGCGAGGACGTGCGCATCGCCTCCGTCGGCCAGCTGTCCGTCATCTACTTCGCCAACCGCGCCCTGCGCCACCTGTCCGTCCTGGACATCGTCTGGCTCGGATAGCCACCTGGTGACAACGCCCCGGCCCCGCATTGCAGCTGCCGGGGCCGGGGCGTTCTGTGTGCTGGCCGCGCCCTGATTGCCGCGGTCAGTCGTGGCTTCGGCACGGGCGGTACCCGAGCGGCACTTCGGGGCCCATCGTCGATGCGGCTCTCCACCGATGCCGTTACGAAGCGGTGGTCTCGGCGGGTGGTTTCACGCAGTACCCAGCCGATGGCTTTGCGAATGAAGAATGCGGTCTCTTCCGGCAGGGCGTCGGCGTATCGGCTCAGCCGGTTCAGGTCGGCCGCGTCGGCGCGGACGCCGGGGAGCAGAGCTGGGAGGGCTGAGCGGCGGAGGCAGAAGTCTTGGTCGATGGCCCAGCGGTCGAGGATGGTTCCGGCCGCTTTCTTGTCCTGGAAGGTGATGGCACCGGCGCCGTTGACGGCGAGGGTGTCCACCAAGGCCCAGGTGCGGGCGCCTCACAGCATCACTTCCACCGTCACGAGGTCGGCGGGGGTGAGGAGGTGGACGGCTGCCTGCCGGTGTTCCTAGACGTTGCTGGTCCATAGCAGATCGACCAGGGTCAGGACGTCCGACCGGGTGAGCGAAGGCAGGTTACGGCTCGTGGTGTTGACGGCGCGGAGCAGGTCGGGGATGGGGCAGCCGAGGTGGACGAGGTCGCTGTGGAGGTAGTCACGGCCCCAGGCGGCTCGCTGGGGGCTGCCGAGGCGGGCGAGCTGCTCGGTGAGCTGGTCGGCCGCCTCGGTGAGTCGTGAATGGGGCAGGCTTACGCGCCGGTTTCCAAGATGCGCTTGAGGGCGGCGAGCTCGGTGTCGACCAGGGCGACCTGCTCGTCGAAGAAGGCGTCGGTGAAGGCTGGCGGCTGGAAGAAAGTGATCACGAATTCGGATCCGGTGCCGTTGGCCACGACGCGGGCGGGGACCTGCCAGGACGCCTGCTCCTCGATGTAGTCGTGGTCGAGGATGCCCAGTTCGGCGTTGCCGCGGATGCGGAGCCGTGCGGGGCCGTGCGGGGTGGTCATCAGCCACCAGTCCGGCTCGTCGGTGGGCTCGATGGCCTTGATGTTGGCGATCGCCCAGGCGGGCCAGTTCGACGCGTCGGCGAGGAAGGCGAAGACGTCGGCGACGGGGCGCTCAATGGTGACGGTCTTGGTGACCGAGCGCGCGGTGGTGGGGGCGATGCTCACGGTGGTGCCTTTCAGAGGGTGGGTGGTGCGGGGGGCTCTGGGTGGGCTTCCCCGACGAGGTGGCGTATCCAGGACTCCAGCTGGCGGCGCTGGTCCGGTTCCAGGGCGGCGAAGAAGTGGGCGTCGTTGCGGTCGGCAAGCTCTGCCAGCTTGGGGGCCAGGTCGCGGCCTGCGTCGGTGAGCGTCAGTCGTACGGTGCGGCGGGAGGCAGGATCCGGTTGTCGGGTCGTCAGCCCCTTGGCGGCCAGACGATCGACCAGGCGCGAAACCGCGCCGGCATCGATGCCCATATAGCGGGCCACCTCGCGGGTGGTGGTGGCGTCGCCTCGGTACAGGGTGATCAGGACCGCCCACTGGGAGACGGTCACGTCGTGCTCGGCGAGTTCCCGTTCGAAGCGGCCGTGGACTTCGTCGGAGAGCCGGCGAAGCCAGTAGCCGAGGTGGTCGCGCAAGCCGCTGGTGGAAGATGTCACCCCTCCAATATGAGTGCCGTGACAACTGTTGTCAAGACATCATTTGTCATTCGTGTGGCCAGGCCGCGCCACTGGTTGAGGCAGTTGATGCACGGCTCGACGGTGGTGCGCTGCTTGCAGGACTCCGCATCGAAGGCGGGCGGGCGGCCACCTTGGCGGCCTCGCCGTAGTCGGCGGCCGATCTGGTCCGACGGCTGCGGGACGACCACGCGGACGCAGGTGGCTGCGGATCGCGCGGGATGAGTAGGCGCGGTCGGCCAGGACCATGGCGGCGCGGGTTCGGGATCGGCCGCTGCCGGTTCTCGGCACGCGGATGCGGGCCATGACCATCTCGAAGACGGGCGCATCACCGGCCTGACCCGCGGTAACGGCCAGAGCCAGGGGCGGTACGTGGCCATCCGCGGCCAGATGGATCTTCGATCATCTGCGCACTTGAGACGGGCCGCAGCTCTTGGACCGCCCCGCTGGACGCATGACGCCTGGCGCCCGGGGACGACACCGCCACCGTCACCGCCCGGCAACTGCGTGAACTGGTCGAGACCCTGATCAGGGCAGGTCAATGGCAGGAAGGCGACCCGAACATCCTCATCATCGTGGTCGCCGGCTACGACGCACCCCGTCTCGCCTTCCTGCTGGGGGACTTGCCGGTGCAGGTGCTGGCCCGGATGTGCTCGGACCGCGTCTTGAGCGCGGGCGAGGAGCTCTCGCACAGAGAACGGGGCGATGGGCAGTTGGTCCTATGGCGGCCCCGAGAGCCACTCAGAGATTCTGGCGGTGCAGGGAGTCGAGGACGGCAACCTCGTCCTCGGAGAGCCGGAGGGCGCCTGCGGCGACGTTCGATGTCAGGTGGTGGGGGTCACCGGTGCCCGGGATGGCCAGCACGTGCGGGCCGCGGTGCAGGGTCCAGGCGATCCGGACCTGGGCGGGGCTGGCCCCATGTGCCCGGGCGACGGACAGGATCTCCGGATGGTCGCTGTCGCCCGCCCCGGCCTGGCGCCCGGTGGCGGCGATCGCGTAGAACGGTACGAAGGCGACACGTTGCTCGCCGCAGGTGCGCACGAACGCGTCCTGCTCGGGCCGCACTCCGAGCCCATACATGTTCTGCACGCAGACCACGGGCGCGATGGCCTGGGCCTCGGCGAGGTGATGGGGGCGGACGTTGGAGATGCCGAGGTGGCGGATGAGTCCGGCCTCGCGCAGCTCGGCCAGCGCACCGAAGCGCTCGGCGATCGAATCGGTGCCGGTGATGCGGAGGTTCACCACGTCCAGGTGGTCACGGCCGAGCTGACGCAGGTTCTCCTCGACCAGTCCGCGCAACTGCTCCGGCCTGGCGTGGGGCAGCCACGCTCCCGACGGGTCGCGTGGCTGGCCGACCTTGGTGGTGATGACGAGGTCGTCCGGGTAAGGGGCGAGGGCTCGGTTGATCAGTTCGTTGGCCGAGCGTAGCGCAGAGAAGTAGAACGCGGCGGTGTCGATGTGGTTCACGCCGAGCTCGACGGCGCGGCGCAGCACGCTGATCGCCTGGTCGCGGTCGCGGGGGACGGCGTCGCGCACCAGCGCCGTGCCGGTCTGCGGCAGGCGCATCGCCCCGAAGCCGATCCGGTTGACCGTCAGGTCTCCCAGCTTCCAGGTTCCCGATGCGGCCGCGGTGATCATCTCTGAGGTCATGCCGGAATGATCTCCACTCGCTATGGTGGCCGCCATTGATTCAGGTATATGTGAATCCTGGGGGACTCGTGGCGGAGCTTGCGTTCTCGGCGAGCGATGTGGCGCAGGTGCGGTTCGCCGTCTCGCCGATGTGGGAGGTAGGGGCCAGCTTCCGACTGCTGAGATCCGGTGCCGGGGATCCCGTGCACCGGCGTTGGCTGGAGCAGGTGCAGCCACGGGTCGCGGCTGCCGGCCTGGACAAGGCATGGCTCGCCGAACTGATCCCGCCCACGGGTTACGTCCCGGACTTCCTGAACCCGGCACCGACCGGGCCGGCCCCCACGCTGGCGGAGGAGCTGGCCGTGGTCGTGGCCTCTCCTGCCGACCGCATCCGCAAGGACCTCGACCACCTCGGATACCACCAGGGCGGCATCGGACCCCGGCTGCGGTCCTTGTATGCCGATCCACACACCCGCCTGGCCAAGGTCGCGGAGGAGATCGAGACCTACTGGGAGTTGGCACTCGCTCCCTACTGGGCGCGGATCCGCACGGTACTGGACGCCGACGTCTTCCACCGCGCCCGGCAGGTCTCGCAGTACGAACTGGCCACCTATTCAACGAACTCCATCCACAGGTCAGCTGGAACGACGACGTACTGCGGCTGGTCCGCTGGCCACGGCCCCTGTCCCGGGAGACGGCGGGCACAGGGATGCTCCTGATCCCTTCGGCCTTCAAAGGACCGGGCCTGTCCACGCGGGTCGCTCCGCCAGACCCGCCGCAACTCGCCTACCGGGCCCGCGGCAACGGCACGTTGTGGGAACGCCACACCGTCACCAGTACCGCGGCGATCGTCGCCGTGCTGGGCCGTGCCCGGACCCTCCTGCTCACGGAACTGGAGACTCCGGCCACCACGACAGAACTGGCCCACCGCACCGGGATCTCCAAGGCCGGGGTCTCCCAGAACCTCACGGCACTGCGCAATGCCGGCTTCGTCACCGCCCACCGGGCCGGCCGCTCAGTGCTGTACGCACGCACGTCCGTCGCAGAATCCGTCCTCGCCGCAGGCCAGTGACCCAACGACCGATCATTGCGTTTGTGGTGCGGCACCGCCAAGCCGCAGTTGAGACAGGCGCCGTTGCCGAGCACCGTCACGCCCTGACAGCGCTCGCTGAGCCCGGAGGCACGCCAGGTGTGCGCGTTCGCCGTGGTACCGGCACCGGACGCGTGGCCGCGATCACCAACCGCGTGTCCGCATCCACGATGACCTGCACATTCGGCGGAGAACCGGTAGGTGCGGCAGCACGAGTACGGGCGCCAAGAGCAGGGTGTTTGCGCCCCTGACTGAGCCGGCGGTGGGTACATCCGGGACGTGCATGCCTGCCTAGCCCCCGGGGACGCTCCCCTTTCGGGCGAAGTCCTCAGATGCAGGGGTCCCGGTGACGATCAGGGCGTCGTCTTCGTCCCGCGGTCGGTCCTCTTCCACCTGCAGCCTCGGGGACTCGTCACAGCATCACCTGGTCCTGGTACGGGGTGATCTGGAGCCAGTCGGCAGCTGTCAGGTTCCGCCGGCGCTGCGGATCGCCGTCCGGTATCACCAGGTCCAGGACGCCCCGCCCGCCTCGCAGGACCCCCTGATCCGTCACCGGTCCGGTGGTGGCCATCGAGCCGGTGTTGGTGGGGTGAGCACTACAGCGGTGCCCTGCAACGGATGACGCCCCGGGTAGCCGGTCATGCCGACGGCCCTGTTTCGAACGGTACTTCGGCGACCGGGTACCACTGGATGTGTGTGCCGTCGTGCCACTGTTCCACCGGGTGGATGCGGTCCACGGCCGGCGTGCTGGAGACCGGCTGTTCAATGTCGGCCAGGGCGGCTGTGCGGATGTCTGCGGCCTGGTGGGGCGTGTACGCGACCGGCGTATGTGGGTGGCGGCTGGGCACGGCCTGAGGTCGGCTCCGGTACGGGGCATCTCCTCGGTCGCGGCGTCGACGACGCCGGTGAACGTCTGCCGGGGCTGGACACCCGTTGTCCTTCACCGCGAGTTTGCCCATGGCGGGCGGGTCGAAGGTCAGCCTGCACGGCGTCACTGTTCGCACGGCGGCGGCGGTCTGCTTCTGCGGTACCGCGGAAGTTGCAGGAACCGGGCGGCTACTGCACCGGTTTGCAGGGGAGTTCAACCCTCTGCGGGACGCGGGCCACACAGGGCGGATCGTACGTTGTGGCATCACGACGGTGCCGGACGACCGCCGGCACCGCGCTCGGAAAAGGGGGAACGTATGAACAGGTCGTCGCAACCCTCGCGGTCTGCACGGTGGCGGCTTCCTCGTCGCGCAGAGGAGGGCAAGGAGGGCAAACAGACGAGGCTGCACATCGCTCGATGGGGAACCGGTGCCGTGGCCCTGGCGTCCGCCCTGCTCTTTGCCGGGACCACGGCCGCCGTGGCCGGTCCCGGACCCGCTGCCGGCACGGCGTCCTCGGCCGGTCAACTTGCAGCACCGTCCTGTCAGTCGGGGCGAACCTGCCTGTGGCCCAACGCGAACTTCCGCGGATCGGCGTACTTCTTCAAGAACGACTACGCTGACTTCACCCGGTTGAGCCGGCCCGCAGGGTGCACTCACGCGGGGTTCAACGACTGTGCGAGTTCGGCCTACAACGACGGTCGCCAGTGCACCGTGTACCTGTGGACGAGGATCAACTACAACGGGAGTTACCACAGTCTGTCCCGGGGGGACTACATCGTGGACTTCGGGTCGCGTTCGGGACCGCCGGCCGGGTACGGGGATCCGTCGTTCAATGACTCGGTGAGCTCGCTGCACTGGTGCACGCCGAGGTAGGCCGACGGTGAGAATCGCACGTGGGGGCCGGTGTCTGACACTGATCCTGGCCCTTGGCCTGGGCCTGGCCGGCTGCGTCTCCGCGCAGCCGGCCAGGCACCCGGAGGGCACCGCACCGGCCTCGCCCCGCGTATCGGTCACCGACCTGGCGACCCGGTCGGGCGCGTGGCCGGCCTCCCAGCACCTCCTCGAAACGGCGGTCAGCCGACTGGTGCAGCGGTGCCTTGACGCACACGGATTCGATGTCCCTGACGGGGATCCGCTGCCCCTGCCCGCACCGGAGGACGAGGCCGCGGCGATCGACCTGCCAGGCCGCCGGGATCACGGATACGGTCTGGGACCGGACTGGGACGGCTCGCCGCCGCGGCAGGCACAGGAGCGGTACTACGAGCGACTGCCCTCACGGGAGCAACGACGTTACGACATAGTCCTGTTCGGTCGGAAAGCGGACCGGGTCACTCTGGGCGTCGGTGGTCGGCAGACCGTGGGCATGCCGGGAAGGGGGTGTGAAGCGGACGGGCGTCGGGCCGTTGCCGGCAGTCTTGCCCTGTGGGCGCGCATCGTCTACACCCCGGACCAGTACGACAACCGTCTGGCCGGGCAGGTGGCACAGGCGCCCGGTTATCGTGCGGCGCTTGCCGCTTGGCGCAGGTGCATGACCAGCCGAGGCTACCGGTACGACACGCCTTCGGCCGCGCAGAGCGCGCTGCAGGAGAAGTATCAGCGCAACGGCGCCACAGCTGCCGTCCGCCGGCAGGAAAAAGTGGTGGCGGTCGCCGACGGCGAATGCGCTGCCCAGGTCCATCTGCCGTCAACCGCCCTGGCAGCGCGGCGGACTCTGGTGGCCTCACTTTCCGCAGCCGACCACAGATCCCTGGAGGATCTGGCGCTTCGCCGCGCTGCGGCGGTGCGTCGAGCCGCTGCTGTGCTGGCTGAACTCTCCCATCGCCCAGCGCCGGGACCTCACGACGGGGTGACGCCGGAGAGGGAAGGGTGAGAATCCGAGTCCCGGCCGGGTGAAATGGGCTGGTCAGGTCGGTTGACGTGGCGAAGCCCCTCGTCGTTGGTGTGGTGATCTCACTCAAGACGTTGGCACAGGTCGGTGCCGGGTTCGGAGTCTCCGAGGCCACCGCCTGGCGGTACGTGCACGAGACCGTCGAGATCCTCGCCTCGTGGGCGCCAAGACTGCACGAGGCCCTCGTCGGTCTGGGCGACGGCGACTTCGTCATCCGCGACTGCACCCTCATTCCCACCGACCGCATCAAAGCGGACGAGCCGTCCTACTCGCACAAACACAAGAAGCACAGCATGAACATCCAGGTCCTCGCACGTCCCGACGGCACACCACTCTGGTTCTCTGGGGCGACACCGGGACGGACCCACGACCTGACCGCGGCCCGCGCGCACGGCATCGTCCAGGTCTGTCTCACCCGCCGGATCCTCGTCCTGGCCGACCGCGCTTACCAGGGCGCCGGCGCCACCGTCCGTACCCCGTACTACGGCCACCGCGACCTGCCCGAGCCCTACCAGCAGTACAACCGCGACCACGCCGGCCTGCGCGCCCCTGGCGAACGCGCCTTCGCCCGCGTCAAGTCGTGGCGACTGCTGCGGCGAGCGCGCCGCGCAACCAATACTCAGGATGAAAGAGGTTCATTCAGTGTGCTCCCCGCACAACCAAGTGATCACCGTCCCCGAGCCCTTTGACCCCGAAGGGAGTTGCCAGGCCATGCGGGTGCGGTGCGGGGTTCGGAGGCGATCTAGTGGGTAGGGTAGGCATGTGAATGCTGAGGGTTTAGTACGGATCCGAGCCGCAGGAGTATCGGATGCGGCGGACATCGCGCGCATCCACATGGCGTCCCGGGCGGCCACCATGCCCTACCTTCCGCCGCAGAAACGCAATCACGAGCAAGTGACGCGGTGGGTGGAGGAAGTGATCCTCAAGGAGAGCCACACCTGGGTGGCAGTGCGCGGCGCTGAGCTGCTCGGCTACGCCGCCCTCAAGGGTGACCTGCTGGAGCACCTGTACCTGCGGCCGGACGTCCTGCGCCGGGGCGTTGGCACGCTCCTGCTGGATGAGGTGAAGCGGAATTGTCCCGGCCGACTGATCCTGCATGTCTTTGAACTCAACACAGGGGCACGCCAGTTCTACGCGCACCACGGCTTTACTGTACTCGAGCGTACCGACGGCAGCCGCAACATGGAGCATCTCCCCGATCAGACGCTGGAGTGGGTCTCTGTCGCGACCCGTTGAAGCCTTCTCTGCCAAAGGCCGGACTTCAGGAGTGTGAAAGACGTTGTGCGGAATCGCCGCGATCATCGACGCCCGGATCACCGACGAATCACCGGAAGCTGTCGCGCACCGCGACGAACAGCTGGCCCGTATGCTCGACCGGATCCGGCATCGCGGCGACGCGGAGTGCTTCGCGGAACGCCTGACGCGGCCTGGGATCGCGCTCGGAACCAACCGGCTGGCGATCGTCGACCGTGACCACGGTCGTCAGCCTCAGTCCGACACCAATGGGCTCGTCGAGGTCGTATTCAACGGAGAGCTGTACGAACACAGGGCGCTGCGCAAGGAGCTGGAGCGGCTCGGACACAAGTTCCGCACCAAGACCGATACCGAGGTCCTGCTCGTCGCCTATCTGGAGTGGGGGGAGTCGTTCGTCGGTCGTCTGGACGGGATGTACGCCTTCGTCCTGCACGACCGTCGCACCGGAACCTTCTTGGCGGCGCGTGACCACATCGGGATCAAGCCGCTGTATCACGTGGTGAGTGATGGTGTGCACTACTTCGCTTCGGAGCAGAAGTGCCTGATCGGTGTCACTGATGCCATCGAAGAGGTGCCGCCCGGTACCTACCTGGTGAACGGGCAACAGCCGGTGCGGCACTTCGAGTTGCGGACCGACCCTCCCCGCTGCTCGGAGCAGGAGGCGGTGACGCGCTACCGGGAGCTGCTCGACAACGCTGTGCGCAGGCAGACGGACACCGACCTGCCGGTCGCGGTGCTGTTCAGCGGGGGCATCGACAGCGCTGCGGTACTGGAGGCGGCCTGCCGGTTTCATCCCGCAGTGACGGCTTTCACTGTGGGGTACGAGAACTCGGCCGACGTAGAAGTGGCGCAACGGTACTGTGCCGAGCTCGGCATTCCCCACGTGGTCAGTTACCTGGACCAGGTCGTGATGGCCGAGATCGTCCCTACCGTGATCCAGGGCGCGGAGCTCTTCGAGGAGATCGACGTGATGGACTCCTGCGTCTCCTACGTCGGCTACCGGGCGGTGCGGGAACACGGCTTCAAAGTCGCACTGTGCGGAGAGGGTAGCGACGAAGTGCTGGCCGGGTACGCCCTGTTCAAGACCCACCCCGAACCGGACGAACTCATGCGGTACCGGACGCATAACCTGTACCGCACTGACCTGCAGCGGGTGGATCGGATGAGCATGCTCCACTCGGTGGAGACCCGGGTGCCGTTCTTGGACCGGTCTCTTATGGAGTTCGGCTACCGATTGCCGATGTCCCTGAAACTCCGGGACGGCGTGGAGAAGTGGGTGCTGCGCGAAGCCTGCCGGGGCCGGCTGCCGGTGTACATCAGGGACCGGGAAAAGAGCCGGATGTCGGACGGCAGCGGGCTGACGAACGGGGTGATGGCGAGTGCCCGGAGGGTGGCCTCGGCCGACAACTCGCTTGCGGACCGCCTCGGCATCGACACCGAGGAAGGCAGGTACTTTCTGAGGGAGTACCTGAAGGCGGGCTTCCCCGCCCCGCGTGAACGCAGCAAGCGAGCCGGGTTCGACTACCCGCACTCCGACCACTTCGAGTTCATTCCGTAGCGGCCCCGGACGTGTCGGTGTGGGCGCGGTGCGTACCCGTCGGGATGTCACCGAGGGCACGTATGTCGTGGCCGGGGCCATCACCACCATCGGGGTACACAGGCCCGGGCTGATCAGGTTGAGTTGGCGCCTGTGGTGAGGATGACGGTCTCGGTGGGCCCGCGGGTGTTCATGAGGGCGGCCGACACTGTGGACTGCAGCCTGGGCACGGCACACGCTCGGGCTGCCGCATAGGTGCCGACCGTCTTGCCGGCGATGGCGACCACGAGCATCAGTACGAGTTCGCCCAGGTTGGGTGCGGTGCCGTGCGAGAGGTCGACCCGCATCCCCGCCAGAACGAAGTATGCGGGCAGCAGCAGTCGGCCGGTGCCTGTGAGGAGGAGCCCGCCGAATACGACGATGACCACCGGCCCGGTCGAGCCCTGGTGGTGGTCCGCACGGGCGAACGGCAGGCGCGGGGAGGGTCTCACGAGGAGGAGCATCGCCCGTAGACGGACCGGGGCGAGTGCTGTCTGCCACTGACCGGCAGGGCGGCACCGAGGAAGACGACCGAGGCCGTTCGGCTCGGAGACCCTGGGGACGGCCAGGAGCAGGGCCGGCAGCAGCCCGCCGGTGAAGAGGGCGTCAAGGGTCCGAACGCTACTCCGAGGCGACGCGTTCCCGAACGGTGCACCGGCCCTGATGCCCCGTCACGTCTGAGACACGCGAGCGGGCTGCTGGGTCCCCCTGGTCCAGTGCATGCCGTCCTCCGTCTCCACCAGTCCGCCCTCGCGCAGCGGAATGTCCCCGGCGACCTCTCCGAAGGCGGCCTGCACCTGCAGTCGTTGGCCTTCCCAGTGCATCCGCGGTAGGTGGTCGCGCAGTGCGGCCCTGCGCTGGGCCCGGTACGTCTCCGAGACCAGCGCGCTTTCGCTGGAGGCGCCACCGCCGACCAGCCCGACGAAGGCCTCGGCCTGGGAGGAGGCGGCGTCGCGGGTGACCCGTGCGGCTTCCTCGAAGTACCGCTGCTCGTCCTGGTTGACGTCGTAGAACGCGGTCAGGAAGTCGTGGAAGAGGTGGTACTCCTTGCGATAGCGCGCTTCGTACTCGGTGAAGCACTCCTGCTCGGCGATCTCGCCGCGCAGTGCGGTGTTGATGGACCGGGCCGCCAGCAGGGCACTGTAGGTGGCGAGATGGACGCCGGAGGAGAACAGCGGGTCGATGAAGCATGCGGCGTCGCCGATGAGGACCATACCCGGACGCCAGAACGAGTCATGGAGATAGGAGTAGTCCTTGCGGATGCGCACCTGCCCGTACGGGCCGCTCTGCACACGGTGCGCCTCGGACAGGTAGTCCGACACAAGCGGGCACTCACTGATCAGGGCGGTCAGGGCCTCGACGCGGTCGCCCTGAACCCGGTGGGCCTGGTCCCTGCGCACCACCGCACCGACGCTGGTGAGCTTGTCGCTCAGCGGGATGTACCAGAGCCAGCCGGAGGAGGAGGCAACGCAGGTGATGTTGCCCGAGTTGGGCGCGGGCTGCCTCATGCCGCCTTCGTAATAGCCGTACAGCGCGATGTTCTGGAAGAACTCGGAGTACTGGCGGCGACCGCCGATACGGCCCTGCAGCCGGCTCTGGTTGCCGGACGCGTCCACGACGAAGTGGGCGCTGACCTCGTGTCGTACGCCGTGTTCATCGTCGTAGACGACGCCGCGGACTCGGCCGCCGTCCTCGACGATGTCGACGACGGTGCTGCGTTCCCGAACGTCGACGCCCTTGCGGCGGGCGTTGTCGAGGAGCAGTTTGTCGAACTTCATGCGCTCGACCTGGTAGGCGAAGGACGTGTGGCCTGCGAACTTGGGGGAGAGCGCGAAGTCGAACGTCCACGGCTCGGCGTTGGAACCCCAGCGGAAGGTTCCGCCGCGCTTCACCATGAACCCGGCCCGGCTCAGCTCCTCGGAAACCCCGAGCAGCCTGCAGATACCGTGCACCGTGGAAGGCAGCAGGGACTCGCCGATCTGATGCCGCGGAAACTGCTCCTTCTCCAGGAGCAGGACCCGGTGGCCTTGCATCGCGACGAACGCCGACGCCGATGACCCGCCCGGTCCGCCGCCGACAACTACTACATCGAAATCATGATCAACGGCCTGTGTCACGTCTGGACGCCCTTTCGTGCAGAGGAGCGGAGAACCGGATCAAGGGAAATGGGGAGGCAGCGGACTCTGACTGCCTGCAGTCCAGTGGATTCAGTCTCTGCTGGCGATGGTCTTGGGTCAACCGGGGGCTGCGGTAATTGCCGTGACGTATAGACTTCTTTGGTACCTTGATCATTAAACATTCATTTTTGGCCACCGGGACCCGGATGTCGTGGGCTGCTGCGCATGGTCGACGGCGTGCTGGTCGAGCGCACATTGTGCAGGTGGAGTGCGGTGGGGTGGGTGTGGCTGCGCTAAAGGGCGTCCAATTTTCCTGATGTCCGGAATTCGTTCTGTGGCGGGTCGCGGGAGCCTTGATAGCCTGATCTTCTGGCGTTGGTGGATGCGCCATGCAATGTGTTATTCGAAGCTCCCTCCAACCCATTTGCAGTGATGCATTCGAATCCTTCGATTTCCTCTCTTGTGTGGCTTGATCTGCAGTTGGGGGATTTACGGGGTGCATATGTCGGTAGGAACTGTCGGTCCGAATAGGCGACCCATTCCGTCGCGTCCGGAACGTGGCCGCGCCCCGCTGACCTATGCCCAGCGGGCCATCTGGCGCGCGGAACAGGTGTGGCCGGGCAGCGCACTGCACAACGAGAGCGCTGCCTTCCGTCTGGGCGGCGCGCTCGACGCCGACCGGCTGGTGCGCGCGCTGACCGAGGTGACGGGCCGGCACGAGTCCCTGCGCTCCCGCATCGCCGACGGCCCGGACAACGAACCCGTGCAACTGTTCCCCGACACCGTGCACGCCGCGGTGGAGCGGATCGACCTCACGAACCTGCCCGGCCCGGAGCGCGAACGCCGACTGGTCCAGCTGATCACCCACGCCACCACCACTCCGTTCGAGCTCACCCTGGCGCCGCTGATCCGCATTCAGCTGATCAGCCTGGCAGTTCAGGACCATGTGCTCCTGCTCGCCGCCCACCACATCGCGGTCGACGCCTGGGCCCTGGGGGTGTTTCTCGACGAAGTGGCGGCTCGCTACACGACACCGTCCGGTGCGGCGATCGAGGTGCCCGGCATCGGCGACTACGCGACCTGGCAGCGCGGCGAATTCGACGCCGGGCGGCACCTGGCGTACTGGCGCGGACGCCTCGGTGAGAAGCTGCCGGCGGTGGACTTTCCCGCCGCGCCCGGTGGTGGTGCCGACTCCCTGCCCGAGGGGCCTGACCACCTCGCCGGCAGGCTGCACCAGTGCACGGTCCCGGCGGACCTGGCGGCCGGTCTGGCGCAGCTGGGACGCACGGAGTTGGCCAGCCTGTCCACGGTGCTGCTCACGGCGTTCTGCACGGTCGTCGGCCGCCGTACCGGACGCGACAGCCTGAACGTGGGCATGCCCGTGGCCACCAGGAGCCGTCCCGGCCTGGCCGGCGTGGTCGGCCCGCTGCTGAACGTCATGGTCCACCGGGCGCACCTGCCCGGGCAGCTCACCTTCCGGGAAGCCCTGCGCCGGACCAGAGGCGCTCTGAAAGAGGACCTCCGGCACCGCGACACACCGCTCGACCTCGTCCTCCAGCACCTGGACAGCGGAACGGAGTCCCTGTTCCAGGTGATGTACGCCTTCCACAGTGGGCCGACCACCACCCTGGAGCTGCCGGACATCCACACCGTCCCGCTCCCCACGCACAGCGGCACCGCCAAGCACGACCTGTCGCTCTTCGTGCGCCCCCGGCCCTCCGGCGCGCTCGACCTGAGCCTGGAGTACCGGACCGCGACGCTTGACAGCGAGACGGTGGACGACCTCGCCCGGTCGTTGCTCTGTCTGCTCCGTGAGGTGGTCGAGGACGCCGAACGGTCCCTGGCGGAAGTACCGTTGCTCACACCGCAGGAACGCCGGCGGATCCTGGAGGACTGCGACACCAGCTCGCAGGAGAAGCCTCTGTGGGACGCCGTACCGCAGGTGCTGCGGGAGCTGGCGCTGCGGGACGGCACCGCGCTCGCCGTGCGCTCCCGGAGAACGGCGTTGACCCGGGCCGCGGCCGACGCCGCGGCCGACCGGGTCGCCGCCCGGCTGGCCGCGCGGTACGGGATCGAGCCCGGCGATCGGGTGGCCCTGCGGACGAGACGCGACGCCGGGATCGTCCCGCTGATGGTCGGGGTGTGGCGGGCGGGTGCCGTACTGGTACCGCTCGACGAGGCCCTGCCCCCGGAACGCGTCACGTACATGCTCGGCGACAGCGACGCGAAGGCAGTGATCACCGACGGCCGGGCGGACGGCGCAGCCCCCGGCGACCCGGGGAAGGCCCTGTGGCTGAGCGCCGCCACCCTGCTGGCCGAGGGCGAGGACGGACGTGTGCCGTACCCCGACGGGCCGGCTCCGGACGAGCTCGCCTACCTGATGTACACCTCCGGGTCCACGGGGACGCCCAAAGGCGTCGCTGTCACTCACGGCAATCTGGCCAATCTGCTGCACAGCGTCGCCCGCGAGCCCGGCATCACCGCGGACGACGTCCTGCTGGCCGTCACCTCAGTGGGCTTCGACATCAGCATGCTGGAGCTGTTCGCACCGCTGACCGTCGGCGGGCAGGTGGTGATCGCACCCCGCGAGACGGTGCGCGACGCCGACGCCCTGGCGGCCCTGCTGACCGACAGTGGCGCCACCCTGATGCAGGCCACGCCGTCCCTCTGGCGCGCCCTGCTGGACGGCGCCGCCCCGCCGAGGCTGCCCGGACTGCGCGTGTTCAGCGGCGGCGAACCGCTGGACAGGGACCTGGCCGACCAGCTGCTGGACTGGTGTGACGAGGTGTGGAACCTGTACGGCCCCACCGAGACCACCGTCTGGTCCACCGTCGGCCGGGTCCGCAAGGGAGAGCCGGTGACGGTGGGGCGCGCCGTCGCGCGCACCGTGTGCCATCTGTTGGGCCGCGACAACCAGCCCGTACGTCCCGGCAGTGTCGGCGAAGTGGTGATCGGCGGTGCCGGAGTGAGCACCGGATACTGGAACCGGCCCGCCCTCACCGCCGCCGCCTTCGTCGAGGACCCGGTGAACCCGCACGGGGGCCGGGTCTACCGCACCGGCGACCTGGGCCGCCGGCTGCCCGACGGGCGGCTCGTGATCCTCGGACGGGCCGACGGACAGCTGAAGATCCTCGGTCACCGCATCGAACTGCGGGAGATCGAGGCCGTGCTGGCCCGCCACCCGGCGGTGCGGAACGCGGCGGTGGTGGCGGACCGCGCGGATGGGGAAACGCCACGCCTTGCGGCCTTCGTGGCGACCGGGATCGACACGGACGAGGCGGAAGCGGCCACCGCGCTGCGGGCATGGCTGCGCCGGCACCTGCCCGCCGCGGTGGTGCCCGGCACCCTCGTCGTCCTGCCCGAACTGCCCCTGAACACCAGCGGCAAGATCGACCGGCGCGCCCTGGTCCACCTCGCCCGCACGGCGACATCGCCGTCCGGCGCCGAACCCGTCAGCCGGCTCGAACGCACCGTGGCCGACCTGTGGGCCGCAGTGCTGGGCACCGCTCCCGACCGGGTGCGCATGGCGGATGACTTCCTCGCCGCGGGCGGCAACTCGCTGGGCGCCACAAGACTCCTGGCCCGGGTGCGCGAAGCCCTCGGCACCGCGCCCTCACTGGCCGCCTTCTACCAGGACCCCACGCCCGCCGCCCTGGCCCGCACGGCGGCCGGCGCCGTCCATCCGGAGCCGCGGCGGGCAGCGGCCGACATCCTCCTGGGCGATCCGGTGCCCCTGACCGATCAGCAGCGCCAACTGTGGCTGCTGCACCGGCTGAACCCCGATTCGCCCGCCTACAACCTGGCCGCCGCCGTGCACTTCGACGGCCCCGTCGACACGGGCGCGCTCCACGCCGCCCTCGGCGACCTGGCCGCACGGCATCCGATCCTCACCGCCCGCTGCGACCTCCACGACGGCCAGCCGGTGTGGTGGCCCAGGCCGCATGCTCGCGTACCGCTGTCCGAGCCGGATGTGCCACGGGCGAGCGGGGACGCGCAGACCGTGCGGGACGCCGTCGCGGCGCTGGCCCGCGCGGAGGCCGCCCGCCCGTTCGACCTGTCGGCCGGACCGCTCCTGCGGGTCGGCGTCGTGCACCTTCCCGACAGCCGCGACGTGCTGCTTCTGTGCGCCCACCACCTCGCGGTGGACGGCTGGTCCGTGGGCGTCCTGCTGCGCGACCTCACCACTCTGTACGCCCACCGCACCGGCACCGGGGCCGCGCCGTCCCCCGCCTCCGCCGGCCTGGCCGGGTACGCTGCCGTCGCCGCGGGGCCTGCGGGGGAGGCGGCACGTGCGAAGCAGCTCGCGTACTGGACCGCCCGGCTCAAGGGCTACCCGGGCGTGCTGCACCTGCCCGCTGAAGTCACGCGCACCGAGGACGGGCCGCTGCCCGTGGCCATCCCGCACGAGCTGACCACCCGGCTCCGGCAGACGGCCTCCGAGCTGCGGGTCACCCCCTTCGTCCTGCTGCTCACGGCATTCGGGGCGCTGCTGGGACGTTACACCGGATCGGACGACATCGTGGTCGGGGTGCCGGTCGCGAACCGGGACCGCCTCGAACTCGACTCCGTCGTAGGGTCGTTGGCCAATCTGCTGCCCGTACGGCTGGATGTGTCGGGCCCCGGCACCTTCGCGGAGCTGGTCGCCCGCACCGCCCGGGCATTCGCTCGCGACCTGGACCACCCACTGGTCCCGCTGGACCAGCTGGTGTCCCGCCTGGGGCTCGACCGGTCCTCGGGCCGGACGCCGCTGGTGCAGGCGATGCTGACGCTGCAGGAGGCACCGCCCGCCGAACTCACGCTCGGCGACGTCCGCGGCCGGGTGGAGCCGCTGCACCCGGGCACGGCCAAGTACGAGATCGCTCTCTCCCTGGACGAGCACGCCGACCGGCTGGACGGGCACCTCGACGTCCCGGGCAACCGGTTCGGCCCGGGATCGGCGAACCGGTTCATGACACACCTCTCAGCACTGCTGACGGCCGGACTCGACGATCCGCGGCGCTCCCTGGACACCGTCGACCTCACGGACGGCGTCCTGCCGTCCCCTCGGCCGGTGCGCCCGCGCGGCGCGGCACGCCGCGATCACCCCCTGCCGGTGCACGAGGTGTTCCGGCGGCGCGCCCGGCTCGACCCCCGTGCGGTGGCGGTCCGCCACGAAGGTGCCGCCGTGGACTACGGGAGCCTCGACGCCTGGAGTGACCACATCGCCGGCGGGCTCGCCGAACCGGTTGCGGCTCCGGGCCGGTTCGTGGCCCTCCTGCTGCCCACCGGTCCCGTCCAGACCGCCGCCGCACTCGGGGTGGCGAAAGCCGGACTTGCCTTCTGCGCACTCGCTCCCGGCGATCCCGGCCCGCGGCTGACCGCACTGCTCGCCGACGCCGACCCCGTCCGCGTCCTCGCCACCCGGGAAGCACTGACCGCACACCCGGACCTGTGGGATCCGGTACACCGCCGCTTCGGAGGCGCACCGGTCGAGCTCGTACCGGAATCAGCCCCCGCGCCCGGCCATGGGGAGCCGCCCGCGGCACCGGCCCCGCGGCGGGAGGTCTCCGGCGGCGACCCGCTGTGCCTGGTGTACACCTCCGGTTCCACGGGAGTCCCCAAGGGCATCGTGCTACCGCATGCCACCTTCACCCAACTGGCCGCCTGGGAAAGGGAGTACTACGGCATCGGGCCGGGCGGGCGGATCGCACAGTGGGCCCCCTTCACCTACGACGCCGCCTACTCCGACATGTTCGCGGCTCTGTGCGCCGGAGCGACGCTGTGCATCGTCCCCGAGGACCGGCGCCGCGACCCACTGGCGGTGGCGGCATGGCTGCGGGCCGAGCGGATCACCAGGCTGGGGACGGTACCCGGCTTCTTCCACCTGGTCACCGAGGCCCTGGGGACCACGGAGACCAGCCTGCCGGACCTGGAACATGTGCAACTGGCCGGCGAGGCGGTACCCCCGCGCCTGGTGCAGGCATGGGCGCAGCGCCCCGACCGCCCGCGCCTGCACAACCTGTACGGCCCGACCGAATGCGTGATCGCCACCTACCGGGAACTGGGTCGGGCGGAGACCTTCGCGGACTCCGTCCCCATCGGTGTGGCCATTCCCGGCCGCGAGGTCCTGGTACTGGACCACCGGGGTCGGCCGTGCCCCGTGGGTGTGCCCGGAGAGATCCATCTGCGCAGCGACTTCCTGGCCGGCGCCTACCACCGGCGGCCCGAAGAGAGCGCCCGCGCCTACATCCCCGACCCGTGGCAGCCCGGCGGCACCTTGTACCGTACCGGCGACATCGGCCGCTGGACGGCGGACGGCGAACTCACCTTCGTCGGCCGCATCGGCAGCCAAGTGAAGATCCGGGGCAGCCGCGTGGAGCTCGAGGGCATCGAAGCCGTCCTCGAAGGCCATCCGCTGGTGCGCGAGGCAGCCGCCGCCGTGCACCAGGTCGGCGGGATCCAGCGACTGGTCGGATACGCGGTCACCGCCCCGGGCGTGGACGGCGACGAACTCCGCGCCCACCTGGCCGCCCGACTTCCCGCCCCGGCCGTCCCGGACACGGTGATGATCCTGCGGACGCTGCCCCGCACCCGCAGCAACAAACGGGACCGGGCCAGGCTGCCGCTGCCCGGGGCGCCGACAGCACAGGGCAGCGCACCCCTGGCCGGCCTGGAGCAGCTGGTAGCCGACGCCTGGCGGGAGGTTCTGGGCGGCGCCGCGGTGGGGCGCCACACCAACTTCTTCGAGGCGGGCGGCGACTCGTTGCGGGCGGCACGGCTTCAACTGGAGCTCAACCGCCTGCTGAACCGGCAGATCCCCTTGGTCGACGTGTTCGCCCGGCCCACCATCGCGCAGTTCGCCGCGGGCCTGGACGCGGCCGGGGCCGCACCGTCGGGCAAGGACAGCGGTGAGCCGCGCGGCGAGCGCAGGCGGGCTGCGATGCGCGTCCGGGCCCAGGCCCGGGGCCGCACCCGCGGCTCCGCCGGCGACACGGACGGACCGACACGAAAACCGACAGGGAGCTCCTGACATGGATATCGGCGGTGCGCTGGCGGAGCTGCGGCAGTCCCTGGGTTCGCGGGGCCTGGAACGGGTCGAGGAATGCCTGCGCATCCTCGTCGGGCAACAAGCCCCCGCATACCTGCATGACGACCAGGAACCGACCAGGCTGTTCTTCCCGGGGATCAGCGCACTGCCCTGGCACGACTCCAGCGGCCTGGCCTGGGTGGCCGAGATGGAGGCGGCCTACCCGCGCATCCGCGAGGAGTTCCTCGCCCTGCGCGAGGCGGACGCCGTGTTCGCTCCGTTCGAGGACCTCTACACCAAGGAGCTCGGCTGGCAGGGCTGGGACACGTACCAGCTGTACCGCAACGGCACATGGCGTGAGGAGGCACTGCAACGGTGCCCTGCCACCCGCCGGGCCCTGGACACCACCCCGCACGGCCCCCGCGACGCCATGTTCACCGTGCTCAACCCCGGTGTCCACATCACCCCCCACACCGGTGGCGTCAACCTGCTGCTCACCGCGCATCTGCCGCTGGTCGTCCCGCCCGGCTGCGGGATCAAGGTGGGCGACGAGGAGCGCGGCTGGGAGGAGGGCAAGGTCATCCTCTTCGACGACAGCTTCATCCATGAGGCCTGGAACCGCGGCACCCGGCAGCGGGCGGTCCTGCTCTGGGACATCTGGCACCCGGAACTGACCCCGGTCGAGATTCGTGCCCTGGAGATCCTCATGCCCCGCTTCCACCGCTACCTGATGGCCGTCTGACACCCCCCACCACTTCCACGGAGCGGACTTTGAACGCATACCAGCAGGCGCCGGAGGGCCCGGACGACACCGACAGCCGTGTCGCGATCATCGGCATGGCCGGGCGCTTCCCCGGCGCCGAGTCGACTCAGGCGCTGTGGGAGCTGCTGGCCTCAGGCAGTGTGGTCCTGAGCCGCTTCACCCCGCAGGAGCTGCGTGCCGACGGGGTGCCGGACGCCGACGCGGCACAGCCCGGCTACGTGCCGGTCAAGGGCATCCTCGACGACATCGCCGGCTTCGACTCCCCGCTGTTCGGCTACAGCGGCCTGGAGGCCTCCGTCATCGACCCCCAGCAGCGGATCTTCCTGGAGTGCGCCTGGACGGCTCTGGAGGACGCCGGCTGCGATCCGGAACAGTACCCGGGCACGGCCGCGGTGTTCGCGGGCTCCATGCTCAGCACCTACCTCATCCACAACCTGCTGCCGCGCACCGACCTGAAGGCCTCGCTCGGCGTACCGATGATCTTCCAGGGCAACGCTCCGGACGCTCTCGCGACCCGGGTCGCCTACAAGTTCAACCTGCGCGGTCCGGCGGTCAACGTCCACACCGCCTGCTCGACCTCGCTGGTCGCCGTCCACCAGGCCGTGCAGAGCCTGCTCTCGCAGGAGTGCGATGTGGCGCTCGCCGGTGGCGTCTCGGTGACCGTACCCCAGCGCTCCGGCTACTTGCCCGCCGCGAGCGGCATCGAGTCACCCGACGGGCAGTGCCGTCCGTTCTCCGCCGACGCGGACGGCACGGTCTTCAGCAACGGGGTCGGTGTGGTCGTCCTCAAACGGCTGGCCGACGCACTCGCCGACGGCGATCGCGTGCACGCCGTGATCCTCGGCTCCGCCGTCAACAACGACGGCGCCCAGCGGGCCGGTTACACGGCACCGGGCGTCGCCGGGCAGACCGCGGTCATCCGCGAGGCGCTGTCGATGGCCGGGGTCAGCCCGCGGACCATCAGTTACGTCGAGGCACACGGCACCGGCACGCCGATCGGCGACCCGATCGAGGTGGCCGCGCTCACCGCGGCCTACCGGGCGGCCGCTCCCGGCGAGAGCGACCGGGGCTGGTGCGCGCTCGGGTCGGCCAAGGCGAACCTCGGCCACCTGGACGCCGCGGCCGGAGTGACCGGTCTGATCAAGGCCGTCCTGGCGCTCGGCCACCGGCAGATCCCGGCACCCCCGCACACCGGTCGGCCGCACCCCGACCTGGGGCTGGCCGACAGCCCCTTCTTCGTCCCCCGCGAGACGACACCCTGGCCGACGGCCGACGGTCCCCGGAGAGCCGCCGTCAGCTCGTTCGGCATCGGCGGCACCAACGCCCACGTGATCCTCGAAGAGGCCCCCGAACCCGCTCCGCGGCCCGCCCCCGAACCCCCGGACCTGCCCGTCGCACTGCCGCTGTCGGCCCGCACCGAAACCGCGCTCGACACCCTGACAGCCCGCCTCGCCGACCACATGGCGGCCACGCCGGAGCTGCGCGTCGACGACGTCGCACGCACCCTGCGCGCGGGACGGCGGCAGCTGCGCCGGCGACGGGTCGTCGTCGCGGCCGACACCGCCACCGCGGCCCGGGCACTGCACGAACAGGACCGCCGGGCCTGCGTGACGGGGACCAGCACCCGCGACGACGCCCCGGTCGGGTTCCTGCTCCCCGGCCAGGGGGCGCAGTTCCCCACCATGGCCGTCGGACTGCACCGCGCGCACCCCGTCTTCCGGGCCGCCCTCGACGAGTGCGCCCGCCTGCTCCGCCCCCACCTGGGCGCAGACCTCGTCGAGTTGCTGCGCAACGGAGGCGAGGACGAACTGCGCCGCACCTCCGTCACCCAACCCGCCGTCCTGGCGGTCAGCTGGGCCCTCGCCCGGTTGTGGGAGCACTGGGGAGTCCAGCCCAAGGCGCTGCTCGGTCACAGCCTCGGGGAGTACACCGCGGCGCTCCTCGCCGGCGTCCTGGAGCTGCCGGAGGCGCTGGCCCTGGTCGCCGCACGCGGCAGACTGCTCGAACAGACCGAGCCCGGCGGCATGGTCGGCATCTCGCTGCGCGAAGCCGACGCACTGGAGGTCGCGGAGCGGTACGGACTCGACCTCGCGGCCGTCAACGGGCCACGGGCGGCCGTGCTGTCCGGTGCCGCGCGGGCCGTGGACTCGGCGATGCCCGCACTCGCCGAGCAGGGCCTGCATCCGGTCCGGCTGGGCGTCGACCGCGCTTTCCACAGTGCCCTGTGCGCGCCGGTCGCGGAGCTGCTCGCCCATGAGTTCAGCACCCTCACCCTCACAGCACCCCGCATCCCCTTCGTCTCCGACGTGACCGGTGGCTGGATCACCGACGACCAGGCGGTCGACCCGGATTACTGGACGCGGCAGATGTGCTCCCCGGTCCGCTTCCACGACGGTCTGCGTACCCTCGCCTCGCTGGACGACGACCTCGTCCTGGTCGAGACCGGGCCCGCAGGCGTGCTCACCGATCTGGTGCGGGCGGCCCGGGACACCGATACCGCACCGCGCTACCTGGCCCGCCCGCCGCTGCCGCAGCGCGGGAGGCGGTCGGAGGCGGACGAGCCCCGCGCGGCGGTCCTGTCGCTGGCGGACCTGTGGACCCAAGGGGTCGCCGTCAACTGGGAGCCCCTCGGCGACGACGCGCGGGTGACCACCCTGCCCGGATACCCCTTCGAGCGCCGGCCCCACTGGATCGAACCCCACCCGGCGGGCGGGCCGGCCACCGAGGAGCCGCCCGCCGTCCGGGAAGCGGACCCGGTCGACGCGGTGCACGCAAGAGCCGTCTGGCGCCCGCTGCCCGCACCCGACGGGGACCCCTTCGGCGGCCGTCGGCGGACCTGGCTCGTCCTCCTCGACCGCGAAGGCCGGGCCCAGTCCTTGGTGGATCTGCTCACCAGCAACGGACAGATCGTCACGGTCGTACAGCCCGGCACCGCGTACCGCAGGGTCCGCCGTGGCGTCTACGAGATCGACCCCGACGACCAGGCCCAGTACACCAAGCTCCTGGCAGACCTGCGGTCCCTGGTGCGCACGCCCACCGCAGCCCTGTACGCCTGGGGCCTGGACACCGCCGGCCCGGACGAGACCCAGGGCTATTTCGGACTCGTCCGGCTCGCCCGCGCCCTGTCCGCCGAACGCGTGGTCAACGAGGTCAGGATCGGCGTCCTGACCGCGGGCGCCCTGCACGCCGACCCCGCGGACCTGCCAGACCCCGCGGCAGCCTTGCTCAGCGGCCCGGTTCAGGTGCTGCCCGAGGAGTACGGCAACCTGCGCTGCACCCAACTCGACCTGGCACGCGACCAGGTCCCCGACACAGCCGCCGCGGCGGTCCTCGTCGCGGGCGCACTCGCCGCACCGGGCGGGCCGGTCGCCCTGCGCTCCGGCCGGCTGCTCAGCCGCGCCGTCGAACCCGTGCACCGCCCGGTTCCCGACTTCATGCCCGTGCGGCTGCGCCACGGCGGCACCTACCTGATCACCGGCGGTCTCGGCGGCATCGGACTGGCGCTCGCCCGCCAGCTGGCACGCGTCTGCGCGGCCCGTCTCGTCCTCCTCGGCCGCAGAGCACCCGAGGAGTACGGAGGGGAGGCCGCACAGGCTCTGCGGGATCTTCGGGCAACCGGCACCGAGGTCCTCACCGTGCAGGCGGACATCACCGACCGGGCGGCGCTGGCCCGCGCTCTGGACCTGGCCCGTGAGCGGTTCGGGCACATCGACGGCGTCGTGCACGCCGCCGGTCTCCCCGGCGGCGGCTCCGTCGAACTGCGCACGGACGACGAGATGCGCGCCGTCATCGCACCGAAGACCACCGGCGTGCGCAACCTGCTGGCAGAGCTGCGGCCCGACGAGGCAGGACTGCTCGTCCTGTGCTCCTCGCTGGCCACCCTCGTACCCACCTACGGCCAGGCCGACTACGCTGCCGCCAACTGCTATCTCGTCGGGGTCGCCGAAGCCGAGAACGCCACGGGCCGGCGCCACGCCATCGCCGTGGACTGGGACATGTGGGGCGAGGCCGGCATGGCCCGCCGCGCCCAGGTGCCGGCGGATCTCCGGGACTTCCAGCAGACCATGCTCGCCGGCGCCCTCACCACCGAGCAGGCGACCCGGGCCTTCGCGGCCCTGCTCCAGGGGCCTGGCGGCAGGGCCGTCGTGGCCCGCGCCGGGACCCCCGTCGCCGCGGACGGCACGCTCGCCTTCGCTCCCGCGCAGGCACCCCGACTCACCGCCCGGCAGCCGAGGCCCGAACTGTCCACTGCGTACACGGCACCCCGGACCAGCACCGAGCAGTGGCTCGCCGAGGTCTACGCCGAACTGCTCGGTGTGGAACAGGTGGGCGTCCACGACGACTTCCTCGAACTCGGGGGCCATTCGCTGCTCGCCGCGCGGATCGTGGCCAGACTCCGCGCCGAGTTCGACGTCGAGGTACCGGCCCGGGTGTTCTTCGAGGGCGGCCGTGTCTCGGACCTCGCCGCGGAAATCGAAGAGCTCATCCTCACCGAAGTGGAGGGACAGTGACGGCCTCCCCCCACGAGCCGCCGGACACCGGCGGTCAGGAGCGGAACGCCCGGCTCGCCCGGCTCAGCCCGGAACAGCGCGCCC
This sequence comes from Streptomyces sp. NPDC046727, assembly GCF_040645635.1. NCBI lineage: Bacteria > Bacillati > Actinomycetota > Actinomycetes > Kitasatosporales > Streptomycetaceae > Streptomyces > Streptomyces sp. NPDC046727. The sequence continues at coordinate 68,163 of NZ_JBEYYR010000029.1, forward strand.
TGTTCGAAGCACGCCTGCGCGGCCGTGGCGGTGCCCCGCGCGAGCAGCCGGGCGACGGACCGGTGCCCCGCGGCGACCGGGAGGCGCCCGCACCGCTGTCGGCGGGCCAGGAGCGGCTGTGGTTCCTGGAGCAGCTGACCCCTCACCAGGCCATGTTCAACGAGTACGTGGCGCTGCGGCTGACCGGGTCCCTCGACGTGCCGGCGCTGGACGCCGCCCTGACCGCGCTGACAGTACGCCACGAAGCCCTGCGCACCGTCGTCGTACAGAGCGGTGGCGCTCCACGGCAGCGGGTCCTCGCCCCCGCGGGATCCGTCCTGCGGACCGTGGAGCTGGACGGCGACGCACCCGACGCCGAACGCGAGCTCGCCCGGCAGGAGGCGGCCCGGCCGTTCGACCTGGAGCAGGGCCCGCTCTTCCGCGCCCTGCTGATCCGCTCGGGACCGCGGAACGCGCTGCTCGTGGTGGTGAACCACCACATGGTGGGCGACGCCTGGTCGCGCAGCGTCCTCGTGGACGACCTGTGCGCCGCCTACCGAGCCTGCCTGGATCACGGCCACGCAGCCCAGCCGCTTCCCCTCCAGTACGCGGACTGGGCGGCGTGGCAGCGTGCCCGGACCACCGAGGAGGCGGTGGCCGATCCTCTGGCCTACTGGCGGCGGCAGTTGGACGGCGCACCGGGCCTGCTCGACCTGGCCACGGACCGCCCGCGCCCGCCCCTGCCCTCGTACCGCGGCGGACAGGTCCGCTTCGTCCTCGACACCGAACTCACCGCGGCCGTCGAGGGCACGGCCCGCGCGCTGCGCGCCACCCCCTTCATGGTGACCCTGGCCGCCTGGCAAGCCGTCATGATGCGCCACTCCGGGCAGGAGGACGTGGTCGTCGGCGTACCGACCGCCGGACGCGACAGGCCCGAACTGGAAAAACTCGTCGGCATGTTCGTCAACAGCGTGGCGGTGCGTACGGACCTGTCCGGCAACCCCTCCTTCAGCGATCTCGTCGCACGGGTGCGCGAAGCCGCCCTCGGTGCGCTTGCCCACGCCCAGGTGCCCTTCGAACGGGTCGTGCGCGAGCTGCAGCCGGAGCGCGACCTCGGCCACGGCCCGCTCTACCAGGTGCAGTTCGGCTACCGGAACGTCCCTGCCCGTCACTTCTCCCTGCCCGGCCTGACCGTCGAACAGGTCGAGCTCCACAACGGCACGTGCCGGACCGACCTCAGCCTCGAACTGGGACGCGACGGTGCGCGCACCCTCGGCATCTGTGAGTACAGCAGCGACCTGTTCGACGAGGCCACCGTCCAGAGGTTCGTCGACGCCCTGCTGCGGGTGCTGCGCCGCGGGACGGGCGACCTCGGTCTCCCCCTGAGCGAGCTGCTCGCGCTCACCGACGAGGAACGTGCGGAACTCGACGCCACGGGCCAGGGCCCGGCACTTCCCGCCGACGCCGCCGACATCGTCGACACCTTCGCTGCGACGGTACGCGCACATCCGGACGCCGAAGCCCTCGTCACCGTGGACGGCGCCACCCGCCTGACGCTCACCTACCGGCAGCTGGACCATCTCGTGGACCGGATACTGGGACGGCTGCGAGCTGCCGGGGTGCGCCCCGGAGACCGGGTCGGGCTGTATCTGCGGCGAGGAGCGGAACTGCCCGCCGCCATGCTCGCCGTACTCCGGGCCGGGGCCGCGTACCTGCCGCTGGACCCCGGTTACCCCCTTGCCCGCACCCGGTACGTGCTCGACGATGCCGCCCCCACCGTCGTCCTCGTGCACGCTGCCACCCGTGGTCCACTCCCGGACGGCGTACCGCAGCTGGACCTGGACGCTGCCGAGGCGCCCACCGCGCCGGCGGAGAGCAGCTCGCCGGCGGTGCCCGACCAGGAGAGCGCCGCCTATGTCATCCACACCTCCGGCTCCACCGGCACTCCCAAGGGCGTGGTGGTCAGGCGCCGCAACCTCACCGCCTTCCTGGCAGCGATGGACGAGGCGGTCGGTGACGGCGACGAGCGGCCGACCTGGCTCGCGGTGACCAGCGCGTCCTTCGACATCTCCGTGCTCGAACTGTTGTGGACCCTGAGCAGGGGACACCGCGTGGTGCTCAGCCCGGACCCCGGCCCTCGGCCCGCAGCCACGCCGGCCAGGGCACCGGAGTTCAGCCTGTTCTACTTCGCGAGCGACACGGACGAGACCGCGCCCGGGCCCGACCGGTACCGGCTGCTGATGGACGGGGCGAGGTTCGCCGACACCCACGGGTTCAGCGCCGTGTGGCTGCCCGAACGGCACTTCCACGCCTTCGGCGGCTCCTACCCGGCCCCCTCCGTGCTCGCCGCGGCGGTCGCCCAGGTCACCGAACGGGTCGGGATCCGGGCCGGCAGTGTCGTGATGCCCCTGCACCACCCGGTGCGCGTGGCCGAGGAATGGGCCGTGGTCGACAACCTGTCCGCAGGACGGGTCGGACTGTCCTTCGCCTCCGGCTGGCACATCGACGACTTCGTCCTGGCCAAGGACGCCTACGACCAACGGCAGGCCCTCACCCTCCAGGGCATGGACCAGGTACGGCGGCTGTGGCGCGGCGAACGCGTCGCCTTCCCGGCACCCCGCGGCGGCACCCTGAACACCGCCGTACTGCCCACCCCCGTCCAGGCCGAACTGCCGTACTGGCTCACCTCCTCGGGCAACCCCGAGACCTGCCGCCGGGCCGGCGAGGCGGGCGCCCGGCTGCTGACGCATCTGCTCGGGCAGGACGTGGACACGCTCGCCGAGCGGATCGGTGAGTACCGAGCGGCCTGGCGGGAGGCAGGTCACCCGGGACAACCGCACGTCACGGTGATGCTGCACACCTACATCGGGACCGACGCCGCCGACGTGCACGCGGTCGCACGGCAGCCGTTCCGCGCCTACCTGCGCTCCTCCATCGGGCTGATCGAGAATCTCGCGCGCAGCCTGGGCATGGACCTCTCGGCCGCCGACTTCACCCCGGAGGACGAGGAGGCCCTGCTCGACCACGCCTGCACCCGCTATCTCAACGACGGCGCGCTCATCGGAACCGCCGAGCAGTGCCTGCCGCTGGTCCAGCGGCTCGCCGCCATCGGCGTGGACGAGATCGCCTGCCTGCTCGACTTCGGCGTCCCCGCCCAAGCCGCCCTCAACGCGCTGCCCCGGCTGGACGAACTGCGTCGCCGGGCCGCCCGGCAGCAGGCCACAGCCCCCGCCGCGGCCACCCCCCACGACACCTTCGACATCCCGCTCACCAGCCTGATCCAGGAGTTCGGCGTCACCCACCTCCAGTGCACCCCGTCGCGGGCCAGGGCCCTGCTCGACGAACCGACGCCCGAGGCGCTGCGCCCGCTGCGCCGGATCCTGCTCGGCGGCGAGCCCCTGGAGGCCGAACTCGTGCGACGGCTGGCCCGGCACACCGGCGCGGAAGTGCGGAACATGTACGGGCCGACGGAGACGACCGTCTGGTCCACCACCGACATCGTCGACCCCGGCAGCACGGCCGTCACCATCGGAGGCCCCATCGCCGGAACGACGGTCAGCGTGCTCGACCCGCACGGACGACGGACCCCGATCGGCGTACCGGGGGAGCTGTACATCGGCGGTGCCGGGGTGACCGCCGGATACCTGGGCAAGCCGGACCTCACCGATGAGCGTTTCGTGTCCGATCCCCGGGATCCGGACGCCAGGATGTACCGGACCGGTGACATCGTCCGCGTCTGCGGGGACGGACGACTCGCCTACCTGTCGCGCAACGACCAGCAGGTCAAGATCCGCGGCTTCCGCGTCGAGACGGGAGAGGTGGAGGCGGCGCTGGCCGGCGCACCCGGCGTCCGCCAGGCGGCCGTCACGGTGTGGGAACCCGAACCAGGGGACCGGCGGTTGGTGGCCCACCTCGTGCCCCGGCCCGGGGCGGCGCTGGACCTGGCCGCCGTGCGCAGCCACGTCTCCGCCCTGCTGCCCGGCTACATGGTCCCCTCGGCTTTGAGCGCGATCGAGGCGCTGCCCCTGACGGCCAACGGAAAGCTCGACCGGGCCGCACTGCCCGCGCCGCGGCTCGCCCCGTCCAGGTACGCGGCCTCCTCCAGGGACTCCGGAACGGCTTTCACGAACCCGCGCAGCATC
>NZ_JBEYYR010000029.1:72293-119582 GCF_040645635.1 Streptomyces sp. NPDC046727
CTCGGCTGTGAGCGCGATCGTGGCGCGCCCCCTGACGGCCAACGGAAAGCTCCCCGGGGCCGCACGGCCCGCGCCGGCCGCCCAGGCTCCCGCGCGCCGCGCGGCGCGCACCGCACGCGAGCAGATCCTGCAGGGACTGTTCGCCGAGATCCTCGGCCTGCCGGACGTCGGGATCGACGACGACTTCTTCCTGCTGGGCGGCCACTCACTGCTGGCGGTCCGCCTGGTCAACCGCATCCGCACCGTCTTGGACACGCAGGTCGAGGTACGCGCCCTGTTCGAGACGCCCACTGTGGCCGAACTGGCCGCCCGGCTGGGCGAGTCGGCCGGCCGGCCTCGTCCGAGGCTGCGGCCGGCGGTGTCCCGCCCCGAGCGGCTCCCGCTGTCGCCCGGGCAGTGGCGCCTGTGGTTCCTCGACCGGCTCGAAGGCGCCGGTGCCGTCTGGAACGACCCGATGGTCACCCGGATCCAGGGCGAACTCGACCTGGCGGCTCTGCGCTCCGCTCTGCGCGACCTCGTGGCACGGCACGAGAGCCTGCGGACCGTCTTCGCGGAGCACGACGGCGAACCGTACCAACGCGTGCTCACCGTTCAGGAGGCCGGAGCGGAACTCCGCGTCACACGCTGCGCACCCGACGAGGTGGACAAGGTTGTGGCCGCCGAGAGCACCCGCCCCTTCCGGCTCGACCAGGACATCCCCATCCGCATGCACCTGATCGAGTACGCGACCGGCGCGTACACGCTGGTCATGGTGCTGCACCACATCGCCATGGACGGTACCTCCCTGCGCCCGCTCCACCGCGACCTGACCACGGCCTACGCGGCCCGCCGCGAGGGACGCGCTCCCGACTGGGAGCCGCTGCCGGTCCAGTACGCGGACTACACACTGTGGCAGCGCGAACTGCTGGGCGACGAGGCCGACGACGACAGCGAGGCCGCACGCCAACTCGCCTACTGGCGCGAGGCCTTGGCCACCAGCCCGGACGAGCTGAGGCTGCCCGCCGACCGGCCCCGCCCCGACCGGGCCTCGCACCGCGGCGAGGCACTCGAACTCCCGATCAGCGCCGCAACCCATCAGGGCATGCGCCAACTGGCCCGGCAGCACAACGCCACCACGTTCATGGTGGTGCAGGCGGCCCTCGCCACCACGCTCACCCGGCTCGGCGCGGGCCCGGACATCCCGCTGGGCACCATCATCGCGGGCCGTGGCGACGAGGCGCTGCGCGACCTGGTGGGGTTCTTCGCCAACACGCTGGTCCTGCGCACCGACACGTCCGGCGACCCGAGCTTCGCCGGGCTCCTCGCCAGGGTCAGGGACACCGACCTGGCCGCATACGACCACGCCGACCTGCCCTTCGAGCGCCTGGTGGAAGTCCTTCAGCCGGAGCGGACGCTCTCCCGCAATCCGCTCTTCCAGGTCCTGCTGTCCTGGGCCGGGGACACCGGCGGCGAGCTCGGACTGCCCGGACTGCGCTGCGTACCCGCCCCCACCGACTCCCGGTTCGCCAAGGTGGACCTCGGCTTCCAGGTCGACCATCGGGCGGCCGACGACGAGGATCCGGACGGCCTGAGCCTGCTGGTGCGTTACGCCCTCGACCTGTTCGACCGGGACACCGCACGGGCGCTGGGCGAACGCGTGATCCGTGTGCTCGATCAGGCCGTGACCGACGCGGACCGGCGGATCAGCGCATTCGACCTGCTGCTGCCCGAGGAGCGCCGGCAGGTGCTCGGAGCATGGAACAGGACCCCCGCCCCCGCTCACGAAGGCACCCTGCTGTCCGTCTTCGCTCAGCGCGTCGCCGCACGCCCCGACGCGGTCGCCATCGCCTCGACGGACACCACACTGACGTACCGGGAGCTGGACGAACGGGCGGAGCGGCTGGCCGATGCCCTCGCCGACGCCAGAGTGGGCCCCGGCTCGATCGTGCCCGTTCTCATGGAACGCTCGGCGGACGTCGTCGTCGCCTTCCTCGGAGTACTCAAGGCGAGCAGTGCCTATCTGCCGCTGCACACCGCGCATCCAGCCACCCATCTGCGCACCGCTCTGGCGGACGCCACCCCGGAGGTCCTGCTCGTGGACCGCGCGCTGGCCGGCCACGAACTCGTCGCGGAACAGCAGCGGACAGGGCGGCGCGTCCTGCGGGTGGACAGCGCGGTCGACGGTGTTCCGCAGCGGGCCCCGGCGCGGGCCGCCCGGCCCGTCGTACGACCCGCGGACCTGGCCTACGTGATGCACACCTCCGGTTCCACGGGCAGGCCCAAGGGCATCGAGATCACCCATCAGGGGGTGGTGGACCTCGCCCTCGACCCGTGCTGGGAGGTGACCCACACCGACCGGATCCTCTTCCAGGCCCCGCACGCCTTCGACGGCTCGACCTACGAGATCTGGGCACCCCTGCTGGCAGGCGGCCAGGTCGTCGTCGCCCCGCCCGGCGCACTGAACGCCGCCCGCCTGCAGGAGCTGGTCGCGCAATGGGGGATCACCCGGCTCAGTCTCACCGCCGGGCTGTTCCGGGTGATCGCGGAGGACGCGCCGGAGGCGTTCCGGGGCCTGGCGGAGGTGACCACCGGCGGGGACGTGATCTCGCCCGCCGCCGTCTCGCGTGTGCTGGACGCGTGCCCGGACATCGTCGTCCGCACCACCTACGGCCCCACCGAGATGACCCTGTGCGTCACCCAGCGGCCATGGCGTGCCGGAGAACGGCCGGAGGCCACGGTGCCGCTGGGGCGACCGCTGGACAACACCCGGGTGTACGTCCTCGACGAGTGGCAGCAACCGGTCCCCCCAGGTGTGACGGGTGAACTCCACCTCGCGGGCGCCGGCATGGCGCGCGGGTACCGGGGCCGGCCCGATCTGACGGCCGAGCGGTTCGTGCCCGATCCCTTCGCCGAGCCAGGAGATCGCATGTACCGGTCCGGCGACCTGGTGCGCTGGACCCACACGGGCGACCTGGTCTTTCTCGGCAGAGCGGATCACCAGATCAAGATCCGCGGGTTCAGGGTCGAGACCGGTGAGGTGGAGGCGGCCCTCGCGAACATCCCCGGGGTGCGGGAGGCCACCGTCGTGGCCGACGAGGACCGGCATGGAGCCAAGCGGCTGATCGGCTACTTCGTCCCCGACACGGACGGCACGCCGGACACCGCGGCGGTCGCCCGCGCACTGACCGCCCGGCTGCCCGAGTACATGGTCCCCTCGGCGCTGGTCGTGCTCGAGGCACTCCCGCTCACAGCCAACGGCAAGCTCGACCGGGCCGCGCTGCCCGCCCCGCCCGAAAGGACCGGGCTGCCCGACGCCCCTCGGCCCGCGGCGGTCCCGAGGGAGGCCGCTCCCGCACCCGGTCGGCTGGTCGATCGAATCCGCTCCGCCATCGAAGCGAAACCCGGGTGGCCGGCCAGGCGCCGGAAATAGAGGAGGACAGCGTGAGGATTCGCGGGTTCCGTATTGACACCGCAGCGGTCGAGGCCATGCTGACACGGGCCCCCGGGGTGGGGCAGGCCTTCGTGGACGCCCGTGCGGCTCGCCGGGGAGACACCCGGCTGGTCGGTTACCTGGTCCCGTCCCCCGGCGCGGACATCGACCCGGCAGCGGTCAGAAGCTACGTCCGCAACCGGCTGCCGGAGTACACGGTGCCGTCCGCGCTGGTGGTGCTCGACGCCTTTCCGCTGGAGCCCAATGGCAGGCTGAGCCGTCAGAGGCTGCCCACGCCCGACTTCAGCCCGGCCGGTGCCAGCCCGCCCCGCACACCGGGCGAACAGGTCCTGTGCAGCCTGTTCGCCGAGATCCTCGGCCTGCCGGACGCCGGGATCGACGACGACTTCTTCGACCTGGGCGGCACCGAGCGGCAGGCGACCGAGCTCGCGCGCCGGGCCACGGCCGAACTGCACACCGTCATGCGCCCGGACCTGTTGTCCCGCGCCCCGACCGTGGCCGGACTCGGTCAACTGCTGGGCGTCGGCAGGCCGGTGCGGCCACCGCTGGACCCCAGTCGCTGGCGCAGCAAGGTGAAGATCAACGGTCACGCGATCGCGCCGTGCGAGGCAGCGGCCAGCGTGATGGCCGCCCCCGGCGTGCGGCAGGCAGCGGTGATCGTCCGGGAGGACCGGCCCGGAGAGCGCGCACTGGTCGCCTACCTCGTCCCCGCCGACGACTCCGCATTCGACCTCGGAGCAGTCCGGGAGTACCTGGGCGGTCAACTCCCGGACTACATGACGCCGTCGGAGCTCGTCCTTCTGGACGGCATCCCGCTGACCGACCAGGGCGACCTCGACCGCCGGGCCCTTCCGGCACCCGACTACGGGCTGACCCCCGCCGGCGTCCGCCGGGCGGCCCGCACTCCGGGCGAGGAACTCCTGTGCGGGCTGTTCTCCGAAGTGCTGGACGTGGCCGAGGTCGGCGTCGACGAGGACTTCTTCGAGCTGGGCGGCAACTCACTGCTGGCGATCCGCCTGACGAATCGGATGCGCGCCGCCTTCGGCGTCCCCCTGGAGGTCAAAGCCGTCTTCGAGGACCCCACCGTGGCCGCACTGGCACGTCGCATGAGCGGCGAAGCGTCCCCGCAGGACGCACCGGCACCACCGGGAGGACGGCAGTGAACGCCCCCGACGCGGCGGAACTGAGCCTTCTCGACCTGCACGGCGCACTGGACTCTCCCGTCAGCGAATCCATGAACTTTCTCAACGAGGTGGCTCATCGGTACCCCGACGCCATCTCCTTCGCCGCGGGCCGCCCCTACGAGGGGTTCTTCGACCTCGACGCGGTGCACCGCTACCTGGACACCTTCCGCGAACACCTGCTCGCCCAGCCCGGTGCCGACGCGGTCCAGGTCCGTCGCACCCTCCTTCAGTACGGGCGGACCAAAGGGATCATCCACGACCTGATCGCCCGCAACCTGCAGGTGGACGAGGGGATCACCGTCGACCCCGAGGCCGTCGTGGTGACCACCGGCTGCCAGGAAGCCCTGTACATGACGCTCCGTGCGGTGCGCCGCACCGACCGGGACGCCCTGCTCGTCGTACCACCCACGTACGTCGGCGCGTACGGGGCGGCCCAGTTGACCGACATGCCGCTGCTGCCGGTCAGAGCGACCGCCGACGGCATCGACTTCGACGACCTGGAATCCGTCGTCATCCGCGCCCGGGCGCGGGGACTGCGGCCGCGCGCCTGTTATCTCACACCGGACTTCGCCAATCCCACGGGCGTCAGCCTCGATGTGGAATCCCGCCTGACCCTGCTGCGTATGGCCGCGCGGCACGACTTCCTGATCCTTGAGGACAACCCGTACGGGGTCTTTGGCGGGGACGCGGAGCAGGTGCCCACCCTCAAGGCGCTGGACCGCTCCCGCCGCGTCGTCTACCTGGGGTCCTACGCCAAGACCGGAATCCCGGGAGCCCGAGTCGGCTTCGCGGTCGCGGACCAGCGCGTGTCGGCGCCGTCCGGCCGCACCACCCTGCTCGCCGACGAACTGGCGAAGATCAAGAGCGTCCTCACGGTCAACACCTCCCCCCTCGCCCAGGCGGTGATCGGCGGAAAGCTGCTGGAACACGGATGCAGCATGCGCGCCGCCAACACCCGGGAGACCGCGGTGTACCGGAACAACCTGCGCACCCTGCTCGACGGGCTCGCGGCCCGCTTTCCCCGCGAGCCCGACTCACCCGTCGCCTGGAACACCCCCCAGGGAGGCTTCTTCCTGCGGCTGACCCTGCCCTTCCCGGCGGACGACCGGCTGCTGGAACAGTGCGCCCGCACCCACCGGGTCCTCTTCACACCGATGCACCACTTCTACGGGGACGGGCAGCCGCACCGGCAGATACGGCTGTCCTTCAGTCATCTGCGGCCCGAGGAGATCGAGGAAGGCCTGGACCGGCTGGCGGCCTTCGTTGCCGAACAGAGAGAGCGAGCGGCACAGTGACCTCCACCATGCACGGGCCGGGCCTCCCGGACACTTCCCTGCAGCCACGCGTCGTCGGCGTCGGCACCGCCGTGCCGGCGACGTCGTACACCCAGTCCGAACTGCTCGACACCTACCGGATCGAGGATCCGCGCATCCGCTCCGTCTTCCTCAACAGTGCCATCGAACGCAGATACCTGACCCTGCCGCCCACAGGCCCGGACGGGCTGCCCGTCCCGGAGCCGCAGGGCGAGCTCCTGGCCAAACACAAGCGGCAGGCCGTGGACATGGCCGTACGCGCCGTGTCCGACTGCCTCAAGGAGGCGGGCGCCGAACCGGGCGACATCAGCCATCTGTGCTGTGTGACCTCCACCGGCTTCCTCACCCCGGGCCTGAGCGCGCTGGTGCTGGCGGAGCTGGGGATGAGCCCGCACTCCTCACGGCTCGACATCGTCGGCATGGGGTGCAACGCCGGCCTCAACGCGCTCAACTCGGTCTCCGGCTGGGCACAGGCCAACCCCGGCCGACTCGCGGTGATGGTCTGCACCGAGGCCTGCTCCGCCGCCTACGTCTTCGACAGCACGATGCGCACCTCCGTGGTGAACAGCCTCTTCGGCGACGGAGCGGCGGCGATCGCCGCAGTCTCGGGCGAGGACCCCAAGGCCCGGCCAGGGCCCAGCATCCTCAAGTTCGCCAGCGTCATCATCCCCGAAGCCATGGACGCGATGCGCTTCGACTGGGACCACACACAGAACAGGTTCTCCTTCTTCCTCGACCCCGAAGTTCCCTATGTGGTGGGCGCGTACGCCGAGCGTGTGGTCCACCGCCTGCTCGACGGAACGGGGCTGCGCCGCAGCGGGATCGGGCACTGGCTCATCCACTCCGGCGGCAAGAAGGTGATCGACGCCGTCATGGTCAACCTCGGCCTGAGCCGCCACGACGTCCGCCACACCACCGCTGTTCTGCGCGATTACGGCAACCTGTCCAGCGGTTCCTTTCTCTTCTCCTACCAGCGCCTGCTCGACGAGGGCGCCGTCCGCCCGGGCGACCACGGCGTCCTGATGACGATGGGCCCCGGCTCGACCGTCGAGACCGCCCTGGTGCGCTGGTAGCGGCGTACTCGTGACGAACAACGGAGAGACCATGACGACCACGAGCTTCCAGACGGACCCAGGCATCGACACGCAACTGCTGCTACGGGTGGACGGTTCCCTCCCACCCTCGGCCCGGGCCGGCGCAGACCTGAACGCACTGTGTGACCGGGCCGAGGACACCACCACTCCGGCCGCCGTGCTCCTCCACGTCACCGGCGCACCCGAACTCCCCTTCCCGCCCCGCACCGACATGCAGGCGGTCAGCAGGTGGGAACGGGCCGTGCGCCGATTGGAGCGCCTGAACACGCCCACCGTGGCGGTCGCCGAAGGAGACTGCGGTGGACTGGCCCTGGACGTCCTGCTCGCAACCGACCTGCGCCTGGCGACGGCCGACGTGCGTCTCGTGATGACGGATCACAACGGGGTCGGCTGGCCCGGAATGGCCCTGTACCGGCTCGTGCAGCAGGTGGGTGCCGGGAGGGCGCGCCGCTGCGTCCTGTTCGGGGCGGCTGTCCCCGCCGACGAAGCCGTGGAGCTCGGCATCGTCGACACATTCGTCCCCGACGTGCGCAGCGGGATACGGCGCGGCCACCAGGCAGCCGTCGGCCGTGACGGAAGCGAACTCGCCGTCCGGCGCCGACTGCTGCACGAGGCGTCGACCGTGGCCTTCGAGGACGCGCTGGGCCGTCATCTCGCCGCGTGTGACCGGCTGCTGCGCCGCACACCCCCCAAGGACACGCCGTGAACACCTCTGCTTTCGACGAGCTGAAGCGGGTTGCCGGGGAACCGGTCGCGGTCGACCTGCGGCCGGCGAGCCGCACCCTGGCCGAGGCCGCCTCGCGGGCGGAGGAGACGCTGGCCGAGCTGCCCGAGCCCGAGCGGCGCACCCCGCCCGAGCGGGAACTCGCGGGCCAGGCCAAGAACGCGGTACGTGCTCTGCGCAGCCGGTTCCTGGCGGCCCACGCCGACACGGTGTACGACCGGCTCACCGAGGGCCGTACGAAGGAGCTCCGGCTGCCGGAACTGGCGTATGCCGCCGCCGCGGAGTTCCCCGGCCTGGCCCCCACCCCGGAGCAGATCAGCGCCGAGCGGGCCCGGCCGCAAGCCGCCAAGGAGGGCCGGGAGATCGACCAGGGCATCTTCTTCGGCGCCTTGCTGCGCTCCCCGCTCGCCGGCCCGCACTTGGTGGAGGCCATGCTGCGACCGACCCGGCGGGCCCTGGACCTGCTGCCGCGGTTCGAGCGGACGGGCGAGCTCGACCTGGGCTCGGTCCTCCTCGAACGCCGCGACGAAGCGGCCCATGTGACGATGTGCCGGGACGACTGCCTCAACGCCGAGGACGACGCCCAGGTCGAGGACATGGAGACGGCAGTGGACCTCGCCCTGCTGCACCCCGACGTCCGCGTCGGAGTCCTGAGGGGCGGCCCCATGAGCCACCCTCGCTATCTCAACCGGCGGGTCTTCAGCGCCGGAATCAATCTCAAGAGCCTCCAGGCCGGCCGGATCTCCCTCGTCGACTTCCTGCTGCGCAGAGAGCTCGGCTACATCAACAAGCTGGTCAGAGGGGTGCGGGTGGATCACGACCGGTCCTGGCTGACCCGCACCGTGGAGAAACCCTGGGTCGCCGCGGTCGACACCTTCGCCATCGGCGGGGGAGCACAGCTGCTGCTCGTCTTCGACCGCGTCGTGGCGGGGGAGGACGCCTATCTCAGCCTGCCGGCGGCCCAGGAGGGCATCGTCCCGGGTGCGGCCAACTTCCGGCTGGGGCGATTCGCGGGCGGGCGCACCTCACGGCAGCTCATTCTGTGGGGACGCAGAATCCGGGCCACCGAACCGGACGCGCGGCTGTTCATCGACGAGGTGGCGGATCCGCGCGAGCTGGACGCGCTGGTCGAGTCGAGCGTGGAGCGGCTCACCGGGCAGGCGGTGGTCACCAATCGCCGGATGCTGAATCTGGCCGAGGAACCCCGGGACGCGTTTCGCGCCTACATGGCGGAGTTCGCCGTGCAACAGGCGGTACGGCTGTACAGCGAGGACGTGCTGGGCAAGGTCGGGCGCTTCACGGAGGCCAGGGCATGATCGCGTCAGTCCAGGAGCCGGCGGCGCATGGTGGAGACGGCCAGGCACCAGGCGACCGCGCAGAACACCGCCAGGAACGCGGCGTGCCCCGCATCGCCGGGGTGCAGCGCGTCGAAGGAAAGGTGCCGTACGAGCTCGGTGCAGTGGTACAGAGGGTTGGCCAGGGCGGCGGTGCGGGCCCAGCCGGGCAGTCCGGTGAGCGGGAAGAACACGCCCGCCGCCATCACCAGGGGCGTGAGGAATCCCGAGGCGATCAGCCGCAGCCAGTCGGCCGCGGGCACGAGACAGGACACCCACATCCCGCACAGCGCGAAGCCGAGCCCCGTGAGCAACGCGATCGGCGGTACCAGCAGCAGTCCCGCCCGGAGGGGGAGGCCCGCCGCGAAGGCCACGAGCAGCGGAGCGGACCCGTACACAGCAGACTTGGCCGCGATCCACGATGCTTCGGCGCTCACCAGTTCCCACACGTTCACCGGCCGGCTCAACACCGCGTCGTACACCTTCTGGTACCGACGCCGGTTGTACGTCTCGAACATGCCGGTGAACACCGAGGAGAACAGAATCGCCGTTGCCACCATGCCCGTGCTCAGGAACTGTGGGTAGGGCTGGCCGGTCGCGGTGCCGATCAGCCGGCGGAAACCCAGGCTGAAACCGCCGATGTAGATCAGCGGCTCCACGAGCGAGCCGAAGGTGACGGCCGGCCAGTAACGGCGGAAGAGCAGGAGCTCGCGCAGCCACACAGCGCGGACGACCGGCCACAGCACGGTGTCCTGCTCGTCGTCGCGCGCCCCGGTGTCCTCACCGGAGCGCGCGGAAGATGCGGGAATCGCCCTGGTCACGGTGGATCCTCTCAGCAGCGGAGGGACAACGCGTCAGCCGAACAGCTCGCCGGTCAAGACCACGAAGACGTCTTCCAGAGTGGTGGGACGCAGCACGTCGGGCGGGCCCAGCTCCTCGCGCATGCGTGGGGACATCGTCTCCGCCCGCAGCACGGAGACGGACAGCCCGGTACGGCGGCTGGGCAGCCCGGCCTGCGTCGCGGCCGCGGAGACCTGGGCGTGCCGCCGCGTGTCGCCCCGATACTCGGCGGCCTGGGCGCCGGCATGACGACGCAACAGCTCCGCGGGTGTGCCGCGGGCGATCAGACGCCCCGCGAACATCACGGCCACTTCATCGGCGAGCCGCTCGGCCTCCTCGATGTAGTGGGTCGACATCACCACGGTCGTCCCGGCCGCGCGCAGCTCGCCGATGACCTCCCAGAGGGTCTGCCGGATCTGCGGGTCGAGGCCTATGGTGGGTTCGTCCAGCAGGAGCAGTCGAGGCGAACCCAGGATGCCCCGGGCCAGCAGCAACCGCCGGCGCATACCTCCGGACAACCGGTCCACGCGGGTCCCCGACCGGCCGCTGAGGTCCACCGCCTCCAGCGCCCCGGACACCGCCCGCCGGTAGCGGGACCGGGGCAGCCCTGTCAGCCGGATGAACACCTCCAGATTCTCACGGACTGTCAGCTCGGCGTCGAGATCGTCGTGTTGCGGGACGACAGCGGTCAGTGCCCGGACCCGGCGGGAGGCCTCGGGCAGCCGGTGCCGGAAGACCTCCACGGTCCCGTGATCGGCCCGCGTCTGTCCGGTGAGCAGCCGCATCGTGGTGGATTTGCCGGCTCCGTTCGGCCCGAGCAACCCCAGGAACATGCCCGAGGGAACCGTGAGATCCAGTCCGTCGACCGCGGCGAGGGAGCCGTAACGCTTCACCGCACCCTCGATGCGGACAGCGGTTTCGGTCATACGGGCGGCTCCCTCGGCCTCTGTATTCCAGCGAATTGTCCAAGGGTAGGCAGCATTTGAGGGGAAAGTCCAGAGGCGAGAAGCGCCCATGAGGAACTTGGCCGACAGTGCGCACGATGATCAGGGTGAAGGAACCCGCATATGACAACGCTCGCGCCCGATTGGGTTCAGACGACGAGATTCCGCGCCTATGGTCCGCGTCAGATAGACGAAATAGCGGCCCGATACGGACTGACGGACGAATTCCGGGACTCCCTGCGCCGAATTTCCCTGGTGCTGCCGTTCCGGGTGAACGAGTACGTGCTGTCACAGCTCGTCGACTGGGGGAACATCCCCGAAGACCCCGTCTTCCAGATGGTCTTTCCGCAACGCGGCATGATCACCGCCGACGACGAGCGGCTCCTGGCCGGACTTCTCGACGAAGGTGCCCCGACGGCCCGGATCGCCGATGCCGTCCGGGACATACGCGCTCGCCTCAACCCCCACCCGTCCGGGCAGAAGGAGCTCAACGTCCCCCGCCTCGACGACGTGCCGCTCGCCGGAGTCCAGCACAAGTACCGCGAGACCGTCCTGTACTTCCCCGCCAACGGGCAGAGCTGCCACGCCTACTGCACCTACTGCTTCCGCTGGGCCCAGTTCGTCGGCGATGCCGACCTGCGGTTCGCCGCGCGCGACCCCGGGCAGCTGATCGCCTACCTCCGGCGGCATCCGCACGTGAGCGATGTCCTGGTCACCGGCGGGGATCCCCTGGTGATGTCCACGAACCGGTTGCACGACCACGTGCTGCCGCTGCTCGGCGTGGACACCGTCCGTACGGTGCGCGTGGGCACCAAGTCCCTCGCCTACTGGCCGCAGCGCTTCACCACCGACAAGGACGCCGACGACGTGCTCCGCCTGTTCGAGGAGGTCGTCGCCTCCGGACGCACCCTCGCCGTGATGGCGCACTTCAGCCACCCCCGAGAACTGGAAACCGACCTCGCCCGCAGGGCCCTGGCCCGCGTCCGGGCCACCGGAGCCCTGGTGTACGGCCAAGCGCCGCTCATCGCCCGGGTCAACGACGACGCCCGCACCTGGACGCGGCTGTGGCGCGCGGAACTGTCGGCAGGTGTCGTCCCCTACTACCTCTTCGTGGAACGTGACACCGGCCCTCACGACTATTTCAAGGTCCGGCTCGCCCGGGCAGTCGACATCTTCCACAAGGCATACCGCGAACTGCCCGGCCTGGCGCGGACCGTGCGCGGTCCGGTCATGTCCGCAACCGCAGGAAAAGTCGTGGTGGACGGGGTCGAGTACACCAACCGAAGGAAATACTTCCGGCTTCGGCTGCTTCAGGCCCGTAATCCCTCCCTCGTCGGCCGCCCCTTCCGCGCCCACTATTCGGATTCGGCCGCCTGGCTGGACGATCTCGAACTCGATGCCGACACTCCCGCCGATATCGCGGCTGCACTGCTGACAGCGCCGACGGGCGGCCACTGACCGTCACGACCGAGGAGTGATCCCATTCCCATGCAGAAGAGGGAGGCCGGCGGAACGGATGCGCAACTGCTTGAGGCGGCTCGTCGTCACGGCCGCGGCGTTGTTCACCACCATGGCGGACGTGGCCACGAGGGCCTACGCCCTCGCTGTCCTCGCCGGCCAGGTGCGGGCCGTGAACGACATCACCTCCGCGCAGCCGCCCACCGCCTCGCTGCTGGGGTCACCCACCATCTCCCTCGGCTACAACGCCCACGTGGCGTGGAGCCATACCGTCGGGACCGGCACCCCACTCGGCCTCTGCCGGCTGACACTGGACCCAGTGGATCCGACGACCTATCTGGTGGACGGTCGACCGGAACGCATGGGGAAGCGGACTGTGACCGTCGCCGTCGAGGACGGCGCGCCGGTGACCCGCACCCAGTGGTGGACGCGCTACGGACCGGTCCTCGGCACCCTCGGCGGCGGGCAGTTGTCACTGCCCTGGACGACCACGACGGCGTACGCACCGAACGACCCCGACGCGCAGAACCTCCGCTGCGGCGACACCTCACTCGGCTTCGGCAAGGCTCACAGCACGGCCGGCGTAGTGAAGTCCCTGGAACTGCACCAGGGCCTGCCCTGGGTGAACACCGTCGCCGCCGACTCCTCGGGACGCTCCCTTTTCACCCAGTCGCAAGTGCTCTCCAGGATCGCCGACGAGTGGGCCACCCGCTGTTCGACGCTGCTCGACAGGTCCACCTATCCGGCCTCGGGGTTCGCGATCCTGGACGGTTCACGCGGCGACTGCGCGCTGGGCAGCGACCCGGACGCCGTCCAGCCGGGCGTTTTCAGGCCCGCGCGGATGCCGACGCTGAAGGACGCGCCGTACACGGAGAACTCCAACGACGGCGCCTGGCTCGCGAACGTGCAGCAGCCGCTGCGCGGATATGAGCGGATCTTCGGCGACATCGACACGCCGCGCCTCATCCGTACCCGCGGCGCGATCGAGGACGGCGACCGGATGGCCCGGAAGGGCGAACAGACCGTACGGGACCTGCACCAGCAGCAGTTCGCCAACCGTGTGCCGGCCAGGGATCTCGCCGGGAGCGACAAGGACGCCGCCTGCGCGGCGCTCCCGAGCGGCACCGCCACGGCGAGCGATGGCACGGCAGTCGACGTCTGCCAGGCCTGCGGCGTCCTCGCTGCCTGGGGGAACAAGATCGAGCGCACGTGGAATTCGGCGAGTGGCGGTTACTGGACTGCTTTGAGTCGCCATACCCATGCAAGGACAACACACTTGGAGAGTCATGCCCAAAAACGCGATCGCCACTTACGTTAGGCTGCTGCATGAAGTCGGTGATGCCTTACGTCGGCCGTCCTTGATCGAGCCCTACCTCCGCCGCGCCGTGCGCGATGGCTGGCTGTGGCTCAAGAGCCCAGATCATGTGTCGTATTATCGTGCGGTCATGGCTTCGGACGTCGCTCGTAACCCCGACAGAGCGGTAGGCAGCCCGAGTCGCGATCAATGGCTGGAGACGGGCAAAATGCAGTTCGACTACCTGGTCGAGCACGGTCTCCGACCGGACGACCGGGTACTGGAGATCGGCTGCGGCAACCTCCGTGCCGGGTGGCGGCTTATCGACTACCTGGACACCGGTCACTATTACGGGATCGACATATCCCCTGACGTCCTCGTTGCGGCCAAGAAGACACTGGTGATGCAAGGGATTCAGAGTAAGGTACCGCATCTCACTCTGGTCCAGGACCTGAAGTTGGATTTCTTGCCGGCAGGCTACTTCACGGTGGTGCACGCTCACTCTGTCTTCTCGCATACTCCACCCGAAGATATTGAGGAGTGCCTGGCGAATGTGCGGAGGGTGATGGCCCCGGAGGGTTTCTTCGACTTCACTTTCTATCGGACCGAGGGGGAGGAGCATCATCTTCTTCGCGAGGACTTCTTTTATCGTTCTGGCACGCTGATTGCCCTTGCCGAGAAATACGGGCTCAGAGCCCGATTTATGAATGATTGGGAGAATCTCCCTCACAATCAGTCCAAGATTCGCGTCACTGTGGACCAACCAGTCCTTGATGGTGAGGTCTTCTCGGCAACGTAACGGTTGCGGTGTGTGACGGGGTGCGGGTGCCCGCTCGCGGCCTAGGTCTGCGGTGCCAGGGTGCGTAGGACGTCGCACTCGTTGTCCTCGGGGTCTGCCATGACTACCCAGTTCGGTCTGGCCCCTGGCCCACATCCGTCTTGGTGGCGCCGAGGCCGAGCAATCTGGTCACCTCGTCCTCGGTGCTGCCGTCGATTGGGCTGACGTCGAGGTGAAGCCGGTTCTTCACGGTCTTGCCCTCAGGTACCTGGATGAACACCAGGGTGGGCGGCATCTGACGGGCCCGAACATCCTCGACGGTCGGCACCCAGGAACCGATCTTGACCTTGCCCTCGCTCCGGTCGATCACCTTGAAGTCCAGGACCTCGCACCAGAAGGCCGCGAGCTTTTCAGGATCGTGGCAGTCAACGGCCAACTCAGTGAATCCCACCTCTGGTGGTCCGGGAAGCACAAGCACCACGGCGGCAACGCCCAGGTCATCTCCGCCCCCGACGGCTGGCAGATCTGAGTCTCCCCGGTCCGCCCCGGCCGCGAGCATGACGCCACCTGCGCCCGCACCCACGGCCTGGTCGACGCCCTCAACCGGCTCGCATCCACCCTGGACATTCCCACCCTGACCGACCTCGGCTACGAGAACGCCGGCGACGGCTTCCGCCACCCGGTCAAGAAGCCCAAGGGCAGCGAACTCGATGATGAGTGGCAAGCGTTCAACTCGGTCATCCGAGGCGTCCACGCGGCGCCGAGCGGGCCAACGCCCTGTTGCGGTGGTGTTCTCTACGCACCACCCATCGTCCGAGGAGCCTCGCTTGGTCCCGTATCGCGCCGATGTCTCGTATGGGCTGGTTGAGCATGTGTCCTGGCTCATCTATGCCCGAAGGTGTGAACGTCGCTCGCGACGGCGCAAGTCGGGCTGCTTCAAGCAGGCCCTGCTGGCGCCGGTACACCTGCGCAGGAACGAGACGCTGCCCCAGCTCGCGGCGGGGTTCGGTGTCCCCACCGCGACGGCGTGGCGGTACGTGCACGAAACTCTTGAGGTCCTGGCCTCCTGGGCGCCCGGCCTGCACGAGGCCCTCGTCGGCCTGGGCGAAGGGGACTTCGTCATCGTCGACGGCACGCTCATGCCCATCGACCGCATCGCCGCGGACGAGCCGTACTACTCCCAGAAACACAAGCAGCACGGCATGAACATCCAGGTCATCGCACGTCCCGACGGCACCCCCCTGTGGTTCTCCCGCGCAATGCCGGGCCGCACCCACGACCTGACCGCAGCCCGCGCGCACGGCATCGTCCAAGCCTGCCTCACGAGGCAGATCCTCGTCCTGGCGGACCGCGCCTACCAAGGCGCCGGCGCCACCGTCCGCACCCCTACCACCGCGAACAACTCGCCCACTACCAGCACTACAACCGCGACCACGCCCGTCTCCGCGCCCCCGGAGAACGCGCCTTCGCTCAACTCAAGACCTGGCGGTTGCCATGACGAGCACGCTGTTCCACCCGCCGCACCGGCACAGCAGATCAAGCCGTCCACACCCTGATGACCTGCACATGTTCAGGATGAAAACGGTTCGGGGCCCAAAAGCGGTCCCAGCCCGGTCGACCGCGCACGGCCCGGCAGCACGGCACGGGCCTGGGGACCTTCCCGGTGGGGCGCAGAGCGGACGATCTCCTGGCTCCACGGCTTCCGCCGCCTGCGGATCCGCTGGGAGTGACGCGACGACATTCACGAAGCCTTCCTCGGCCTCGCCACCTGCCTCATCACCCACCGCCACCTCCAACGCCTTTGTCAGGATCGCTCAGGCGGCACCGCCCGTTGTGCCCACCGCTGTTCGCGCCGCCGCCACGAATGCTGCGATCGCCGGGTGCGTGCCGCCGCCCGCGCGGAAGGAGACTTTCGTGCGACGGAAGAGAGGCAGCCGGGTCAGGACCACGCCCTCGGGGGCGTGTGCGGTGGCCATCTCTGGTACGAATCCGGCACCTTGCCCGATCGCGGCCAGCGCCAGGACTGTACGGAAGTCGTTGACCTGATGGCGGATGCGCGGTTGGAAACCGGCCGCCTGACAGGCGCGTACGGCCATCGCGTGACCGGTCGTACCGTCCCGGGCCGTGATCCACGGAGACGTGGCCCACGGTCCGAGCAGCTCCGCCAGCGTGTCGCCGCGGACGGCAGGACCGGCAGTGGGAGGGCTGTCGTCGGCGCCGCCCGTGGCCAGATACATCGGTTCCTCCAGCAGGGGCACCTGATCGACTGCGGTGTCCGGAGACGCGGGAACGAAGTCGTAGTCGTGGACGAGGGCCACGTCGAGTTCGCCGGCGCGTAGACCGTCGGAGACTCGCGCCGAGTCGATCTCCTGCACCATCGGTTCCAGCGCGGGATGCCGCAGGGTCAGCTCGGCCAGCGTGACGGGCACGATGGAGGGGCCGCCAGAGGGAAAGGTCCCGATCCGCAGCGGCCCGCCGATGCCCTCGCGCGCCCCGGCCAGCTCAGAGACCGCCACTTCGAGCCGTTCGAGAACGGCGCCGGCGTGGAGGACGAGGATGCGGCCTGCCGGTGTGAGCACCACTCGTCTGCCGCTTCGTTCCAGCAGGGGCACGCCTGCCTCGCGCTCAAGCACACCCAGCTGCTGGGAGACGGCCGAGGCAGTGAAGGCCAGGGCTTCGGCCACGGCCGCGATGGTGCCGCGTCGGTCCAGTTCGCGCAGCAGGTGGAGACGTCGGACATCGAGCATAAGCTGAGCTTACGTATAAGCGAAGAAACGCGGACTGGATCTACCGGGTTCGGGTCGGTCAGGCTGGATGCATGAAGCCCGAAGCGAACTTCACTGGCCTGTTTGTCCCCTTGGTGACTCCGTTCACCGACGACCTGCGCCTCGCCCCGGACGCGCTCGCCCACCTCGCCGACGAGGCGTTGTCGGCCGGCGGCGCTCGCGGGCTCGTTGCCCTGGGCACCACTGCGGAGGCGGCCACGCTGACCACCGAGGAGAAGCGGGCGGTGGTCCGTATCTGTTCGGCCGCCTGCCGGGCACACGGGGCTCCGCTGATCGTCGGTGTCGGCAGCAACGGCACCGCGGCCGCCATCACGACATTGCGAGAGCTCGCTGAGAGGGGTGACGTCACCGCGGCGCTGGTTACCGTGCCGCCCTACACCCGGCCCGGTGAGGCGGGAACGCTGGCACACTTCACGGCACTCGCCGAATACGGGGGCCTGCCGCTGGTCGTTTACGACATCCCGTACCGCACCAGTCAGCCCCTCAGCACCAGCACTCTGAACGCACTCGGGCATCTACCGGAGGTCGTCGGGGTCAAATATGCGACCGGCCGGATCGACGCAGCCGCGATGGAGCTGCTCGGCTCGCCGGCACCGGGCTTCGCGGTGCTGGGCGGCGATGACGCTGTCATCTCGCCCCTGCTCGCCGCCGGCGCCCGCGGCGGCATCCTGGCGTCAGCCAACGTCCGCACCGCCGACTACGCCGAGCTGATCTCGCTCTGGCAGCGCGACGCTGCCGGACCGGCCCGCAGGCTGGGAGCTGAACTGGCCCGGCTGTCCGCCGCGCTTTTCACCGAGCCGAACCCGACCGTGATCAAGGGAGTGTTGCACGCCCAGGGCCGCATCCCCAGCCCGGCCGTCCGGCTACCGCTGCTGGCCGCCTCCGCCGATTCGGTCGGGCGGGCGACTGACCTGGCCACCGCACTGACGCCCCAGGCCCACCAAGAGACCGCGGCCTGACACGGGCTCGTGGCCACCGGCGGAACCCGGTGGACTTCTGTGCAAGCCGATTGTGCCCACGGGGAGCGCGAACCCCGCCAGTAGCGTTCCCGTGAGGTAGCGTTGGAGCCGCATCCACTTCGGGCGCTGTCTCAAACAGGAGGCGAGAGACCCAGCGGTCAGGACGTAGACCGCGTCGATGCTGAGCGGGATGCTGATCTCGCCCACGCTCGCGCTCCCGTCGAACAAGGCGTCGCCCTTTCGAAGTCTTGGCGGACCTTCCGCAGAAGCCGTCGCTGGTTCAGTGGCGTCGTGGGCGGCACAATCGCGACCATCCTTGACTCGATGCCCTCGTGGGGCGCGATCGCCTTACCGCTTCCCGTTGGTCGGCCCGGTCGGCCCGGAATTTTCATGCAGCTGCAACGATTCGTTCCTCAACTGCCTGCTACACATGGTGAGATGAACCCCTCAGCGCTGTACCGCAGGTTGTACGTGGATCTGGCGCGCGTCGACGCCTCCGCGTGTCGACGCTTCTGACGTCGCTTTCACCCCTTCCCGTGTGCGGCGACCACTCGCGCGTCATTCCTGTACGGCAGCACTGAAAGGGAAAAGCCATGACCACCACTGTCACGAGCCACGACATACGGCGGGCCGGTCCGCGGTTCGGCGCCGAGGTGACCGGCATCGACCTGACGACCGGCGTCGACGACGCAACCGCCGAAGAGCTGCGCCGGGCGTTTCGGGAGCACAAGGTGTTGGTGTTCCGCGGCCAGCACCTCACACCGGAGCAGCACGTCGAGGCCGTACGCATCTTCGCGCAGCCCTTCGACCACCCGACCGCGGTGAAGGACCCCGCCCACCCCCTGGTCTACCCGTACAACGTCCAGCAGACAGGCAAGGCCAGCACGTGGCACATCGGCGGACTGTGGCGGCAGCCGGTCTTCGCGATCGAGTCACTGACCTACGAGGTTGTGCCCGCGCTGGGCGGCCACACCCTGTGGGCCGATCTCCAGGCGGCATACGACGACCTGTCCGAGCCCTTCAAGGAGCTGCTCGAATCGGTCGGCGCGGTCTACGACGCCAACGCGGGGAACTACGCGCAGGGCAGCAAGCGTGTCGCGGTCGAGGAGACCGTCGAGCATCCGGTCGTGCTGACCCACCCCGAGACGGGCCGGAAGGGCCTGTTCATCAGCACCTCGGCGCTCGGCCTGACGGGCGTCACGGCGCAGGAGGGGAAGGTGCTGCTCGACCACCTGCTCAGGCATGCGTCATCGCCCGACTACTCCATCCGTTTCGGCTGGAACGCCGGTGACTTCGTGCTCTGGGACAACCGGGCGACCTGGCACTACGCCGTGGACGACTACGGAGACAGCGCCCGCGTCTACCGCAAGGTCATCGGAGTGGAGCCGGTGCGTCAGCCCACGGCCTGAAACTTCCGGTCGCGGTGACAGACGATCACCGGCCCTTGCGGCGCTGAGGACTCGGCCTTCGGGGCACATCGGATCGACGTCCGTGGCGGCGAAGCCCTGGCCGACCTGAAGCACGCACCCCCTCGACAACGCCGTCCGGGCCGCCCGCGAGGGCCCGGACGCCCGCTTCGCCGGGCGCCGCGCCCACCCTTGTGCGAGGGCCCGGAGATCTCGTTCACGTCCGAGAGTCCGGGGTGATGAGAGTCGGGCGGTGGGCCGGCGGGTACGGCCGAAGTGCATCAGTTCCCACTGGGCTTCCTGGGTGACGGACTCGACCTGGGCGCATCGCGCTCGTGTGTGATCTCCGGGTCACCTACGAAGCGGGTGGTACGCGCCGTCGGACTCGGCGGACAGGCTCGCGCGACCCGGCGGCGCAGTCCCCGGACGTGCTCAGCGGCCCAGGACGACGACCAGGAGAGTGCGGGCGGGCTCGGCTCCGACGAGGCGGCAGCGGTGGGGGATGTCGCCACGATGATGGGCGCTCTGGCCTGCCCGCAGCCGGATCGGTTCCTCGTCGCGCAGTTCCAGGTCGACCTCGCCTTCGAGGACGTAGATGAAGTCCTCCCCGGTGTGCTCGAACCAGCCGCGCTCGCCCTGCCCGGGTGTGAAGTGCTGCTCGTACGCCTCCATGACGTCGCTCTGGCCGCCGGGGATGAGGACGCGGGCGAACTGGCCGGTTCCTTCGGTGACCCGGATGACCTGCGGATCCTCCTCATGAGCCACGGTGTCGCCGGTGCTGGACGGACGCAGGAAGATGCCCGGCGGGAGGGCGAGCGCCTCGGCGATCTTGTAGATCGAGGCGAGGCTCGGAGTCGTCAGGCCCCGCTCCAGCTGGCTGAGGAAGGGCTGGGACAGGCCCGAGCGGGCCGCGAGTTCGGCCATCGGGACACCGAGCCGCTTGCGGTGTCCGCGGATCACGGATCCGACGGCCAGGGACTCGGGGGTCGGGTCGGGTCGGCGCACAGGACCGACGGTAGCGCAGTGGCGGCGGAAGCGGAGGCGTGGGCCGAGAGAGCCCTGGTGAGGCTTCATGGTGCCGACACGCTGCGGCAATAAACCACGCGAATTATTGACGTCGTCAATATCGCTGCCCTGGGGAGACCCGGGGACCCGTCATGAGGAGCCGCGCCATGGCTCGCACAGCACCGCCGCCTCGTCCGGCACGGCCCCCGGACACGGCCGTGCCCCGCTCGCCCCGCAACGGGATCCGAAAGGTTCTCGCCCCCTGCGCGGCACCGCTCACGTCGGCGGTCCTCGTGCTTGCCCTGTGGTGGGCGGCCGCACGGGCCGGCGTGCTCGGCGAGGGTCTCGTCCCCACGCCCTGGCAGACTCTGCGCGCCGCGCATGCGATGTGGGCCGACGGCACGCTCGCCGCCGACCTGCGGGCCAGCCTGGCGCGGGCCGGACAGGGCTTCGCGGCCGGGGCGTCGGCCGGGATCGCGCTCGGGTTCGCGACCGGCCACCACCCCCGCGTCGCGGCACTGGCAGGCCCCGTGATGTCGTTCCTGCGCCCCATCCCGGCCATCGCCCTCGTGCCGCTGGTCACCGCCTGGTTCGGGATCGGCGAGCGGGCCAAGCACTTGGTCATCGCCTACGCCGTCCTCCTCGCCGTATGGCTGTACGTCCACGACGGCGTCGCCCGCGTCCCCGCCGACTATCTCCGCGCGGCCCGCACCCTCGGTGTGCCGGCCTGGCGGAGGATGACCGAGGTCCTGCTTCCGGCGGCCGCCCCGTCGGTCGTGGCGGCACTCCGCTACGGCGCCGGACTCGCCTTCCTGGCCCTGGTGGCCGCGGAGTTGGGCGGTGCACAGAGCGGCATCGCCTACCGCCTCCAGGTCGACGGCCAGTTCCTGCGCACCGGCCACATGTTCGTCGGCCTGATCGAACTCGGACTGCTCGGCGTCCTCGCCGACGCGCTGATCAGCACGGCCGGCCGTCGTCTCGTCCACTGGAGCAGCGGTTCATGAGCGCCGACGTCCGTCTCGAAGGTATCGAAGTCCGCTACGGCGGCTCCCTCGCCCTCTCCGCCACCGACCTGGAGTTCGGCCCCGGCTCCTTCACCTCCCTCCTCGGCCCGACCGGCTGCGGCAAGTCCACGCTGCTGAACACCCTCGCCGGGTTCGTGACCCCGGCCTCCGGCCGGATCCTCGTGGACGGCGCCCCGGTCACCGGACCCGGCCCCGACCGGGGCATGGTCTTCCAGCACTACGCGCTGCTGCCCTGGTTCACCGCCCGCGGCAACGTCGAATTCGCCCTCAAACGCTTTGGTCTGCCCCGCGCCGAGCGCCGTGAGCGCGCCCTCGAGTCACTCGCCGCGGTCGGACTCGCCGACGCCGCCGAGAAGTACCCGGCACAGCTGTCCGGCGGTATGCGGCAACGCGTGGCACTGGCACGGGCTTTGGCCGCCGAACCCCAGGTCCTGCTGATGGACGAGCCGTTCGGCGCTCTCGACGCCCTCACCCGGGCGCGCATGCAGCGACTGCTGACCCAGCTGTGGCAACGCACCCGCACCACCGTCGTCTTCGTCACCCACGACGTCGACGAGGCCCTCGCCCTGTCCCAGCGCGTGATCGTCATGGCCGCGGCTCCGGGACGCGTGATCGCCGACCACCGGCCGACCGACGACGCGGCCCCGGACCGGGCGGCCCCGGACCGGGCGGCCCTCCACCCCCTCCGTGCGCGCATCGTCGCGCAACTCGGCACCGACTCCTGAGGACTCCCATGCGCAGAACACCACGCGGCCCACTGGCCGCCCTACTCGCCCTGACCGCCCTCCTCACCGCCTGCGGCACCGGCACGAAGAGCACGACGGCCACGACCGCCCAGGTCACCATCGCCGGCAGCGACTACCTCGGCGGTGCCCCCGTCTACACCGCCACCGAGAACAAGAACTGGGCGGCCAACCACCTCACCCCGGAACTCCAGTCCTTCGCCACAGGCCGCGACGCCCTCAACGCCGTCCTCGGCGGCCAGGCCCAGTACGCGGTGGTCGGCGACCTGCCCGCCGTATCCGCGATCCTCACCGACCGGAAGATCAAGATCCTCGCCGCCCTGTCCGGCTTCACCGACTGGCGCCTGCTGGCCACCGCCTCCGCCGGCATCACGAGCTTTGCCGACCTCAAGGGAAAGAAGATCGGCCTGCCGGAGGGCACCAACGTCCAGTATGTGCTGAGCGGCATGCTTACCGAGGCAGGTCTGAAGCCGTCCGACGTCACCCTGGTCAACCTCGCCCCGAACCAGGTCACCGCGTCCCTCGCTCGGGGCGACATCGACGCGGGCCTGACCTTCCCCAGCTTCTACGACGCCACGAAGACGACGCTCGGCTCGAAGTACCGCGAACTCCGCTATGACGGCTACACCTACCGCACCCTCCTGATCGCCGCTCCCAGCACGAGCACCGCCACCTCCACCGCGGTCCTGCGCACCCTCACGACTGCGACGAAGACGATGGCCGAGCACCCGGCCGCCGCCCGCAAGGCGGTGATGGCCCAGGCCGCCGGGGCCGTACAGCCCGCATTCGTCAACAGCCACTACGGCTCGTACGACTACGAGGTCACCCTCGACGAACCCCTGCTCAAACTCCTCATCGCCGAGGGCACCTGGGCGAAGTCGACACAGAAGCTGCCGGGGACCCCCGACCGGGCCACCTTCCTCCGGCACATCGACCGCGCGCCGCTCACAGCCGCCGCCCCCACCGCCGTAACTCCCCACTGAAGGACGCCATGACGACCGTCGACCAGAACACCCTGCGCCGCCGAGGCACCGGCCTGCGGGCGCACGACCCCGCCCGCAGCTACGGCGGCCACACCCTCTACACCCCCATCGCGGGCATGGGCGACGTGTACCTCGTGGACATCCACGGCGAGGTCGCCCACCAGTGGACCCTGCCGCATCCACCCGGTCGCCACGCCCAACTCCTTCCCGACGGCACGCTGTTCTACCAGGGAAAGGACACGGAGGCCGGGAACCCGCTCTTCCCGATCTGGGAGGTCTACCACGGCGGCATTTTCCAACTCGTCGCCCCCGACGGCACGTTGCTGCGCGAGGCCCGCCACCTCTATCACCACCATGACGCGAGCCTGCTGGCCAACGGCAACCTGATTCTCCTCGCCGTCGAACCGGTCCCGCCCGCGCTCGCGGCCCGCATCCCCGGCGGGATCCCCGGCACTGAGGCGCCGGACGGCCGTATCTGGGGAGACGTCGTCTACGAGATGACCTGGGACGGCGACATCCTGTGGCGCTGGGCGTCGTTCGAGCAGTTGGACATCGAAGGGACACCGCTGAACCGGCACTTCGCCCGCGAGCACTGGCCGATGGCCAACACGGTCAACGAACTGCGCGACGGCAGCATCATGGTCGGCTTCCGCAGCGCCTCGACGGCCGTCGTCATCGACCGCGCCACTTCACACGTCACCTGGCGGCTGGGGCCGGATGTCCTCGCCCAGCAGCACCACCCCCACGAACTGGACTCCGGCACGATCCTGATCTTCGACAACGGTTCCTACCGCGACGACACGTCCGTTCCCTACTCCCGCGTGATCGAGGTCGACCGCGAGAGCCGGAAGATCGTCTGGTCGTACGAGGACAACCCGCCCCAGAACTTCTACAGCCCCTACATGTCCAGCGCCCAACGCCTCCCGAACGGCAACACCTTCGTCGCCGAGGGCTCCTTCGGCCGCCTCTTCGAAGTCACACCGGACGGCGACATCGTCTGGGAGTACGTCGTCCCGCACTTCGGCACCTTCGGCACCGGCGTCGGCCTGGAGTCCTCCCGCGGCGCCCAGAACGCGGTCTTCCGCGCTCACCGCTACGGACCGCAGTACACGGCCTGGCTCCGGCCTCACGAGGGGAGATGACACAAGAGGTCAGTGTGCCGATCTGCGCAGGTGACAGGCCGTGCAGCGACAGCAGCACCAGCAAACCGCACCGCCGCCTGCCACGGCCCGCAGCAGGCCACGTAACCTCGCGACTCGGTCGCCCGGCGAGGGCCATGCCAATACCCCCCGGCCCAGAAGGCCCCCAACTCCCGTTACGCACAGTACTTCTGGAAACACGCTCACCCCTCAGCCCGACCGAAGGCGAGCGAGCAGCGCGGCCAGTGAGTCGCGCGGTTCCTGCCCGGCCGTGTCGACGACGACGCGGTCGCGGTCCCATGGCTCGTATTCCCGGTCGACGACCTGCTGCCAGTCCGGCAACGTCAGGCCCGGAATGTCGACGGACCGTGAGGTCACGCGGCGCCGGTGTTCAGCCGGGTCGGAGCAGACCACCTCCACCTCGAGGACAGGCACACCCGCTCCGACGGCGGTGGCCCGCCAGGCGTCACGCGTCACACTCAGCGGGTTCACCGACTCCGCGATCACGGCCAGCCCCTGCCGCAGATGCTCCTCGGCCAGGGCGTATCCGACGACGTAACCCACCGGGCCGACGGGGTGCCGTGCCAGCCCGGAGCGGACGATCGCCTGCTCGATGGTGTCCACCCTCAGGTGGACCGCACCGATCCGGGCCGCCAGGAGACGGGCGAGGGTGGTCTTGCCGGCACCGGGCAGGCCGCCCATGACGATGAGCACGGTTCATCCTTTCGCCAGTCGCCGCAGGAGACGCTTGCCGTCGGCGCCGGCGAACCACTCCGCGTGGCCGACGTAGTACTCGTAGGCCAGGCGGGCGTTGTGCGCCGAGCGTGTGACGCCGTGGAAATAGCCGAGCTCGGATAGCGCGAACTCCGCGTGTACCAGCGGCAGCAGTGCGGGGAGCGCGGCTGACTCGTCGGCCGTCAGCGGTCGCACCGAGCGGTAGCCCTCCAGGAGGGCCACGGCGTCCTCCTCACGCACCGGGTAGCCCGGCTGCAGCCATTGGACCGCGTTGCGTTCGATGGCCGTGGCCAGGTCGTGCACGGCGGTGGTCCGATCGCTCATGCCGAAGTCCAGGACCGTGGCCACCTGGCCGTCGGCGTCCCACAGCAGGTTGGAGGCGTGCCAGTCGTTGTGGGTCCACAGCGGGACGAGGCCGCCGAGGTGTGGGGAGAGCCGCTCGTGCAGCGGCACCAGGACGCGTTCGGTGTCCTGGCGCCACGGGAAGCCCTTGAGGGCCTCGGCCAGTTCGGGCCGCTCGGCCACATGTCCTTCCAGAGCGAGCAGGGGCTCGCTGGACGCGAACACCGTGAACGACGCGACCAGCGGCTGCACTCGGCGGCGCGGCGCGTCGAATCCCTCCGCCGCCAGATGCAGCCGGGCCAGTGCCTCGCCGGCCGCTCGCGCGTGCACGGCGGACTGGAACGGCGACCAGGACAGCGCGTCCCGGTACAGGTCCATGCCGACGCCGGCCGAGTGGACCTCGTAGGCCCACTCACCGCGCTCCGCCGTGTCCAGTACCTCCACCACCGGGGCGCCGTGGCGTCGCAGATGACGCAGGAACGCGTGCTCCTCGGCCAGCCCTTCAAGGGTTCGTACGGTGATGTGGTGCCGTTTCACGAACAGGCGCCGCCCGTCCCGTTCGACGACCGCCGCCGCCGACAGCGGACGCGGGCTGCGCCACACCACCCGTGCCGGACCGACGACGTCCGTCACCTCGGCTTCCGTGAGCGGCGCCCAGTCGGGTTCGACCGGGTCGGTGCCCAGGCCGTGTGCCAGAAGTGAACTCATCCTGTGCTCACCGCCGTTGTGCCACGCAGGGACTCCAGGACCCGGCGTTCGGTCGCCGCGAACTCGGATGCGGTGAAGTCCGCCTCGCCGCGCGGGCGGGGGAGTGGCACTTCGATGCGCTCCACGACCGTGGCGGGGCGCGGGGACAGCACATGTACGGTGTCCGCGAGCAGGACCGCCTCGCGGATGTCGTGGGTGACCAGGACGACGGTCCAGCGGTGTCGCTGCCACATGTCGGCCAGCCACAACTGCATCTCGGTCCGGGTGAGCGAGTCCAGTGCGCCGAACGGCTCGTCCAGCAGCAGGACCGGCCGCTCCAGCACCACTGTGCGCAACAGCGCTGCTCGCTGCCGCATACCGCCGCTGAGCTGGGACGGATACGCCTTCTGGAAGCCGTCGAGCCCGAAGTCGGCGAACAGCGCGTCGGCCCGCGCCCGCGCCTCCCTCTTCCTCACCCCCTGGGCCTCAAGGCCGAGTGCCGTGTTGTCGAGGACCGTCCGCCACGGGAACAGCAGGTCCTTCTGCGGCATGTAGGCGACCTTGCCGGACTCCACTGAGGCCGGTTCGCCCTCCACCAGCACCTGTCCCGACGTGGGTCGGTCGAGGCCGGAGACCAGGTTGAACAGGGTGCTCTTGCCGGAACCGCTCGGCCCGATGACCGCCGCGAACTCGGCCGTTTCGACGGAGAGTTCGAGGTCCCGCAGAACCTCCAGGTCGTCGAAGGACTTGCCCACACCCTCGATGCGCAGACTGCTCACTCGCCCACCTTTCGCTCCCACGGCAGCACCAGCCGCTGCAGCAGATACGTGGCCCCGAACAGCGCGATACTCAACGCCGCCGTCACCCCCACCGCCGCGAACACCAGGTCCGTTCGGAACGCGCTCTTCTGCGCCTGCATATAGATCCCGAGTCCCGCCTCGGCGCCCGCGTACTCGGCGAAGACGGCGCCGACGACGGCGTAGGTGATGCTCACCCTCAGGCCCGCGAAGAAGTACGGCATCGCGCTCGGCACCCGCACCAGACGGAAGGCCCGCCACGGGCCCGCGCCCAGGGAGCGGAGCAGCCGCATCGCCTCGCGGTCGGTCGCCGCGAAGCCGGCGGCCAAGTTGGCGGCCAGGGGGAAGAACGTCGTCAGCGTCACCACCAGCATCTTCGGCAGCAGCCCGAAGCCGAACCAGATGATCATCAGTGGCGCCACTGCGACGATCGGGATCGTCTGTGAGGCGACCAGCAGCGGGTACAGGCCGCGGCGGGCCGCCGCGGAGAAGTCCAGCAGGACCGCGACCAGCCAGGCCGCCGCGAAGGAGAGCGCGAAGCCGAGCAGGGTTTCCTGGAGGGTCGGCAGCGTCTGTGCCCACAGGTCCGCGCGGTTCGCCCAGCCCTGCTCGACGACGCGTGCGGGCGACGGCAGTGTCATCGGATCGACCCCGCCGGCGGTGACGTACAGTTGCCAGCCGCCGACCACCACGGCCAGCACCAGCAGCGGCGGCCACAACGACCGCAGCAGCGGCCTCACTTGGCGGCCGGGAGGTAGTCGTTACTGAAGAAGGCCGAGGCGTCCGGGGCCTTCGTCAGCTTCTTGCCGTCTCCGTCGACCAGCAGTCCGGCCTTGTACTCGAAGTCGGCGAAGCCCTGCCAGCGCTCGGCGCTCTGGGTGCCGATCGTGCCGTCCGCGCCCTTGTAGTACTCCTTGGCCAGCAGCGCCTCGCTCTTCTTCACCAGCTCGGTGTTGGTGAGCACACTCCTGTTCTCGGCGATCAGCAGGTCGGCCGCCTTGCCGGGGTTGTCGGCGGCGTAGCGGTAACCCTTGTCGAGGGCCGCCACGAACTTCTTCGCGACCGCCGGGTTCTTCTTCAGGAACTGGTCGGAGGACGCGACGAGCGTCGAGTAGATCGCCGGGAAGCCGTAGTCGGAGAGCTGGAAGTTCTTGAGCGGCTTGCCGCTCAGCTCCGCCTCCAGGCCCTCCCACGTCGGCATCGGCATCGCGAAGTCGGCCTTGTCCGCGTAAAGCGCCGCGTACGCAGAGGTGTTGAGGGTGATCTGCTTGAAGTCGCCCTTGCCGCCCGCGTTCCGGATGACCTTCTGCAGCAGCGGCTCCTCGTAGGGGGCGCCGAAACCGGCGTATGTCTTGCCGTCGAGATCCTTCGGAGAGTCGATGTCGTCGCGGCCCGCGCGCACGGCGATGGTGACGTTCGTCTTCTGCGTGATGGCGTAGACGGAGGTGATGTCGGCACCGGCCGCCCGTGCGGTCGTCACGCCCTCCTGGTAGGAGATGCCGAAGTCGGCCTTGTGGTTCGCGAGCAGCGTCTCGGGCGCGGTGGAGCCGTACGGCACGATCCTCAGGTCGATCCCGGCGTCCTTGAACCAGCCCTTGGCCCGGGCGACGTAGATGCCGGTGTGGTTGGTGTTGGGCGTCCAGTCCAGGGCGAGGGTGACGGTCGTGGTGCCGTCCTTCGCGGCGGCCGAGGAGTCGGCCTGGCATCCCGTGGTGACGGCGAGCAGGGAGGTCGCGGCTATCGCGGACAGCAGGGTACGGCGGTGCATGACGGGTCCTTCGTACGGAGGGAAGACAGGCTGTGCGAGGCGGTCACGCCCGACACAGCGCGCTGGCCACCCGCTTGAAGTCGACGGCGAGCCGCCGGGTCAGAAACGTCACGCGGCCACGTCCAGCAGGCCGTTGGTGAAGGACCTGTCCCAGTCGCGATCGTGCGCGATCGCGCCGTTCTCCGCGAGCCAGTGCGCGTAGGGGCCCATCCGGCTCTCGTCGATGACGCCCCAACGGCCGTTCGGGTTCGTCCAGGTGGGGGCGATCAGCGCGAGCGAGCGGGCGATGAGCGGGCGCGGGAAGTACGGGATCACGCCCTCCATCAGCGTCAGGGTGTCGTCCTGCTCACGGGCGGCGGCGGCATAGCCCCGGGCCGTGACGGCGAGGAAGTCCCGTACGAGGGAAGGCCGTTCGGCGAGCAGGGACTCGCTCGTACCCAGCAGGTAGCTGTGGTAGCGGGGTGCGCCGATCTCGTCCACCGGCCAGGTCACCCGCCGCTCCTCGGGCAGGTCGCCGCGCAGGGCGTCCCAGGACCAGTAGGTGCCGAAGGTGGCGTCGGCCTCGCCGGCCTCGATGTCGTCCACGGTCAGTTCGCGGGTGCCTGCGTCGACGAGGAGCACGGCACCCGGGTCGCCGCCGTCGGCCGCGACCAGGTGCCGGACCATGGCACGGCCGCGCGGGGTCGGGTTGAGGGCGAGCCGTCGGCCCGCGAGGTCACGGGGACGGGTGATGCCGGTCGAGGTCGTGGTCTGGATCGCCTCCAGGCCCCGGTGGTTGACCGCGGCCACCGCGATCAGCGGCTGACCCTGCGTGGCGCGGCGGGCGAGCAGCCGGTTCGGCGGGAAGATCCCGAAGTCCACCTCGCCTCGCGCCAGGTATTCCAGCGTGTCACCGCGTCCCGGATCCTGGACGACCAGTTCCACGTCGAGCCCGGCCTCGGTGAACCAGCCACGGGCACGGGAGACGTACAGACCGGCGGAATTCGGCCAAGGGTGGAAATAGTCGAGCATGACCCGGATGTGCGGCATGGGGGTACTCCGAAGAGGGTGCGCGAGAGCGCGTGGCGGACGGCGAGAGGGGTATGAGGAGTGTCAGCGACAACAACAGGAGCAGCGCACCGGGGTGTGGGACACCGGTCGCTTCGGCTCGACTGCTGCGGACACGTGAACTCCTACGCGGGACGCCTGGATGGCGTGGTTGGTGCGGTCGGCGTCCCCATGGGGACCGCGTTCGAACGAACGGATCCCAGACGCCCTCTCAGCCCAGCCGGGTAGGGGCTCCCGCGTAGATGGCCGAAACCATAACGGCATGCCCGGGGTGCTGTGCAAGCGCGGTCCGAAATATGGGATGACCATGCTCGATAGGCAAGACGCCCAGCTCACGGGCGTACTATCGGCCGCTATGACCTCCCTGCTGCCCGGCCCCCTGGTCGACGACACCTGGCTCGCCGACCGCCTCGACGACCCGCGTGTGGTCGTCCTCGACGCCACCGCCCTGCTGCCCTCGCCCCGGCATGACGGCGACTACCGGTGTGCGAGCGGCCGGGCCGCCTGGGCCGAGCGGCACCTCCCCGGCTCCCGCCACGCCGACCTGATCGGCGATTTCTCCGACCACGACGCGCCGTACCACTTCGCCGTGCCGTCCCCCGACGCCCTCGCCGCCGCGCTCGCCCGGCTCGGCGTGGGGGAGGGCGACGCGGTCGTGGCGTACGACAGCGGTGGGGGCATCTGGGCGGCCCGGCTGTGGTGGATGCTGCGGGCGATCTCCGTGCCGGCGGCCGTCCTCGACGGTGGCCTGGAGGCGTGGCAGACGGCCGGGCGTCCGCTCGTCAGCGGCGACGACACCGGCCGGGCTCCGGTCGTGCCGCATCTGACCCCGCTCCCGCGTGCCGAACTGTGGGTGGGGATCGAGGAAGTGGCCGCCATCAGCCGCGGCGACCGTCCCGGCACACTGGTGTGCGCCCTGCCGGCCGGCGGCTTCGACGGCTCCGCCCCCACCCGCTACAGCCGCCGCGGCCACATCCCCGGCAGCCGGAGTCTTCCGGGCCGTCAGCTGCTCGACTCCGTGGGCCGCGTGCTGCCCGGCCCCGAACTCGCCGCTCGGGTCGGCGCGGTCCTCCACGGCGCCGACTCGCCGGTCGTCCTGTACTGCGGCGGCGGCATCTCGGCCGCGGCCACGGCGCTCGCCCTCACCCTGCTCGGCCGGGACGACATCGCCGTCTACGACGGCTCGCTGGAGGAGTGGTCCAAGGATCCGGCGCTGCCGCTGGAACTCGGCGGCTGAGTCGGTCGGCGGGCTGGGATCTCCCCGGACCCGCTCAGGGGACGAGCTCTCCCATGAGCGCGGCGACCTGCTCGACCTCGATGAGGAAGCCGTCGTGGCCGTAGGGGGATTCGATCAGCCGGAGGTCATCGGCAGTGGGGATGCCCGACGCCAGTTCCGCCTGCTGGGACGGTGGATAGAGGCGGTCGGAGTCGACCCCGGCCACGAGCGTTCTGGCGGTCACCCGGCGCAGGGCGGCGCGCAGGCCGCCCCGGTCCCGGCCGATGTCGTGACTGTTCATGGCCTCGGACAGGACGACGTAGCTGCCCGCGTCGAAGCGGCGCACCAGCTTGGCGGCGTGATGGTCGAGATAGGACTCGACCTGGTACCGGCCGCCGCTCCAGGGGTCCTCCGTGCCCTGGGACGTACGGCCGAAGCGGACCTGAAGCTCCTGCTCGCTGCGGTAGGTGACGTGGGCGAGCCGTCGGGCCAGGCCGAGCCCGGTGTGCGGGCCGCGGCCGGTGTCGTGGTAGTGGCCCCCGTGCCAGTGCGGGTCGGAGCGGATGGCGTTCAGCTGGATGTTCGCCCAGGCGATCTGCTGGGCGCTCGCCGCGGCCGTGGTGGCGAGCAGCAGGAGCGCGCCGGTGCGCTCCGGATGCGCCACGGCCCATTCCAATGCCCGCATCCCGCCCATCGAGCCGCCGGCCACCAGCGCCCACCGGTCGATACCCAGCGCGTCGGCCAAGTCGGCCTCGGCCGCAACCTGGTCGCGCTGTGTCAGGAAGGGAAAGTCGCCGCCCCAGCAGCGTCCCGCCAGCGTGAGCGACGACGGCCCGGTACTTCCTTGGCAGCCGCCGAGGACGTTCGGCGCCACAACGAACCAGCGGTCCGTGTCCAGGGCCCGTCCCGGTCCGATGAGTCCGTCCCACCAACCGGGGGTGGGGTGCCCGGGTCCGACGGGTCCGACGACGTGGCTGTCCCCGGTGAGTGCGTGCAGCACGAGGACGGCGTTGGAGGCGTCAGGCGCGAGCCGTCCCCACGTCTCGAACGCCAGCCGCACGGCCGGCAGTTCACCGCCCGCCTCCAACGGAAGCGGCTTCTCGCGGACGTACCACTGGCGACGCCCGGGCGGGTCCCCCTCCCGCCAGGCCCCGGTGGCCGGCGGGAGGGGGACCTCGGAGGGCGTCAGTACGGTGTTCAGGACGCGCCCTTCGCCGCGCGGAACCCTGCCTCCAGGTCGGCCTTGAGGTCGGCGAGGTTCTCGATGCCGACCGACAGTCGCACCAGGCCGGGCGAGGTGCCAGTGGCTGCCAACTGCGCCTCGTCCAGCTGGCTGTGGGTGGTGGACGCCGGGTGGATGATGAGGCTGCGGACGTCGCCGATGTTGGCGAGATGGCTGAACAGCTCGACGGCGTCCACGAACCGCTTGCCCGCCTCGATGCCGTCCCGCAACTCGAACGAGACGATGGCACCGGCACCGCGCGGCAGGTACCTCTGCCCGGCCTCGTACCAGCGACTGGACGGCAGTCCCGGGTAGTGGACGGCGGCGACCTCGTCGCGCTGACCCAGCCACTCGGCCAGTGCCTGGGCGTTCGCGGAGTGCCGCTCAATGCGCAGGCTCAGCGTCTCCACGCCCTGGAGCAGCAGGAACGCGGAGTGCGGGGAGAGCGCCGGGCCGAGATCGCGCAGCAGCTGCACCCGCAGCTTGATGGCGAAGGCGCCGGGGCCGAGAGCGGGCCAGTACTGCAGACCGTGGTAGCTGGGATCGGGTTCGGTGAAGTCGGGGAAACGGTCGGCGTGGGCGCCGAAGTCGAAGGTGCCGCCGTCCACGACGACACCCGCGATCGCGGTGCCGTGACCACCCAGGAACTTGGTCGCCGAGTGCACGACGATGTCCGCGCCGTGCTCAATGGGCCGCAAGAGGTAGGGAGTCGGAACCGTGTTGTCCACGATCAGCGGCACACCCGCCGCGTGCGCCACGTCCGCGACCGCCCGCACGTCCAGCACATTGCCGCGCGGATTGCCCAGCGTCTCCGCGAACAGTGCCTTGGTGTTCGGCCGGATCGCGGCCCGCCAGGCCTCGGCGTCGTCCGGGTCGTCCACGAACGACACCTCGATGCCCAGCTTCGGCAGCGTGTGCCGGAACAGGTTGTACGTGCCGCCGTACAACGACGTACTGGAGACGATGTGGTCCCCCGCGCTCGCCAGCGTCAGAATCGCCAGGGTCTCCGCCGCCTGACCGGAGGACAGTGCCACCGCGGCAACTCCGCCCTCCAGCGCGGCGATCCGCTGCTCGAAGACGTCCTGGGTGGGGTTGTGGATGCGGGTGTAGATGTTGCCGGGCTCGGCGAGCGAGAACAGGTCGGCGGCGTGCTGGGTGTCCCGGAACACGAACGACGTCGTCTGGTAGATCGGCGTCGCCCGCGCCCCGGTCGTCGGGTCCGGCGCGGCACCCGCATGGATCTGCTTGGTCTCGAAGGACCACGCGGAGGTGTCAGGCCCGGCGGACGTTTCCTCGGGGGTGTGGCCGGCGGTGACGGAGTCGATGGGCTGGCTCATGGCGGTGCTCCCTGTGCGGAGGGTGGAGACGGGAAGACGCGAGGGAACCGCAACGCTGGCCGCCCCCGACGGAGGGCGGCGGCCAGCGTGAAGCGGTGAGAAAGATGCTGGTCAGAAGCCGGAGCGCGGCGTCAGCTCGCGGCGGAACAACCCATGGTGGTGACACGCACGTAGTCCACGTGGCGGCGGGTCACGAGCACGGTCATGCAGCCAGATAACCACAACGGCGGCGGTACTCACCAGCACAACGAGGGTGTCTCACGTTGCGGGATGCGTGGTGGACGCACCTTCCCGGGTGTGCTTTGATCCGGTCATGGCGACCACTGGCACGGCACACACGGTGCTGCTCGACCCGTTCTGGGTGAGCCGCCGCGCCGACCAGTTCGACCAGGTCTGTTGCTGATCGCCGTTGCACGGCTCGCGACCCGCACCCTCTCTCTTCCTCTTTCCGTCTGATCCCGCTTCTGCCACGCAACCAGCCCACCTGCCTGGGCAGTTGTGATGCGTAGCCGGTCTGCCGTGCCGCGAAGGAATCCCCATGGCCCAGCCCACAGCCCTGCCGGTCATCGACATCTCCCGCTTCCGCGCCCCGGACGCCGACCGTGACGCCTTCCTCGCCGAACTCCGTTCCGCCGCACACGAAGTCGGCTTCTTCTACGTCACCGGGCACGGTGTCCCCGCACCACTGCGCGACGAGGTGCTGAGCGCGGCCCGCACCTTCTTCGCGCTGCCCGAGGAGCAGCGACTGGAGATCGAGAACCTCAACTCGCCCCAGTTCCGCGGCTATACGCGCACCGGAACCGAGTACACGGCGGGCAGCGCGGACTGGCGGGAGCAGATCGACATCGGGCCGGAACGGAAGGCGCTCGATGTCGGCCCGGACGATCCCGACTACCTGCGCCTGATCGGCCCCAACCAATGGCCCTCCGCACTACCGGAGTTGAGGGACACCGTGCTGCGCTGGCAGGCGGAGGCGCTCCGGGTGAGCCGTGAGGTGCTGCGGGCCCTGGCGGCGGCGCTCGGACAGGACGAGGGCTACTTCGACCAGTGGTTCGACGACGAGGCGGCCGTCCACGTGAAGATCGTGCACTATCCGCCGCGCGCCGCCGAGGACGCCGACCAGGGTGTGGGCGCGCACAAGGACTACGGCTATCTCGCGCTGCTCCAGCAGGACGAGGTGGGCGGGCTCCAGGTGCAGCGCGAGGACGGCGAGTGGATCGACGCGGTCCCGGTACCCGACGCCTTCGTGTTCAACATCGGCGAGATGCTGGAGATCGCCACCCAGGGCTATCTGAAAGCCACGCAACACCGGGTCGTCAGCCCGCAGTCGGGCGTGCACCGCTACTCGATCCCCTTCTTCCTCGGCCCGCGCCTCGACGCGGTCGTCAAGCCGCTGAACCTCCCTGCGGAACTGGCGGCGCTGAGCCGTGGCGTCACCGACGACCCGGACAACCCGCTGCTCGCGGCCTTCGGCGAGAACGCGGTCGTCGGCTGGCTCCGCTCCCATCCACGGGTCGCCGAGCGCTGGTGGTCCGACGTACTGGAGAAGCGAGAGAACCGATGAGCAACTGGGCCTTCGAGACCCGGCAGGTGCATGCCGGGGCGGTACCCGACCCGGCCACCGGCGCGCGAGCTGTGCCGATCCACCCGGCCACCAGCTACGTCTTCCGGGACACCGGGCACGCCGCCGCGGCCTTCGAACTGGCCGACCTGGCCACCCACGCCTACACGCGGCTGTCGAACCCGACCACCGCCGTGGCCGAGGAGCGGATCGCCGCCCTGGAGGGCGGAACGGCCGCGGTCGCCGTGGCCAGCGGACAGGCCGCGACGAGCCTCGCCCTGCTCAACCTGGCGCGCGCGGGCGACCACATCGTCGCCTCCTCGTCCTTGTACGGCGGCACCCGCACCCTCCTGGAGCACACGTTCGCCGACCTCGGCATCGACGTCACCTTCGTCGACGACCCGGACGACCTAGGCGCCTGGTACACGGCCGTGCGCCCCACCACGAAGGCGTTCTTCGGGGAGACTCTCGGCAACCCGCGCGGCAACGTCCTCGACACCGAGGCGGTGGCCGGCATCGCCCATGAGATCGGCGTGCCGCTCGTCGTCGACAACACCGTGCTCACGCCGTACCTGCTACGGCCCTTCGACCACGGTGCCGACATCGTCGTGCACTCCACCACCAAGTTCCTGTCCGGTCACGGCACCGGCATCGGCGGGGCCGTCGTGGACAGCGGCCGCTTCGACTTCGGTGCCGATCCCGACCGGTGGCCGGGGCTGACCCGCCCGGATCCGACGTACAACGGGCTGTCGTTCTGGGACTCCTTCTCCGACCTCGGCCTCGCCTACGCGCTGCGGCTGCGCACCCGGCTGGTCCGGGATCTGGGGCCGGCCGTCTCGCCCTTCAACAGCTTCCTGCTTCTGCAGGGCCTGGAGACGCTCAGCCTGCGCATCGAACGGCACGTCTCCAACGCCCAGTCGCTCGCCGAGTGGCTGGAGCAGCAGCCGCAGGTCTCGCAGGTGCACTACCCCGGACTGTCCT
Organism: Streptomyces sp. NPDC046727; assembly: GCF_040645635.1. NCBI lineage: Bacteria > Bacillati > Actinomycetota > Actinomycetes > Kitasatosporales > Streptomycetaceae > Streptomyces > Streptomyces sp. NPDC046727. The sequence goes on from NZ_JBEYYR010000029.1 coordinate 108,426, forward strand.
CCAGCCCCTGGCACGTGCCGGCCAAGCGGTACCTGCCGCGCGGCGCCGGCGCGGTCCTCGCGTTCGAACTGGCAGGCGGCCTGGAGGCGGGCCGACGGTTCGTCGAAGGGGTCCGGCTGTTCAGCCATCTCGCCAACATCGGCGACGTACGCAGTCTCGTCATCCACCCCGCCTACCACCCACGCCCAGCTGGACGCCCGTCAGCAGACCGCGGCCGGGGTCACGCCCGGCCTGGTGCGGCTGTCGGTCGGCCTGGAAGGCGTCGGCGATCTGATCGCCGACCTCGAAGCAGGCCTGCGGGCAGCCGCCGTATGAACCCCACCGCACGCACCCAGGGAGCACGATCCGCCATGCGCCGCACCACCGCCCTCCGGCTCGCCGCCACCGCAGTTCTGACCGGCCTGGCCGCGACGGCGTGCGGCACCGGTTCGACGGACGACCCCGCGAACGCCGGACAGACCAGCCAGGCCGCCGAGCCCGCCGCCATCGACACCGGCGCCACGGTCGACGTACGCCTCGTCCTGGAGCCGACCAGCCTCGACATCGCCTCCACGGCGGGCGCGGCCCTCGACCAGATCCTGCTCGACAACGTCTACCAGGGCCTGCTGACCCGCGACGAGAACAACAAGATCGAGCCGAGCCTGGCCACGTCGTACGAGACGTCGTCGGACGGGCTCACCTACACCTTCCACCTCGCCGACAACGCCACCTTCCACGACGGCGCCAAGCTCGCCGCGGCCGACGCCGTCTGGTCCCTGCAACAGGTCACCGCGAAGGGCTCGAAGAACCCCGACGCGGCGGCGCTCGCCTCGGTCAAGAGCGTCTCCGCCCCCGACGACCACACCGTCGTCGTCACGCTCAAACACCGTGACACCGGCTTCACCTGGGGTCTGACGGGCCGGGCGGGCGTCGTCTTCAAGAAGGGGACGGACTTCGCCTCCCTCGCCGGGAGCGAGAACGGCACCGGGCCCTTCAAGCTGTCCGGCTGGAAGCGCGGCTCGTCCATCACCTTCGTCCGCAACGACGCCTACTGGGGGAAGAAGGTCAAGGTCGCCAAGGTCGTCTTCCACTACATCAAGGACGACAACGCGGCCAACAACGCCCAGCAGACGGGCCAGACCGACATCGAGACCGCCGCGGACGCGTCCCTGCTCCAGCCGTTCTCCGACAAGAGCAAGTACACCGTCCTGCGCGGAGACACCACCGACAAGTTCACCCTCGCGTTCAACAACGCCTCCGGCCCGACCAAGGACGTGCGGGTACGGCGCGCCATCCGCCGGGCCATCGACAACGCCGGTCTCATCAAGGCCCTCGGCGGCGCGGCCAAGCCGGTCGGCGGCCCCATTCCGGCCACCGACCCCGGCTACGAGGACCTCACCGCGATCGACGCCCACGACCCGAAGGACGCCAAGAAGCTGCTCCAGCAGGCCGGTTACGGCGGCGGCCTGAAGCTCACCGTCCAGATCCCCAACATCTACCCGACGGAGATCGGCGACTACCTCGCCTCCGAGTTCAAGCAGGTGGGCATCCAACTCACCGTGCGCGAAGTGGAGTTCCAGACCTGGCTCGACGCCGTCTACACCAAGCACGACTACCAGCTCAGCCTCGTCGACCACGCAGAAGCCCGCGACCTGAACAACTTCGCCAACCCCGCCTACTACTTCGGCTACGACAACGCGAACGTCCAGAAGTGGTACGCCGCCGCCCAGACCGCCACCGGCGACGCCGAGCGGGACGCCCTCCTGAAGAAGGCGGCGCGGCAGGTGGCCGAGGACGCCGCCGCCGACTGGCTGTTCGTCAACCAGACCCTCACCGTCGTCCGTAGCGGCGTCACCGGCGTGCCGCGCAACTTCACCAGCAACCGTTACGACCTCGCGGACCTCGCCGTGGCGAAGAAGAAGTGAGGCCCGCGTGACCCTGTATGTGGTGCGCCGGGCCGCACTGCTGGTGGTGTCCCTGCTCGCCGCCAGCGTGCTGATCTTCCTGGTGCTACGGCTGCTGCCCGGCGACATCGCCCAGACCATCGGCGGCATCAAGGCCACACCGGCCCAGATCGCGGCCGTACGCCAGGACCTGGGCCTGGACCGGCCGCTCGCCGCGCAGTACGGCAGCTGGATCGGTGGAGTCGTCACCGGCGACTTCGGGCGGTCCGTCCTCGACGGTACGTCGGTGTCGGGGCAGCTCGCCGAGAAGTTCGCGGTGACCGGACCGCTGGCCGCCGGCGCGGTCGTCCTCGCGCTCGCCTTCGCCGTGCCGTTGGGCATCCTCGCCGCCGTACGCCGGGACGGGCGGCTCGGTGGCGTGGTCAACGCCTTCGGGCAGCTCGGCATCGCGTTGCCGACCCTGTGGGTGGGGCTGCTGCTCGTCCTCGTGTTCGCAGTCCAGGTCCGCTGGCTGCCCGCCCAGGGGTTCCCCGTGGACGGCTGGGCCGAGCCGGGGCAGGCGCTGCGCAGCCTCGTCCTGCCCTGGCTGACCCTGGCCCTCTCCGAGGGCGCCGTCCTGCTGCGGTTCGTGCGCTCCGCCGTACTGGACGTCCTGCACCAGGACTGGCTGCGCACCGCCCGCGCCAAGGGCCACACGCGCACCGGCGCGCTGGTGCGGCACGGGCTGCGCAACGCGGCGGTGCCCGTGGTCTCCGTGCTCGGCCTGCAGATCGCGGCGCTGGTCGCGGGGGCGGTCGTGGTGGAACAGGTCTTCGTGCTGCCGGGCGTCGGCCAGATGCTGATCACGGACGTCGGCAACCGGGACCTGGACAAGGTACAGGGCGAGATCCTGCTGCTCACGGGGGCGGTGCTGGTCATCGGGTTCCTCGTGGATCTCGCGCACCGGCTGATCGACCCTCGGCTGCGGAGCGCCGTATGACCGTCTCCAGAGCGCTGCTGAAGAGCCGCAGCGGCTCGGTCGGGCTGGTCCTCGTCGGCCTGCTCGTCCTGTCCGCCCTGGTCTCCCTCGTCTGGACGCCGTACGACCCCACCCTCGCGCGTCCGCAGGACGGCTGGCTGCTGCCGTTCTCCGGCGGCCACCTGCTCGGCACCGACCGGCTGGGCCGCGACGAGCTGAGCCAGCTGCTGGCCGGAGCGCGCGGCACCCTGCTGACAGCCCTGCTCGCCGCGGCGATCGCGGCTGTCGTGGGGCTCGCCCTGGCGCTGGCGGCGGTGCTCGTACCGCGCTGGATCGGCGCTGCCGTCGTCCAGCTCACGGACGTGCTGATCGCCTTCCCCGTCCTGCTGATCGCGATGATCCTCACCGCGGTGTACGGCGGCTCCACCTGGACCGTGGTCACCGCGGTCGGCGTCGGAGCGGGCGTCAACCTCGCCCGGGTCGCCCGCGCCGAGGCGGGGCGGGTGCTGAACACCGACTACGTGTTGGCCGCGCACGCCGCCGGGTCCGGTACCTGGCGCACCGTCCGCAAGCACCTGCTGCCGAACATCGCGCCCACCCTGGTCGTGCAGCTCTCGCTGGTGCTGTCCGTGGCGGTGCTCGCCGAGGCGGCGCTGTCGTTCCTCGGGTTCGGCGCGCCGGCGCCCGCGGTCTCCTGGGGGCGCATGCTGCACGAGCAGCAGCAGTACATCGCGGCCCGCCCGCTGCTCGTCATCTGGCCGGGGCTCGCCGTGGCCGCCTCCGTGCTCGGGTTCAACCTGCTCGGCGACGGGCTGCGCGAGGCGGCCGACGCCCGCCTGCGCGTGAGGGAGGCGTCATGAGCCTGCTGACGATCACCGATCTGAGCGTGCGGATCGCCGGGACGACCGTCATCGACGAGGTGACCCTGTCGATGAACCCTGGCGAACGGCTCGCCCTGATCGGCGAGTCCGGCTCCGGCAAGTCCCTCACCGCACTCGCCGTGCTGGGACTCCTCCCGGACGGCGCCCAGACGACCGGCAGCATCCGCCTCGGCGGCCAGGAACTGCTCGGCCTCGGCGACAGGGAACTGTCCCGGCTGCGCGGCGCGCGCATGGCCATGGTCTTCCAGGAACCCATGAGCGCCCTCAACCCCCTGATGCGCATCGGGAAGCAGCTCGCCGAGCCCCTGCGGCTGCACCGCGGGCTGAACCGGCGCCAGGCCCGGGCCGCCGCCGTCGAACTCGCCGCACAGGTGGGCCTGCCGGACCCGGACCTCATCGTCCGCTCCTGGCCACACCAGCTCTCCGGCGGCCAGCGCCAGCGCGTCGGCCTCGCGATGGCCCTCGCCACCCGCCCGGCCCTGCTCATCGCGGACGAACCCACCACCGCCCTCGACGTCACCGTCCAGGCCGACATGCTCAAGCTCCTGGACGAACTGGTCCAGCAGCGCGGCACCTCCCTGCTGTTCATCAGCCACGACCTCGCCGTCGTCGCCCAGCTCTGCTCACGAGCCGCCGTGCTCAAGGACGGACGGCTCGTCGAGGAAGGTGCCACCGACACTCTCGTACGAACTCCCCGACACCCCTACACGCAGCGGCTGGTGGCGGCCGCCCGTGCCACTGGGTCCGAGGAGGTCACTCGATGACACAGCTCCTGAAGGGCACTGGCCTCAGCCGCACCTTCCGGTTGCCGCGTACCTCGCTGTTCGCGCCTGCCGTTCACCGCCACGCCGTCCAGGACGTGTCGCTGGAGCTGCGGGAAGGCGACAGCCTCGGGATCGTGGGGGAGTCCGGCTCCGGCAAGTCGACCCTGGCTCGGCTCCTGCTCGCCCTGGACCGGCCCGACTCCGGAACGGTGCACTACCGTGGGCGCGAGGTGAAGCCGGGCAGGCTGCCCTGGTTCCGGCGCGAGGTGCAGGTCGTGCTGCAGGACCCGATGGGCTCCCTCGACCCGCGTGCCACTGTCCGCGACATCGTCGCCGAGCCACTGGAGTGCCTTGGGCTGCCCGGCGACCACGACGACCGGGTGGACGAACTGCTGCGCGCGGTCGGCCTGGGCCCGTCCGTGCGCGGCCGGTATCCGCACGAGTTCTCCGGCGGACAGCGGCAACGCATCGCCCTCGCACGCGCCCTCGCCCCCGGTCCGAAGGTCCTCGTCGGCGACGAACCGCTCAGCGCCCTCGACGTCTCGGTGCGCGCCCAGATCCTTGCCCTCCTCGACGACCTCGCCGAGGCGTACGGGCTGACGCTGCTGCTTGTCTCCCACGACATCGGCGTCGTACGGCGTCTGTGTACCGACGTGCTGGTGATGAAGGACGGCCGCGCCGTCGAACAAGGTCCGGCCGCGTCTGTCCTGGTCGACCCCCAACACCCGTACACACGCCGTCTGTTGGCCGCCGTACCCCGGCTGCCCGCATGACCGGGAGGACCGCATGACCGAACCCACCGCACGTCGGCTCACCCTGGGGGCCCTCGTCCACGGCTCCGGCGGCCACATCGCCGGCTGGCGGCACCCGGACGCCCGCCCCGACGGACAGCTCGACTTCGCCTTCCACGCCGACCTCGCCCGCACCCTCGAACGCGGCCGGTTCGACGCACTGTTCGTCGCCGATGTCGTCGCCCTCTGGGGGCATCAGCTCGATTCCCTGTCCCGCACCGGCCGCGCCGAGCACTTCGAACCGCTGACGCTGCTGGCCGCGCTGTCGCTGGTGACCGAGCACATCGGCCTGGCGGCGACGGCGACCACGACCTACAACCACCCCTTCCACATCGCCCGTAAGTTCGCCTCCCTGGACCACATCTCGGGCGGCCGCGCGGGCTGGAACGTGGTCACCTCCGTCGTACCGCTGGAGGCGGCGAACTTCGGTTACGACCGCCATCTCGAACACGAGCTGCGCTATCGCCGCGCGGACGAGTTCGTGCAGGTGGTGAAGGCGCTCTGGGACAGCTTCGACGACGAGGCGGTCGTACGGGACAAGGCGGCCGGCCGCTACTACGACCCGGCCGGTTTGCACACCCCGCACCACCGCGGCGAACACTTCGCCGTCCGCGGCCCCCTGAACATCTCACGACCGCCGCAAGGGCACCCGGTGGTCTTCCAGGCCGGATCCTCCGAGACCGGGCGGGAGTTCGCGGCCCGCCACGGGGAGGTCCTCTTCACGACCCAGCACGAACTGGGCGCCGCGCAGGCCTTCTACGCCGACATCAAGGCGCAGGCGGCCGCCCATGGCCGCGACCCCGCCCATGTGCTGGTCTGGCCGGGCCTGTCCCCACTCGTCGCGCCCACCGAGACGGAGGCGCGGCGGCGCCTCGCCGAGCTTCAGGACCTCATCCACGACGACGTCGCCCGGCGTCTCGTCCAGGACAACATCGGTGACCTCGACCTGACGGACCACCCGGTGGACGGTCCGCTGCCGGACATCCCCGAGACCAACCGCAGCACATCGCGCCGCGATCTGCTGCTGAAGCTCGCCCACGACGAGAACTTGACGATACGTCAGCTCGCACACCGTTTCGCCGCGGGCTCCGCCGTCGCCGGTACGCCCGAGCAGATCGCCGACCACATCGAGACCTGGTTCCGCTCCTTCGCGGCCGACGGCTTCAACATCTCCTTCCCCTATCTGCCCGGACCCGCCGAGAACTTCGTGGACCATGTCGTGCCACTGCTCCAGGAGCGGGGGCTGCTGCGCACCGAGTACGAGGGCACCACCCTGCGCGAGAACCTGGGGCTGCCGCGTCCCGTCGCCCGTGACCGACACCTCCAGGAGGCCGGACGATGAGCCGTCGCACCGGACAACTGCACCTCAACGCCTTCCTCAAGCCGCCGGGGGAGTACCTCGCCGCCTGGCGGCACCCGGACACGGAGGCGGACGCGGGCGTCAACATCCGGGAGGTCCTCTCCTTCGCGCGGACCGCCGAACGGGCCGCCTTCGACGCGGTGTTCCTCGCCGACCTCGTCGGCGTGCCGTTCGCGAGCGAGGACGTCCTGAGCCGGGTCAGCGTGGTCAACGACTCCTTCGAGCCGACGACGCTGCTGGCCGCGCTCGCCGCCGGCACCTCCCGCATCGGCCTCATCGCGACCGCCTCGACCAGTTACAACGAGCCCTACCACGTGGCCCGCACCTTCGCCTCCCTCGACCACATCTCCGGCGGCCGGGCCGGCTGGAACGTGGTGACGTCCCTCAATGACGGAGAGGCCCAGAACTTCGGCCTCGACACCCACCTCGACCACGCCACCCGCTACGATCGCGCCGAGGAGTTCCACGACGTGGTGACGGGGCTGTGGGACTCCTTCGAGGACGACGCCTTCCGCCACGACCAGGCGAGCGGCGTCTACTTCGACCCCGCCAAGCTGCACGCGCTGAACCACGAGGGCAAACACCTGAAGGTCGCCGGGCCGCTCAACATCGCCCGGCCGCCGCAGGGGCACCCGGTCATCGTGCAGGCCGGCGCCTCCGAGGCGGGCAAGAAGCTCGCCGCCCGCATCGCCGACGTGATCTTCTCCGGTATCAAGGACCTCGGCCGGGCCCAGGAGTTCTATGCGGAGATCAAGGAGCGCGCCGCCGCCCACGGCCGCGACCCGGACCACCTCAAGGTCCTCCCGGCCCTGTCCGTCGTCACCGCCCCCACCGAGTCCGAGGCCCGCGACAAGCTGGCCCGACTCACCGAACTCCTGCCACCACAGGTCGCGTTGGCCGACCTGTCCTACTGGCTCGGCGGCTTCGACCTCAGCGCCTATCCGCTGGACGGCCCGCTGCCCGAACTCCCCGTCTCCAACCAGTCGCACACCGCCCAGCAGCAGATCTACGAGGACGCCCGTCGCGACCACCTCACCATCCGCGACCTCGTCCGGCGCGTCGCGAGCGACGACCGCACCATCACCGGCACGCCCCAGCAGATCGCCGACCACATCGAGGAGTGGTTCCACGGCCGCGCCGCCGACGGCTTCAACGTGATCTTCCCGTATCTGCCGGGCACCCTGGACGACTTCGCCGAACTCGTGATCCCCGAGCTGCGCCGCCGCGGCCTGTTCCGCACCCACTACACGGGCGGCACGCTGCGCGACCACCTGGGCCTGCCGCGGCCGTCCCGGCGGCCGTAGATGCTCGCGGGAGACGACCGCGCCGCACGACGGGTGCTGCTGGTGTGCATGGCCGCGGGCGCCACCACCCTGCTCGACCAGGCCGTCCTGAACATCGCGGTACCGAGCATGCGCCAGTCGCTCGGGGCCACCGGGGCGGACGTCCAGTGGATCGTGGCCGGTTACTCGCTGGCCTTCGGCCTGGCGCTCGTCCCCGGGGGCAGCCTGGGCGACCTGCACGGCCGCAAGCGTCTCTTCCTGGCCGGGGTGGCGGTCTTCCTGGCGGCCGGGGTGACGGCCGCGACCGGCGGCGGGCCGGGGACCCTGATCGGTGCCCGGCTGGTGCAGGGTGCGGCGGCCGGGCTCGTCAACTCACAGGTGATCGGCACCATTCAGGACGTCTTCCACGGTGTCGACCGCGCCCGTGCGCTGGGCATGTACGCGGTCACCGGTGGCGTGTCCACGGCCCTCGGCCCGCCACTCGGCGGTGCGCTCGTCGCCGGGCTCGGCCCCGGGGCGGGCTGGCGGTGCTGCCTGTTGCTGAGCCCACCGTGCGCCGTGCTCACTCTGGCCCTCGCGGCCCGCTGGTTGCCCCCGCCCCGGCGCACCGCCCACGACTCCCGGCTGGACGTCCTCGGCCTCGCCCTGCTCTGCGGCTGCACGCTGGCACTGATGGTGCCCTTCATCCGCACCCCGGACAGCGGGGGAGTGGCGCTCCAGTGGGGCACTGCGGTGTGCGCGCTGGCAGCCGTGTTCGCCGTGCACCAACGCCTGCGGGTTCGACGGGGCCGTCCGCCGCCGGTGCATCCGGCGCTGACCTCGTCGAAGCCATACATGCTGGGCACGGCCGTCGCCATGGCCCAGTTCGGCTCCTCACTGGCCGCGTTCCTCGTGCTCACCGTCTTCCTGCAGGACGGGCTCGGCCTGTCCGCTCTGCTCACGGCAGCGGTCACGTTCCCCGGGGCAGTCGGGATGGGCATCTCCTCGGCCTTCGCGTGGCGGCTGGTGCGGCGGATCGGGCCGCGTACGGTGACCGTCGGCCTGACCCTGGGCATCGGCGCCGCGCTGGCGGGGGCGGTGGCCGCGCTCCATGTGCCGACGGCGGTGCTGCCCGTGGCTCTGGCGGGAACGCAGCTGATGTCCGGCGTCGCCGGAGGGCTCACCGTCTCACCCAACCAGGCCCAGGTGTTGCAGCACGCTCCGCCAGAGGCCGCGGGAGTGGGTGGCGGCATCCTGCAGATGGCCCAGCGCATCGCGGCGGCCGTCTGCCTCAGCGCCGCCCCCGCGGTGTATCTGCATGCCGCTTCCGGTCCGTCGGGCGGCAGCCACCCCCGGGCCGGGTACGCACTGGCCTCCTGCGTCTGCGCCGGCCTGCTCGCCGCCGCCCTGCTGCTGTCGCTGCTGCGCCGCGCCGCAACACCACCCGGCCCGTCAGCACCCGCGTCGGCGCACCACACCGTCGCGGTCCCCCGCACCCAGGAGACGACCTGACCACCCGCGCCGCTCCCGCTCGACGGCAGCGGCGGCGAGGTACGCGGAGTGGGAGCCGACGCCCTTGCTCCCTACGCCTGATTCGCCTGTTACGCGCCTTCCCTGGTCGCCGAACCGCAGAGGCGCCGCACCGCGTACCGGGGCCCGATCCTGTGCGCACACCTGGACCCGCCACCACGTGCCGCCAGGCGGGCTGACTGAGAGTACGGAGAGGAGACCGGCTGCGGGCCGCGGACCTGACAGCGCCGGATCCACCCGCGGACCACCGACGATGCGAGCCCGTGACGGAGGGGGGAAGGGAAGGCAGTCGGCGCGGAGGGCAGCCTTCCGGCCGCGGCGGTCGCGACCTGTACCGTCAGCCGTCGTCGGCCGGTGCCAGTGTCGCCCGCAGGCGGAAGCCGACGCCCCGTTCCGTCGTCAGCAGAGCCGCGGCACGCGGGCCGAGTTTGCGGCGGATGCGGTGGATGTGCAGGTCGACGGAGCGGCTGCGGCTCCCCGCCCATTCACCCAGCCCCGAGCGCAGGTCCTCGCGGGAGACGACCCGGCCGTTGCCCCGCAGGAGGGCGGTCAGCAGCCGGAACTCCAGCGGGGTCAGAGCGACCGGGGCGCCGTCCACCAGCATGCGCTGGCCGCCCGGGTCGAGGCTGATCGGGGACGGCGCGGCGGCCACGTAGGAGCCGGGCATCGTGCCGCCCGGCACCACCGGCAGGCCCGCGGCGCGCCAGGCCTCGTAGCCGCCGACGATGTCGGTGGCCCGCACCATTCCGAGGTCGTGCAGGCCTGCGGCGGCCATGCTCGACATGTACCCCTGCGAGCACATGATGATCGCGCGCAGGGAATGGTCGGCGGCCTCCTCGATGCGCCAGGCGCTGCAGGGGTCCAGCCGCCACTCCAGCACGTTCCGGTCCATGACGAGGGAGCCGGGGACCTCGCCCTCGGCGCGCCGCACCATGTCCGCGCGGACATCCACCAGCAGGGCGCCGTCCGCGAGTTCGCGGGCCGCGTCCTGGGGGGCCAGCCGTCGCAGGCGGGTGCGGGCGCGGGCCAGCAACTCGTCGATCGACGAGTGACCGATGTCAGGCGTGCCGCCCGAAGGCCCATCGGGCCGTATGTACGCCGGTGACTGCATCGCGAGCAACTCCCTTGTCGTGCCTCGGAGACGGCCGGTGGTCGTCACAACCGTGGCGGCGACAGTCGGCGTCGAGACGCGAGGGCGCGCGGCGGGAGTCGGTCATGCCGGGGAGTCTACGGGCGGAGTTTTGCGGCAGAGTTTCTCGATTCTGAAACAGATCCCGCATTGTCTGGCGCCGAGCCGCGCTGTTATCAATGAGTCGTGACCGCAAACACGTTGCTGACCAGGAGAATCCACGTGGATCTGCTGCGCGTCGGCACGTGCGCCTGTCCGCGGCGCTGAGGTATCCGACCGGGCGCACCGCGCCGGCCCTCTGACGGTCCTCGGCCCCGCGCTTCCTCACGTTCCGTCTTTCTCTTCACCTGTCACCTTTCTGCTTTCCGCCTGTACCGCACACGCCCGCGTGCAGCTCCCCCAGGTTGTGCCGTGCCGTCGGTCGTTCCTTGGAGAACCCATGCCTGCTTCCGATGCCGACGCACTGCCCCAGCGCTGGCAGGACGTCCTGCCGGCCGGCCCCTCTCGCCGCGGCTTCCTCACCCTGACCGGCGGCGGTGCCCTGGCCGCCCTGCTCGCGGCCTGCGCGCCGGGCGCAGGGGACGACGCGGCGGCCGGGG
>NZ_JBEYYR010000030.1:0-19439 GCF_040645635.1 Streptomyces sp. NPDC046727
ACCCCGGCCCCGGCGCGCCCCCCCCCCCCCCCCCGGCGCCGGGCTTCGCGCTGCGCGGCCACCGGAGTTGTCCACAGCCTCCCGCACGGCCGCCGACACCGTCGTAGGCTGGAGATCCCCGGCCCGTCGCACGAGTCGGGCCCTTCGTGTTGCCGACCCCCCGGACGGAATGCCCTCCATGAGCCTGCACGGTCTGCTCGACGCCGTCGTCAAGGACCCCGCCCTCGCGGAAGCGATTCAGGCGGCGGCGGACGGCAACCGCCCGCACGTCGACCTCGTCGGCCCGCCGGCGGCCCGCCCCTTCGCGATCGCCGCCCTGGCCCGCGAGGCCGGCCGCCCCGTGCTGGCGGTCACGGCGACCGGCCGGGAGGCCGAGGACCTGGCCGCCGCCCTGCGCTCGCTGCTGCCCGAAGAGGGCGTCGTGGAGTACCCCTCCTGGGAGACCCTCCCGCACGAGCGGCTCAGCCCGCGCAGCGACACCGTGGGCCGCCGCCTCGCCGTCCTGCGGCGCCTGGCCCACCCCAGCGCCGACGACCCCGGGGCCGGCCCGGTCTCCGTCGTCGTCGCACCTGTGCGCTCCGTGCTCCAGCCGCAGGTCAAGGGCCTCGGCGACCTGGAACCGGTGGCGCTGAGGACCGGCCGGAGCGCCGACCTGAACGATGTCGTGGAAGCCCTCGCGGCCGCCGCCTACGCGCGCGTGGAGCTGGTCGAGAAGCGCGGCGAGTTCGCCGTACGCGGCGGCATCCTGGACGTGTTCCCGCCCACCGAGGAACACCCCCTGCGCATCGAGTTCTGGGGCGACGACGTCGAGGAGATCCGCTACTTCAAGGTCGCCGACCAGCGCTCCCTCGAAGTCGCCGAACACGGCCTGTGGGCACCCCCGTGCCGCGAACTGCTCCTCACCGACGACGTACGCGCACGCGCGCGTGCCCTCGCCGAGGACCACCCCGAGCTGGGCGAACTGCTCGGCAAGATCGCCGAGGGCATCGCGGTGGAGGGCATGGAGTCCCTGGCCCCGGTCCTGGTGGACGACATGGAGCTGCTGATCGACGTGCTGCCCAAGGGCGCGATGGCCGTCGTCTGCGACCCCGAGCGGGTCCGCACCCGCGCCGCCGACCTCGTGGCGACCTCGCAGGAGTTCCTCCAGGCGTCCTGGGCGGCCACCGCCGGCGGCGGCGAGGCCCCGATCGACGTCGGCGCGGCCTCCCTGTGGTCCATCGCCGACATCCGCGACCGCGCGCGCGAGCTGGACATGATGTGGTGGTCGGTGTCGCCGTTCGCGGCCGATCTCGAACTCGAAGCGGACACCCTCAAGCTCGGCATGCACGCGCCCGAGACCTACCGCGGCGACACCGCGCGGGCCCTCGCCGACACCAAGGGCTGGCTCGCCGACGGCTGGCGCACGGTGTTCGTCACCGAGGGCCACGGCCCGGCCGCGCGCACGGTGGAGGTGCTCGGCGGCGAGGGCATCGCCGCCCGCATGGACGCCGACCTCGGCGAGCTCAGCCCCTCCGTCGTGCACGTCTCCTGCGGCTCGATCGAGTACGGCTTCGTGGACCCGGCACTGGGGCTCGCCGTGCTCACCGAGACCGACCTGTCCGGGCAGCGCACCGCCACCCGCGACGGCGCCCGCATGCCGGCCCGCCGCCGCAAGACCATCGACCCCCTCACCCTGGAACCGGGCGACTACATCGTCCACGAACAGCACGGCGTCGGCCGCTACATCGAGATGGTGCAGCGCACCGTGCAGGGCGCCACCCGCGAGTACCTGGTCGTCGAGTACGCGCCCGCCAAGCGCGGCCAGCCCGGAGACCGGCTGTACATCCCGACCGACCAGCTGGAGCAGATCACCAAGTACGTCGGCGGCGAGGCACCCACCCTGCACCGCCTCGGCGGCGCGGACTGGACGAAGACCAAGGCCCGCGCGAAGAAGGCCGTCAAGGAGATCGCGGCCGACCTGATCAAGCTGTACAGCGCGCGCATGGCCGCCCCCGGCCACGCCTTCGGCTCCGACACCCCCTGGCAGCGCGAGCTGGAGGACGCCTTCCCCTACGCGGAGACCCCCGACCAGCTCACCACCATCGCCGAGGTCAAGGAGGACATGGAGAAGTCGGTCCCCATGGACCGCCTGATCTGCGGCGACGTCGGCTACGGCAAGACCGAGATCGCCGTACGGGCCGCCTTCAAGGCCGTACAGGACGGCAAGCAGGTCGCCGTCCTCGTCCCCACCACGCTGCTGGTCCAGCAGCACTTCGGCACGTTCTCGGAGCGGTACGCGCAGTTCCCGGTGAACGTGCGGGCGCTCTCCCGCTTCCAGACCGACACCGAGGCCAAGGCCGTCCTGGAGGGGCTGAAGGACGGCGCGGTGGACGTCGTCATCGGCACCCACCGCCTGTTCTCCTCCGAGACGAAGTTCAAGGACCTGGGCCTGGTCATCGTCGACGAGGAGCAGCGCTTCGGCGTCGAGCACAAGGAGCAGCTGAAGAAGCTCCGCGCCAACGTCGACGTGCTGACGATGTCCGCGACCCCGATCCCGCGCACCCTGGAGATGGCGGTCACCGGCATCCGCGAGATGTCCACGATCACCACGCCCCCGGAGGAGCGCCACCCGGTGCTCACCTTCGTCGGGCCGTACGAGGAGAAGCAGATCGGCGCGGCGATCCGCCGCGAACTGCTGCGCGAGGGCCAGGTCTTCTACATCCACAACCGCGTCGAGTCCATCGACCGCGCGGCGGCGCGCCTGCGCGAGATCGTCCCCGAGGCGCGCATCGCGACCGCCCACGGCCAGATGTCGGAATCGACGCTGGAGCAGGTCGTCGTCGACTTCTGGGAGAAGAAGTTCGACGTGCTCGTGTCGACCACGATCGTGGAGTCCGGCATCGACATCTCCAACGCCAACACGCTGATCGTGGAGCGCGGCGACACCTTCGGCCTGTCCCAGCTGCACCAGCTGCGCGGCCGGGTCGGCCGAGGCCGCGAGCGCGGCTACTCGTACTTCCTGTACCCGCCGGAGAAGCCGCTGACGGAGACCGCGCACGAGCGCCTGGCGACCATCGCCCAGCACACGGAGATGGGCGCGGGCATGTACGTGGCGATGAAGGACCTGGAGATCCGCGGCGCCGGAAACCTGCTCGGCGGCGAGCAGTCCGGGCACATCGCCGGCGTCGGCTTCGACCTGTACGTCCGCATGGTCGGCGAGGCGGTCGCCGACTACCGGCGCCAGCTGGAGACCGGCGAGATCGAGGAGGAGCCGCCGCTCGAGGTCAAGATCGAGCTGCCCGTCGACGCGCACGTCCCGCACGACTACGCCCCCGGCGAGCGGCTGCGCCTCCAGGCGTACCGGGCCATCGCCTCGGCCAACTCCGAGGAGGACATCAAGGCCGTCCGCGAGGAACTCACCGACCGCTACGGCAAGCTGCCCGAGCCGGTGGAGAACCTGCTGCTGGTGGCCGGGCTGCGGATGCTCGCGCGCGCGTGCGGCGTCGGCGAGATCGTCCTTCAGGGCACCAACATCCGCTTCGCGCCGGTGGAGTTGCGCGAGTCGCAGGAGCTGCGGCTCAAGCGCCTGTACCCGGGGACGGTCATCAAGCCGGCCGTGCACCAGGTGCTGGTCCCGCGCCCGAAGACCGCGAAGGTGGGCGGCAAGCCGCTGGTCGGCCGCGAACTGCTGGCCTGGGTCGGTGAGTTCCTCACCTCGATCCTGGGCTAGCCGGTGGGGTACGGGGGCGGGGGCGCGCGTGCGGATCGGTGAGCTGGCCGAGGCGACCGGGACGACACCGCGCGCCCTGCGCCACTACGAGCAGCAGGGCCTGATCACTTCCACGCGCGCGCCCAACGGCTACCGCGTGTACGACCCCGGTACGACGATCCGGGTCCGCAACATCCGCTGGCTGCTGGAGGGGGGCCTCACCCTGGACGACGTACGGGTGTTCCTGCCCTGCCTGGACGGCGATGTCACCGCCGGTCGCGCCTCCGCCAAGGCGCTGAACGTCGTCCGGAACCGGCTGGCCGTGCTCGACGCCCGCATCGCGGCCCAGACGGTGATACGGGAGCGGTTGGCGGGGGCGCTGCGGGAGGCGGGCGAGACCGTCTGACGGCGCCCCGGGGAGCCTCCCGGTGGCTGCTGACGGTGTGTCGGGGAGCCTCCCGGACGGGCGGTCAGGCGACGACCGCGCCGCCGTCCACGGGGAGGACCACGCCCGTCACGAACGACGCCTGCGGGGAGGCGAGCCGGGTGATGGCCCAAGCGACCTCCTCGGGGCGGCCGATCCGGCCGAGCGGGGTGTGGTCGAGCTGCCACTTACGGATGGTGGCGCGCTGCTCGGGGGTGTAGCCGGAGTGGTCGGCGATCGGTGTCTCGATCGCCCCCGGGGCCACGGCGACCACCCGGATGCCGTGCGGCGCCAGTTCCACCGCCCAGCTGCGGGTCAGCACTTCCAGGGCCGCCTTGCCCGCCGCGTACAGGGAGTTGCCGGGCCAGCCCCGCTGGCCCACCGAGGTCGTCACGTTCACCACCACGCCCCGGCTTTCCTCCAGCGCGGGCAGCGCGGCCTGGGTGAGCAGCACGGGCGCGAGGAGGTTGGTCTCCAGCAGCGGCCGTACCGCCGTGCGCGTGTAGCTGCGCAGGGAGTCGGCGGTGACGACGGCCGCGTTGTTGACGAGCACGTCGATCCGGCCGTACCGCTCCAGCGTGGCCCGTACGACGGTCCCGGGCCCGTCCTCGGCGGTCAGGTCGGCGGGCAGGGGCGTGATCCCGGGGTGCCCTTCGGCGGTCTCGGCCAGCGGCGCGGCCCGGCGGCCGACGGCGACGACCTGGGCGCCCTCGGCGGCGAACGCCCGCGCGGCGGCGCGGCCGATGCCGGTGCCGGCGCCGGTCACGAGGACGGTACGGGAACTCTGGGGGTGGCTGTTCTCGCTCATGCCGGGATCGTCGAACCCTGACGCCAACGACAAGGTCAAGTCCGGGGGTTCCTCCGGGTCAAGTCCGAGGGTTCTCCGGGTCAATTCCGAGGATCATCCGGGCCGGCCGAGTGGAACAGCATCGCCGAGAGGGCGCGGAACACCTCCTCCGGATCGCGGTCGCCGACGGCTCCGTCGAGGTTGTGGCCGAGGAGCAGCGTGGCGAAGCCGTGGGCCAGGGACCAGGCGGCGACCGAGGCCAGGCGGGCGTCGGGGCCGCGGTCGCCGGGGTCGACCGCGGTGACCGCGGCGCGCAGGGCGTCCGCCGCCAGGGCGCGGGCCGTGCCGAGTTCCAGGTCGTCGGCGCGCAGCAGCCCGGGGGAGAACATCACCTGGAAGTGGGCGGGGTGCTCGCGGGCGAAGCGGACGTAGCGGACGCCCGCCTCGCGCAGGTCGGAGGCGTCCCGGAGCGCCTGCGCCAGCAGGCCGTACCCCTCGGCCGCGATCGCGGTGAGCAGCCCGGTGCGGTCCTTGAAGTGATGGGCGGGCGCCGCGTGCGAGACCCCCGCACGGCGGGCGAGGTCGCGCAGGCTCAGCGCGGAGGGGCCGTCGGCCGCGATGACATCGAGCGCGGCGGCGAGCACGGCGCGGCGCAGATCGCCGTGGTGGTACGGCCGCTGGGGCCCGGCCGGGGACTTCGTGGAACTCATGGCAGCAGCGTACGCCGGATCTAGGCGTTGACAAGTTCGAGGCGGTCCGGCAATCTAGTCAGTGTCAAGTTGTGGTGCGGCGGCCGGGATGCGGTCGCGCACGGGGGAGGGAGCACGCCATGTCCGATCAGGTCGGCACCGGTGCCGGGAGTGCGGTGGCAGCAGGAGTCGAAGAGGCTGTGGAGCCCGCGCGGGTGCGCCAGTTGTGGCATCTGCTGGAGCCGCTGCACGCGGTGGTGTACTACGCGCCCGAGGTCTTCGAGGAGTCGGCCGCGCTCGGATACGACACGGCGGACCGCTGGCCGACCTACTTCCCGCTGCGCGCGGCCCCGCTGGGCCCGGCCGGAGCGGAACGGGTCGCCTCCGCCTTCTACAGCTTCAACCCCCGCATGGTCGCCGAGCACATCGACCCGGCGTGGACCGTCGCGAGCCCCGAGCGGATGCTGGCCGCACGCCTGCGGGGTGTCGACCGGGCGTACCGCGCGATCCTGGGTGACCGCGTGGACAGCCCCGAACTGGCCGAGGCCGCCGCCCTCGCCCGGCGTGCCGCCGAGTCGGCCGGTACGGCGGGCCGCCCGCTCGCCGCGGCCAACGCCGCGCTTCCCTGGCCCGAGGCCCCGCACCTCCAGCTGTGGCAGGCGGCCACGATCCTGCGCGAACACCGCGGCGACGGCCACCTCGCCGCCCTGCTCGTCGCGGACCTCGACCCGGTCGAATCCCTCGTGTCCTTCGCCGCGATAGGCGCCGCCTCCGAGGAACGCTTCGAGAGCCGCGGCTGGAGCCCCGGGGAATGGTCGGCCGCCCGGTCCCGGCTGGCCGCCCGGGGCCTGGTCGAGAAGGACGGTACGGCCACGGAGGCGGGCCGCGCCCTGCGCCGTGAGGTGGAGGAGCGGACCGACCGCCTCGCCGTGGCCCCCTGGCGGGCCCTCGGCCGCGCCGCTGTCGACCGGCTCACCGAACTCCTGGGTGACTACTGGGTCGCGGTGATCTCCACAGGACTGCTGCCCGCGGAGACCACTCTCGGCATAGGCAAGGTCTGACCGGGCGCACGGGCCCGTCTTCCACGCTCCCCCTGTACGACCTCGAATGCCCCAAGCCGAGCCCGGCTTGCCCCGTAATCAGCCCTTTGTGTCCCATCTGGTAGGCGACAAGCGGACGTTACGGTGGGGAGCGGAACGATCCGCCCGCACCTGAGGGGCGGGCCAGGGCGAGCAAGGGGGGACGCACCGTGACGCGTCTGAGGGGCGGAGCGGTCACCGCCGTGGCCATGCTGGTCGCCGTGACCGGCTGCACGGCCGAGGAGACCGGAGGAGCCCCTGGGCCCGAGGGGTCAGGAGGGGCGGCCCTGGCCGCCGCCGGCTCACTGACCGTCAAGGGACGGGCGCCGAAGACCGGTTACTCCCGGGCCCGGTTCGGCACCGCTTGGGCGGACACCGACTCCAACTCCTGCGACACCCGCGACGACATACTCAAACGCGATCTGAAGGAGGTGAAGTTCACCGGCGGCACCTGCAAGGTCTCCTACGGCCTGCTGGAGCCCGACGCCTACTCCGGCAAGGAGATCACCTACCGGCGAGGCCGCAGCCAGGTCGACATCGACCATGTCGTCGCGCTCTCCGACGCCTGGCAGAAGGGCGCCAAGTACTGGGACCCCAGCAAGCGCATAGCCCTGGCCAACGACCCCCTCAACCTCATCGCGGTCGACGCGAGCACCAACCGGGGCAAGGGAGACGGCGACGCGGCCACCTGGCTCCCGCCCCAGAAGACCTACCGGTGCACCTATGTCGCCGCCCAGGTCGCGGTCAAGAAGAAGTACGGCCTGTGGGTGACCGCCGCAGAGCGGACCGCCATGAAGAAGGTCCTCGCCACCTGCCCGAGCCAGAAGCTCCCCACGGGCGGCAACCCGACCAAGGCCCCCGAGCGCTTCCGGGCCCGCTGACCCGCCGACCAGGTAATTCGCTACCCGGCCGGGCGCGCGCCGCCTACCGTGTCCGCCATGGACATCAAGGTGAGCAGCCTCGCCGAGCGGCCCGACCGGCTGCCGGCGGTGCTGGGCATGACCGACACATGGCCCGAGTTCGTCACCAACGACCCCGTGGGCAACACCCACTACGGTCGCATCCCCACCGAACTGCCGGAATACGCGCTGTTCGCCGAGGACGAGCACGGCCAGGTCGTCGCGCACGCCTACAGCGTGCCGTTCGCCCTCGACGTGGAGGGCCGGGGCAGCCTGCCGGCCCGGGGCTGGGACCAGGTCCTGGCGTGGGCCTTCGCCGACCTGCGCCGCGGCACCCGCCCGGACACCGTGAGCGCCATCTCGGTCACCATCGCCCCGCACGCCCAGGGCCACGGCCTGTCCGCCGTCCTGCTCTCGGCGATGCGGGACAACGCCCGCGCCCGCGGCTTCCGCGAGGTCGTCGCCCCCGTCCGCCCGAACGCCAAGCACCGCGAACCCCACACGCCGATCGCCGAGTACGCCCACCGGGTCCGCCCCGACGGGCTGCCCGAGGACCCGTGGCTGCGCGTCCATGCCCGGGCCGGCGCCACCATCGACTCCATCGCGTCGGCCTCCATGACCGTGAGCGGTTCGCTGGAGGAATGGCGCCGCTGGACCGGGCTGCCCTTCGACACCGCGGGCGACGTCGAGGTGCCCGGCGGGCTGGTCCCGGTCCGCTGCGAACCGGAACGCGGGTACGCCGTCTACGTCGAACCCAACGTATGGATGCGGCATCCGCTGTGACCTGACCCCGGGCCCCCGCCCCGGCGTCAGGTCACAGTGCTCGGACGGGCCCGCGGGTCACGCGGCCGACGCGCCCTTCAGAGAGCCCAGGACCCGGGTCGTCACCTTCTTCGCGGCGGCGGCACCGTCGTCGCTGCCCGCGGTGGACAGCACGGTGATCACGGTGTCGCCGGAACGGGTCGCGATGAGCGTGGTGCCGGTCTCCCAGGCGCCGCTCGTCAGCGTCATCGTGTACGCCTCGTCACCGAGCCCCGCCGTGGACCGGCCCGTCACCTTCACCTTGGCGTGCGTGTCCGTGTCCGTGAAGGTGGCGCACTGGGCCGCGACGGACTGCAGCTGCTTCATCACCGTCTTCGCCGTGCTGCCCTGGAACGCGTCCATCTCCTGGGCGACTTCCTCGGTCTTGTCCTTGTTCACGTAGTCGTCCTGCGCGAAGGACACGCCGCCCTCGAAACCGGTCACCTGGATCCAGGACGTGGCCTCCAGCCGGGTGCAGTCCGGCTTCGCGGTCTTCCGGCTGGAGGGGGCGAGGAACTTGCCCCCGCTGTCCGAGGCACCGTCGGCCTCCAGGGTGAACCCGGCCGGGAAGGCCGACGCGGGCGCCAGCGCCTTCTTGAGCTGCGTACCGGTGAGCAGACCGGCGTTGGGGTTCTCCGCCTTGGCCGGCTTGGCGCTCGCTCCGTTGCCGGAGGAGGAGTCCGAGGAACAGGCGGACAGAGCCAGAGGGAGTGCCGCCACGGCGAGCAGCGCGGCGGCACGGGAGGAGAGACGCATGACAGTCCTTCAGAGGTGGTGAAACGGGGGTGTGTGTACGGCCCGGGCCGTACGGTGACCCGGGCGGGGGCGCCGCCCGGGAGCTGGTCCCACGTCCGGGAGCCGGTAAGGCCCGGCCGGACGTGGGTGGTGGTCAGGCCTTCTTCCAGTCGCCGCAGTCGGTCGTCTTGAAGTAGGCGTCCGACGCGCTGATCGTGACGACGGCGGTGCCGGTGACGTTGTTGTTGGCGATGATCGAGTTCAGCCCGTGGTCGGCGTCCTTCGTACGCTCCCAGTAGCAGGAGTCGTCGGCGTTCCCGGTCGACTTGTAGGTGCCCGGCGCGATGTCCGTACCGACCTTGAACATGCCCCCGTCGCCGTCCATCGAGGAGGCGGGCGTGCCCTTCGCCTTCGGGTCCACGGCCTCCCAGTCCTTGCAGTCGCTGGACTTGAACACCTTGTCGGTGGCCTTGACGGTCACGTAACTCGTGCCGCTGACGTTGTCGTTGGCCAGCAGCGAGTCCATCTCGCCCGAGGCGTCCTTGGCGCGCTCCCAGTAGCACATGTCGTCGGTGTTGCCGGTCGTGCGGTACGTCCCCGGCTTCACATCGGAGCCGACCTGGTACTCGCCGTCGCCCGCGAACGCGGCCTTCTTCTCCTCGGCGGCCTCCCCGCCCCCCGAGTCCTTCTTGCCACCGGACTTGTGCTCGGCCGACGCCGAGGAGCCCTTGTCGCTGCCGGCGCCGGAACCGCCGTCCTTGCCGTCGCTGCCGGCGTTCGCGGACACGGCACCGATGACGACGATCCCCACGACGGCACCGAGCGCGACCTTGGCCTTCATGCCCATGACGAATCCTCCCCGAATGCGGCGGCCTCCCCCTCCGGTGACCGCTCGTTCGCTGGGTCAATAAGAGCATGAGCTGTGAACCGAGTCAACACGGTTCACAGAGGCGAGCGTGTACACGCTCGTGAACTCATGGGTCTTGTGTACGCCGGTATGCTCGGTGCACACACGGGACGAGGGGAGCGGGGCCGGTGCAGGACAACGCGACAGAGGTGACCGCAGCCGGTATCGCGCGGCTCGCCGGAGTGGGCCGAGCCGCCGTCAGCAACTGGCGCCGCCGGCACGCCGACTTCCCGAAGCCGGTGGGCGGCACCGAGACCAGTCCGTCCTTCGCGCTCGCCGAGGTCGAGGCCTGGCTGCGCAAGCAGGGGAAACTCGCCGAGGTCCCCCTGCGCGAACGCGTCTGGCAGCAGCTCGCCGGCCACCCCGAAGGCCCGCTGACGGCCCTGGTGCACACCGGCTGCGTGCTGCTGCTCATCCATGAGCGCCCCACCGTCTGGCTCGACGCGAGCGCGGGCTCCGACGCGCGGCTGGCCGCGATGCTGCCCGGCGCGCTGGAGCAGGTGCTGACCCCGCGCTTCGGCGGCGCGCCCGGCCGGGCGGTTCACAGCGGGCGGTCTCGCGGTGCTGCGGAAGCTGTGAACGGACCGCTCTCCGTGAACACCGGCGATGCGGGCGGGAGTGCGAACGCGACGCCGACGGATGCCGATGTGAACGCGGCGACTGATGCCGAGGGTGTGAACGCCGCCCTCACGAATCCCGCTGTGAACTCCTCGCCGACAACCCAGCCTGTGAACACGCCGCCAACCGTTCACAGCGGGCCGACGGTTCACGACACACCCCCCGGGGCCCCCGCCCCCACCACCCCACAAGCCACACTCACCACCTCAGTCACTCCAGTCACTCCAGTCACCCCAGTCACCCCCGCTCTCCGTCCCCCCACCGGCCCCCAGCTCCTCCCCTCCGTCCCCCTCCTGCGCGGTGCTGCCGAGCTGGCCGCCGAGGTGGGGGCGCGGCAGACGTTCGAGTTCCTGCTGGGGCGGCACCTGGACGCCAACCCCCGCCAGTACACGCTCACCCCCGCCGAGCTGGCCGGTCTCATGGCCGACCTCGCCGGCCCGGCCCGTACCGTCCTGGATCCGGCCTGTGGCACCGGCGCCCTGCTGCGCGCCGTGGACACCCGCCCCGACCAGGAGCTGTACGCCCAGGACAGCGCCCCCGAACTCGCCGCGCTCAGCGCGTTGCGGCTCGCGCTGCACAGCCGGGCCGCCGTGCGCGGCGCCGCCGGCGACACCCTGCGCGCCGACGCGTACCCCGAGCTGCGCGCCGACGCGGTGCTGTGCCATCCGCCGTTCAACGAGCGGAACTGGGGCCACGACGAACTCGCCTACGACCCTCGCTGGGAGTACGGCTTCCCCGCGCGCACCGAGTCGGAGCTGGCCTGGGTGCAGCACGCGCTGGCCCGGCTGGCCGACGGCGGCACCGCCGTGCTGCTCATGCCGCCGGCCGCCGCCTCCCGCCGTTCCGGCCGCCGGATCCGCGCCGATCTGCTGCGCCGGGGCGCGCTCCGGGCCGTGGTCGCGCTGCCGGTCGGTGCGGCACCGCCGTACAACATCCCGCTGCACCTGTGGGTGCTGCGCCGGCCCGACCGGGCGCCGGCCACGCCCGAGGTGCTGCTCGTGGACACGGGGAGGTTCGCGGGGGAGGGGCGGGGCGGTCCGGACTGGGAGGCGGTACGGGAGGCCGTGACGGACGCCTGGCGTGCCTTCGCGCGCGCGGGGCGGCTGGCGGAGGCGCCGGGGCTCGCCCGTTCGGTGCCGGTCATCGAGCTCCTCGACGACGACGTGGACCTCGCTCCCGCCCGCCATCTGCCGCCGGCCGCGGTGGCCGACGGCGCGGAGCAGCTCACCCAGGTCCGTGAGCGCCTGGGCGCGACCCTGCGCCTGACCGCCGACCTCACCCCGCCCCCCGCCGACCCGGCACCGCCCCCGCGCTGGCCGCTCACCACCGTCGGCGAACTCGCGCGCGGGGGCGCGCTGGTGATGCGCACCGGCGGAAACGGCGGCCACGCGCGCGTGCCGGTTCTCACCGACCACGACGTCCTCGCCGGAACGGCGCCTTCGGGTTCGCTGCCCGAGAGCGAGGAGGAGGCCGTGCTGACCGAGCCGGGCGACGTCGTCGTACCGGTGCTCGGCGGAGGCTCCGTGGCGCGCGTGATCGACGATGCGACGGGGGGCGCCGCCCTCGGGCGCAACCTCGTGCTTCTGCGCCCCGATGGCACGGCGCTCGACCCGTGGTTCCTCGCCGGGTTCCTGCGCGGTACCGCCAACAACCGGCAGGCCAGCAGCTACGCCTCCACGGCGACCCGCCTGGACGTGCGCCGGCTGCAGCTGCCCCGGCTCCCGCTGGAGGAACAGCGGCGCTACGGCGCACGGTTCCGCGCACTGGACGAGTTCGAGCGGGCGCTGCGGCACGCGAGCCGGCTCGGGGAGCAGCTCGTGCGCGGGATGTACGACGGCCTGACGGACGGCACGGTCGCGCCGGACTGAACCCGCGTGGCCACCGGACAACGGTTCGGTACAACCCGGACCGGTTGTCCCTGCCGGGCCATATGCTCGAAGCGACAATCGCACGACCGGCGTTGTCCGCCCCCCCGCGGACCATGCCGGGCGGGCACGTACGTCCACTTCAGGCATCAGGAGCAGCCATGCACGGCCACGGCTACGGACAGCCGGTGAAGCAGCCACCGCACACCGCGTGGCTGGTTTTCCTGCGCGTGCTGTTCGTGGCGCTCGGGATCCTCACCATCGGCTTCCTGACCTGGGCGATGATGCTGCGGCTGGCGGCCGTCACGCGCCGGTCGCTGGACTGGGGGCTGTTCGTGGCGGTGCTGGCCGCCGACATCCTGAGCATCACGCTGGTGGCGATCGAGCCCGGCGACGAGATCCACACCACCGGCGGCTACGTGGGCATCCTGCTCCTGCTGTGCACGCTCGTGGGCACGATCGCGTACTACCTCGCCGCTGACATCCGCCACTTCCTGTTGCAGCAGCAGGCGTACGAGGCACAGCGGACGGCCCCGGCGTACGGCTACCCGGCCCCCGCGGCGCCGTACGGCGCGACGACCGTGCCGACCATACCGACCGTGCCGACCGCCCCCGGGGCGCCCGGCATGCCGTCGGCGTCCGGGCCGCACACCCCGCCCCCGATGCCCCACGCGCGCGTGCCCCAGCCTCCGCAGCCGCCGCTGACCACCCCGCCGCCGCAGCGTCCGGCGCCCGCGCGGATCGACCAGGTGCGGGCCGAACTGGACGAGCTGAGCGACTACCTGCGCAAGCAGGACGGCCCTGAGGGCGGACGGTGACCGTGGCGACAGGACGTGTCGTCGCCGGCCGTTACGAACTGTCCACGCTCATCGGGCAGGGCGGCATGGGCCAGGTCTGGACGGCGTACGACCGCAGACTCGACCGGCGCGTGGCGGTGAAGCTGCTGCGCCCCGACAAGGTGGCGGGCCAGGAGGCGGACGAGCTGCGCCGCCGGTTCCTGCGCGAGTGCCGGGTGACCGCGCAGGTGGACCACCCGGGCCTGGTGACGGTGCACGACGCGGGCAGCGAGGGCGAGGAGCTGTTCCTCGTCATGCAGTACGTGGACGGCGCCGACCTCTCCGACCACCTCGCCGAGCACGACCCGTACCCGTGGCAGTGGGCGGTCGCGGTGGCCGCGCAACTGTGCGCCGTACTGAGCGCGGTGCACGCCGTGCCGATCGTGCACCGCGACCTCAAGCCGCGCAATGTGATGGTGAAGCAGGACGGCACGGTCACCGTCCTCGACCTGGGCGTGGCCTCGGTGATGGACACCGACACCACCCGTCTCACCCACACCGGCTCCCCGATCGGCTCGCCCGCCTACATGGCTCCGGAACAGGCGATGGGCGGCGCGGTCGGCCCGTACACCGACCTGTACGCGCTCGGTGTGCTGATGCACGAACTGCTCAGCGGCGAGGTGCCGTTCGCCGGCTCCACGGCGCTCGGGGTGCTGCACCGGCATCTGTACGAGCCCCCGCTGCCCGTGCGCCGGATCCGCCCCGAGGTCCCCGAGGCGCTCGAAACCCTGGTGCTGCGGCTGCTCGCCAAGGACCCGCAGCACCGGCCGGCGTCCGCGCAGGAGGTGTACGAGGACCTGGCACTGCTCCTGCCCGCGCGCGGGACACCCACCGGGGCGCCCTTGGACCCCACGCGCCCCTTCCTGCGCCCGCACGCCCCTTGGCCGGACCGCGCGCGGACCCCCGCGCCCCAGCCGGCCCCCGTCGCGCCGGCGCCGCCGGTGGCCGAGAAGCCCGATGTCGCCGCCGCCGTGGACGAGGTCAAGCGCCTGCTCGGCGAGGGCCGTATCACGCAGGCCGTCGACATCCTCGGCGCGATCCTGCCGACCGCCGCCGAACAGCACGGCGAGCACTCCCCGGTCGTGCGCACCCTGCGCAAGCAGTACGCGGCCACGCTCATGGACGACGGCCAGTACCGGCGCGCGCTGCCCGAACTGCGCCGCCTCGCCGACGAACGCGCCGCCGAGGCCGGCCAGGCCGACCCGCAGGCACTGCGCTACCGCTACGAGGCCGCGCAGTGCCTGGAGCAGCTGGGCGAACCGGCGGCGGCGCTCGCCGAGTACCGCGCGCTGCTGCCGTACTACGAGAACCAGTACGTCTCCGGCGACCCGCAGCTCGCCCACGACGTCCGCCGCCGCATCGGCCTTCTGCTGCTCGCCCTCGGCGACCGGCCGGCCGCCCACGACACGCTCGCGCGGCTGGTCGTGGACGTCGAGCGGCTGCACGGCCCCGGTCATCCGCTGGCCGTGGAGGTCCGGCGGACCCTGCAGTGGCTGGGGCAGGTGCGCGGCTAGATCTCGCCGCTCCCCTGCCGGGCAACCTCTGGTAGGCGCTGTGGGACAAGCAGCCGGTGGCCACCGTCGGCTGACCCGGCGGCCCGCCGTGCGCGGCGCGGCGGTGCCCGAAGCGCGCGCGAATCGTTGGTCGAATGGGTTGGCCGCAGCCTGCCCACTGCCTACCATCGATCACCGCAAGACTTTGTGCACCGTCGCACAATCTCCTCGGGAGGTTTCCTTGCACCGCCGCCGTCGCACCGCGCTCGTCCTCACCGCCGCGATCGCCGCCGCGGCACCCCTGCTGACCGCCTGCGGAAGCGATGCGCACCCGGGCGCCGCGGCCGTCGTCGGCGGGCAGCGGATCACCGTCGCCCAGCTGGAGCACCGGGTCGACGAGGTCCGGCAGGCCCAGCGCGCCGCGGTGCCGGACGAGAGCCAGTACCGGCAGGTCGTCTCCTCCACCAGCAGCCTCGCCCGGGACACCCTGCACAACATGGTGCTCGACCGGGTGCTGCACCGCGCCGCCCGGGACGAGGGCCTCACGGTCACCCGCAAGGAGATCCAGCAGATGCGGGCGAGCCTGGAGCAGCAGGCCGGCGGCAGCAAGGGCCTGGAGACGGCCTGGCTGCAGAAGTACGGCATCGCCCCGGCACACCTCGACGACAACCTGCGCCTGCAACTGGAGGCGCAGAAGCTCGCCGCGAGGCTCGGCACCGACACCAGCCAGCCCGCCTTCTGGAAGGCCCTGTCCAAGGCCTCCGAGGAACTCGACGTCGATCTCAACCCGCGCTACGGCGCCTGGGACGTGCAGAAGAGCAGCCGGGTGGACGCCGAGACGCCATGGGTCCGGGAGGTCACGTCGGCGGGCGGCGAGCCGGTGACGGCGTAGCCCGGTGGGCGACTGACGGCGCAGCCCGGCGGGCGACCGACCCGGTTCCGGTCATACGATCACACGACCTCTCGGCCCTGTGGACAACCCGATCCGCTCCCTCGCGCCGTGGGCTACGTTCGGATCGTGAACGAAACCAGCCCCGCACCCCGTCCCGAAGCCGGCCCCGGCCGCGTCGTCCTGCTCACCACCAGCCACCGCGTCGCTCCCGGCCTGCTGTCCTGGCCCGCCTGGCAGGCCCTGCGCGCCGCCGACGCCGTGCTGTGCGCGGACGGCGCGCATCCGCAGCTGCCGTATCTGCGCGAGGCCGGGATAGCGGTGGCGGAGGCGTCCCCCACCGCGCAGGAACTGGTCGACGCCTGCGCCGGCGGGCGGACCGTAGTGGTCGTGGCGACCGGCGAGGGCGAGCCGGCGCTCACCGACGGCCTCGCCCGGCTGGCCGGCTCCGGCCGGGTCGCCATGCCGGACCTCGAGCTGCTCCCCGCCTCCTACGACCTGCCCGGCGCCCGCCTGCTGGACCTCGTGCAGGTCATGGACCGCATCCGCGCCGAGTGCCCGTGGTCCTCCCGGCAGACCCACGAGGGCCTCGCGAAGTACGGAATCGAGGAGGCCTACGAACTGGTCGAGGCGATCGAGGCCGGCGACCGCACGGAGCTGCGTGAAGAGCTGGGCGACGTCCTCCTCCAGGTCGTCTTCCACTCCCGGATCGCCGAGGAGGACCCCGACGCGCCGTTCTCCATCGACGACGTGGCCGGCGGCATCGTCGCCAAGCTCATCCACCGGCACCCGCACGTCTTCGGCGACGAGCGGGCCGAGACCCCGGAGGACGTCAAGGAGCACTGGCTGCGCACCAAGGCCGAGGAGAAGCAGCGCACCTCGGTCACGGAAGGCGTCCCGCTCGGCCAGCCCGGCCTGGCCCTCGCCGCCAAGCTCGCCTCCCGCACCCGTACGGCGGGCCTGGCGGTGCCCCTGCCGCAGGGCGACGGGATCGGCTACGAACTGCTGGCGCTGGCGGTCCGTGCCGAAGCGGACGGCGTCGACCCGGAGGCGGCGCTGCGGGCGGCGGCGCGGGTGTACCGGGACGCGATACGGGCTGCTGAGGGGCTGTCCGCTTAGTACCGTTGCCCCGACGGGTGGGTGCGAGGCGTGGGGGCCGGCGTGACAGGGGAGTTGGAGGAACTGAGGGCCGCGCTGCTGGGCGCGATCCGTCGCTCACCGGCCGCGGCACTGCGGGTCGAGGAGACGCTGGCCCGGGCGGACATGGCCTATGCGACGGAGGCATGGACCCGGCTCGGCGACGACCGGTTCACGAGTCAGCTTCAGCTCGCTTCCCTGGTGCTGCTGCGCCGCGACCATCCGGCCGCGTTCGTCGAGCTGACGACGGTCGCCGGGGCCGGCTCCACGCCCCGGCCGGCCGGCACCGGCCACACCGGTACGGCCGACGGCTCCCGCTCCCCCACGGCGAGCCGTGCCCCCGGCTCCGGCCCCGGCACCACACTCCCCAGCCCCGCGCCGGCCGCCGCCACCGACCCTCGAAGCACCGTCAGGCCCGCCCCCGACCCTCACGGCACCGTGCGGCCCGGCGCCGAGGAACCCGGCGCGCACCAGCACGGCACCGGTCCCGAGACCGTCGGCGACCGCGTCGAGTTCCACGACGGCGTCTTCCACGGCCGGGTCGTGGGGGTGCAGCACAACCACTACGGCACGGTGCCGGTGCCGGCGGAGTGGCGGCCGGCCGCCGGCGTGGGACCGCTGGAGTTCGGGGTGCGGCCGACGGGGCCGGTGCCGGGACTGCCGGACGTGCCGCCGTACGTCCCGCGCGACCGCGACGAGGACCTGCGCGCCAAGCTGGCCCGCCCCAGCCTGGTGCTGATCCTGGGCGAGCCGTACGCGGGCAAGTCGTACACCGCGTGGCACGCCGTGCGCTCCCTGGAGGGCCACCGGGTGTACGCGCCGGGCCCGGGCGAGGACCTGCGCCCCCTGGTGGCCGCGCTGCGGGAGAGCCCCGGCCGGTACGTCGTCTGGCTGGACGAGCTGACCGGCCACCTAGGTCCGGGCCGGCTGGACCTGCCGCTGCTCGGGCGGCTCAACGACCTCGGTGCCGTCGTGCTCGCCACGATGAGCCCCACCGGGTACTACCGGCGGCGCGCCGGGACCGCCCCCGGCGACCGGGTCGTCGCGGCGGCCCGCACGGTGGAGCTGCACCGTGAGTGGAGCGAGGCGGAACTGGCGCGGCTGTCGGCGCACGACGACCCGCGGGCGTACCCGGCGTACATGTGGAGCGGAAGGGAGGGAGTCGGGTCGTACTTCGCGGTCGGGCACCTGCTCTTCGACGAGTGGCGGCGGGCGGGGACGCGCCGGGAGCACCCGCTGGGACGGTTACTGGTCCGGGCCGCGGTCGACGTGGCCCGGTGCGGGGTCACGGGGGCGGTGCCGGCCGGGCTGCTCACCGAGGTGCTCGGGCAGTACGGGCCCCAGGTCGCCGAAGCGGCGGCACGGGAGTCGCGCGAGGACGCGCTCGACTGGGCCACGGCCTCCATGTTCGGCGTGTCCGGGCTGCTCGTGGCGGGCGAGGAGGAGGGCACCTGGCGGGCGTACGGGGCGCTGGTCGCTCAGGCGCTGGCGTCGGGGGATCTGGAGCCGGTGCCGGACGAGGTGTGGTGGACACTGCTGGACCGGGCGGAGGCCGGGTCCGGGCCACAGCTGGACCACGGTGTGATCCTCGGCGCGGCCCGCGCGGCCCTGGGCTCGCGCATCGCGGCGGAGGACGCGGAGGTGATGTTCCAGCTCGCGCTGCGCACCCAGGGCGAGGAGAGCGCGTCCCTGCTGCGCCGGGCGGCCGACGCGGGCCACCCGGACGCGGCGGCCGAGATGGCGCTGGTCCTGCTGGCGGAGGGAGACGAGGAGGAGGCGCTTCCGTATCTGGAGTCGGCGGCGGAGGCCGGCGACGCCGGGGCCGCGCTGCACCTCGGCCGGATCCACCGCGCCCTCGCCGAGCGCTGGCTGCGGACGGCCGCGGAGGCGGGAAGCGGGCCGGCGGCGCACGAGCTGGGCAACATGCTGGTGGGCCCGGGGCACGAGGACGAGGCGATCCGCTGGTACCGCAGGTCCGCGGCGGCGGGGCACCGCCAGGTCGCCGGCAGCCTCGGCAGCCTTCTGGGCACCTGGAGCGAGCCGGAGGCGGAGGAGTGGCTGCGCTACGCGACGGCCTGGGGCGACGCGCGCGCCGCGAACAACCTCGGCGTCTTCCTCGCCAACGTGAAGAAGGCCACCGAGGCGGAGAAGGAGCCGCTGTACCGGCAGGCGGCCGAGGGCGGCGACGCCTCGGCGGCGGTCAACCTCGGCGTCACGCTGGAGTTCCTCGGCCGGGACGAGGAGGCGCTCTCGTGGTACCTCACCGGGCACGAGCGGGGAGCCGTGTACGCCGAGCGGCACATCGCGCGGCTGCTGCGCAAGCAGGGCAAGGACACGGAGGCCGAGGACTGGCTCCGCAAGGCAGCCGCCGTGGACCCCCCGGGCCTCCCCGCCACGCTCCCACCACCCCCCGACCACCCACCCGCACCCCCGAAGCCACCTACCGCCCGAACACCGCTGACACCTGCGCCCCTTACCGCCCGAACCCCGATGCCACCTGTGCCGCGCCCCCGCCGAATCCCCACGCTCCCCACCCCCGGCCGACCGTCCGACGGCGAGCCGGACACGGTCACGGAGTGATCGCCCGGCGCC
>NZ_JBEYYR010000030.1:19537-118991 GCF_040645635.1 Streptomyces sp. NPDC046727
CCGCCGCCCGCCCGTCTGCCCGGGTTGCCTCGGCCCCGCCGCGTGGAGCGGCCCGTTCCCCGTGCCTGGCCGGCGGTCCGACGGCGAGCCGGACACCGTCTCGGAGTGATCGCCCGGCGCCGCCGCCCGCCCGTCTGCCCGGGTTGCCTCGGCCCCGCCGCGTGGAGCGGCCCGTTCCCCGTGCCTGGCCGGCGGTCCGACGGCGAGCCGGACACGGTCACGGAGTAACCGCCCGGCACCGCCTTTCGCCCGCCTGCCCGGGATGCCTCAGCCCCGCCCCGTGGAACGGCCGCTCCCCACCCCCGGCCGGCGGTCCGACGGAGAGCCGGACACCGTCTCGGAGTGATCGCCCGGCACCGCCGCCCGCCCGCCTGCCCGGGATGCCTCGGCCCCGCCGCGCGGAACGGCCCGCTCCCCCCACCCGGCCGGACGCCCCACGGCGAGCCGGATACGGTCGAGGAGTGACCGACCAGTTCCACCCCGACCACGCTGCCCACCCCCACCCAGCGCCCCCGGACCTCTTCACCTGGGAGTTCGCCGCTGATCCCTACCCCGCCTACGCCTGGTTGCGTGAGTACGCGCCGGTGCGGCGGACGCGGTTGCCGAGTGGGGTGGAGGCGTGGCTGGTCACCCGGTACGCCGATGCCCGGCAGGCACTGGCGGACCAGCGGCTGAGCAAGAACCCGGCGCATCACGACGAGCCCGCGCACGCCAAGGGCAAGACGGGCATCCCGGGCGAGCGCAAGGCCGAGCTGATGACGCATCTGCTGAACATCGACCCGCCGGACCACACCCGGCTCAGGAGGCTCGTCAGCAAGGCGTTCACGCCGCGCCGGGTCGCCGAGTTCGCCCCCCGTGTGCAGGAGCTGACCGACCACCTCATCGACCGGTTCGCGCAGACCGGTTCGGCCGACCTCATCCACGAGTTCGCCTTCCCGCTGCCCATCTACGCCATCTGCGACCTGCTCGGCGTCCCGCGCGAGGACCAGGACGACTTCCGGGACTGGGCGGGCATGATGATCCGGCACGGGGGAGGACCGAGGGGCGGGGTCGCCCGGTCCGTGAAGAAGATGCGCGGCTATCTCGCCGAGCTGATCCACCGCAAGCGGGAGGCGCTGCCCGCCGAGCCGACCCCGGGCGAGGACCTGATCTCCGGCCTCATCCGCGCCTCCGACCACGGCGAGCACCTCACCGAGAACGAGGCCGCCGCCATGGCCTTCATCCTCCTCTTCGCCGGCTTCGAGACGACCGTCAACCTCATCGGCAACGGCACCTACGCCCTGCTCACCCACCCCGAGCAGCGCCGCCGGCTGCAGGAGTCCCTGGCGCGCGGGGAACGGGACCTGCTGGAGACCGGGGTGGAGGAACTCCTGCGCTACGACGGCCCGGTGGAGCTGGCCACCTGGCGGTTCGCCACCGAGCCGCTCACCCTCGGCGGGCAGGACATCGCGCCCGGCGATCCGGTGCTCGTCGTACTCGCCGCGGCCGACCGGGACCCGGAGCGGTTCGCCGACCCGGACGTGCTGGACCTGGCCCGCCGCGACAACCAGCACCTCGGGTACGGCCACGGCATCCACTACTGCCTCGGCGCGCCGCTCGCCCGGCTGGAGGGCCAGACCGCGCTCGCCACCCTGCTCACCCGCCTGCCCGACCTGCGGCTCGCCGCCGATCCGGCCGACCTGAGGTGGCGTGGCGGACTCATCATGCGGGGCCTGCGCACCCTGCCGGTGGAGTTCACGCCCCTCCGGGCGGGCGCCGGCGGTCAGTAGTCCAGGCCCGCGAACCAGTCGCCCCGGCCGCCCGGCGTCAGGTCGAGGAGGTGCCAGACGGGATTGAGGAGGTCGATGCCGCGCTGGTCGATGTCCTCGGCCATGCGGGGGTGGGCGGAGTAGAAGTGGCGGACCGTACCGTCCGCGTCCCGGGTGAAGACGGAGACGGTGGAGTCCTGCGCACCGTCCTCGTCCTCGCTTCCCAGGTCGTACTTGAAGGTGCTGTCCCCGGCGCTCAGCAGCCGCAGCCGGGACCAGCCGCGATCGCGGGCGTGCTGCCGCAGGGTGGGAAGGTCGGCGGCCGCGACGACGACGAGGTCGGCGTTCTGGGCGACGTGGTGGGCGACGCCGTTGAAGCCGTCGATCCACAGGGTGCACATCGGACAGGGGTCGGTCTGCCGCTTGCCGTACATGAAGTGGTAGACGATCAAGGGCCGGCCGGGGCCGGTGAACAGCTCGCTCAACCTGACCTCGCGGACGGGCATGTCGCCCGCGTCGAGGTCGGCGGGGCCTTCGAGGAAGACGTAGTCGTCGACGTCGGGCCCGGGTGGAAGCGCCCTGCGCAGGGCCGCGACCTTCTCGCGGTGGCGCATGAGTTCGATCTCGGCGTCGCGGAGTTCCTCGCGTGCGGCGAGGTAGTCCGCGGACTCACCGGGCAGCCGGGTGTGCCGCGCCATCGTGTCCTCCTGGACGGGAAGCCCCCCGGGCGGTCATGTCCGGTCCATGGTCGCGGCCGCACCGTGCGCCGGGCGTGAGGCGCCGCCGTGCCCGACGGGTGACAAAGCGGGCAGGAGGGGAGGATCCGGTGCCACGCGGGAGGAGATGACAAACCTTCAACTCTGTGATCTTCACGTGATCTGCGCGGCATGAACTTGTGACAAGTGATCGTCTGCCGATACGTTCACCCATCAGCGCGGCGACCGGCCTCGTTCGCCGCGCCGGTCCTGCTGTCGCTCGAAAGGCTTCTGCATGCTCTCCGGGAACGGTCGACACCGTCGCCCCCGCCAGGCTCCGGCCCTCCTCGTCGCGGCTGGAGTGACCGGCTCCGCCATCGCCATCCCGCTCCTCGGCGCGGCGAGCGCCAACGCGGCGGACGGCACCACATGGGACAAGGTGGCCGAGTGCGAGAGCGGCGGCTCCTGGAGCGCGGACCCCGGCAACGGCTACTACGGCGGCCTGCAGATCTCGCAGGACGACTGGGACACGTACGGCGGCGGCCAGTACGCGACCAGCGCCGACCAGGCCAGCCGCCAGCAGCAGATCGCCGTCGCCGAGAAGATCCTCGCCGACAAGGGCACCACCCCCTGGGCCACCTGCGCCCTGCTGTCCGGTCTGACCTCGGACTCGGGCTCGGCGGACGTCGACACGGGCGTCGGCGGCTCCGACGACAAGGGGCCGGGCGACTCGTCCGGATCGGATGACACTTCCGGGAATTCCGGGAGTTCCGACAACTCCGACACCTCCGACTCGTCCGGTCTGCCGGATTCGTCTCCCTCCAAGGATGCGGACTCGGACGGCAACTCGGGCTCGGCCGACGACTCCTCCTCGCCCGCGGACGGCACGTCGCACGGGAAGCCGGGCAAGGGCAAGGCTGCCGACAAGGGCACCGGTTCCGCCGGCTCGACCGGGACCAACGCTCCCAAGTCCGACAAGTCCTCCTCGCCGGACACCGGAAGCTCGCAGGGCGCCGGCGGCACTCCCACGGTCACGCCGGACACCGGGGTCGCGGACAACCCCCAGCAGGCCGCCGGTTCTTGGAGCCTGGTGGACACCGGCGCGCTCGCCGGGGGCGGACGCCATCGGGGCGCGAGCGCGGAAGAAGGCGTGACGAACGGTCAGAGCGACGCGCCGTCCGGCCGCCACGCCTCCCGTGACCCGGGCACCTACACCGTCCGCGAGGGCGACTCCCTCGCCTCCATCGCCGACTCCCTTGACGTCGACGGCGGGTGGCACGCGCTGTACGCCGGGAACAAGAAGGCCATCGGGGCCGACCCGAACCGCATCAGTGCCGGTCAGACCCTGGAAGTCGGGGGCGAAACGGACGGCGACTAGGGGTAGTTGGCGCCCCACTTACCGCCCTAATGTCCGGTTTGGCGAAAGTGTGGGATGAGTCTCAGAAGCCCTGATCGTCTTTGAAATTCCGTCGATCGCGTGTCTACGGTCAAGGCCGCTCGTCACCGCGAGCCCCGGCACCGCAACGCCGAATCCTGCCAGCGGTTGCCCGGGAACAGTCGACGCGTCAAGCGCCGTAGGCAGGAGCGGGGGACCCAAGGTAAGTGCCGGGCCCAGCAGTTGAAGCTGGAACCGGCTTGGGGTGAAGCCGCGCCTCGCGCACAGCGAGAGGTGTGGCCGGGCAACTCAACCGGCCCGAACCCGACAGCTCACCTCGCAGGCGTCGGTGAGGGGATCGATCCATGCTGTTTTCCGGCAAGGGCAAGCACCGTCGTCCGTCCAAGGCCGTCCGCGCCGTCGCGCTGGCCGGTGTCACCGGCGCCGCCGTCGCCGCCCCGCTGATGGCGGCCGGCAACGCCTCCGCCGCCACCGCCTCCGAGTGGGACAAGGTCGCCCAGTGCGAGTCCGGCGGCAACTGGTCCATCAACACCGGCAACGGCTACTACGGCGGTCTGCAGTTCTCCGCCTCCACCTGGGCCGCGTACGGCGGCACCGCCTACGCCCCGCAGGCCAACCAGGCGAGCAAGGCGCAGCAGATAGCCGTCGCCGAGAAGGTCCTCGCCGCCCAGGGCAAGGGCGCCTGGCCGGTCTGCGGCACGGGCCTGTCCAGCACCCCCTACGGCGGCTCCGCCCCGAGCACCCCCTCGACCTCCGGCGGCACCACCACCTCGACCTCGGGCAGCACCACCACCCGCTCCGCCGACGAGCAGGCCGCCTCCCGCTCCGCCGAGCGCCCGGCCGCGAGCGCGAGCAAGAGCCAGACCGTCACCACCCCGACCGGCAAGAAGGTCAAGAAGGGCGACGGCGAGTACAAGGTCGCCGAGGGTGACACCCTCAGCACCATCGCCGAGAAGCACAAGGTCAAGGGCGGCTGGCAGAAGCTGTTCGAGCTGAACAAGGACATCGTCGAGGACGCCGACCTCATCTACCCGGGTCAGCAGCTGCACCTGAAGTGACATCCGGTTCCCAGCCGGAGTACAGGGCCCGCACATCTCCGCGGGCCCCACTCAAGGCCCCCGTGCGGGCCACCCCCGTCCCCACGGGCCCCCGCCCCGGTGCGTGTTCCCCCGTACGCACCGGGGCGGGGCTTTTTTGTGCCCGAGCTTCCCGGCCCCCTTTGTTTCGGGCAGAAACAAAAGGTACCGTCGGCTTGTCCACGGGGCGGTCGGTCGGTGGCCGACGCCCCTGGGACGGTTAGGCTCTAGTCGCAAGGCACAGCCGTAAGGCACAACGCCCCGCACTTCCAGCGTCACATCCAAGAAGGAGATGCTCGTGCCGTCCATCGACGTCGTCGTAGCCCGGGAAATCCTGGACTCCCGAGGCAACCCCACGGTCGAGGTCGAGGTCGGCCTCGACGACGGCAGCACGGGTCGTGCCGCCGTTCCGTCCGGCGCCTCGACCGGCGCCTTCGAGGCCATCGAGCTGCGCGACGGTGACCCGAACCGCTACCAGGGCAAGGGCGTCGAGAAGGCCGTCCTCGCCGTCATCGAGCAGATCGGCCCGGAGCTGGTCGGCTACGACGCCACCGAGCAGCGCCTGATCGACCAGGCCATGTTCGACCTGGACGCCACCGACAACAAGGGCTCCCTCGGCGCCAACGCCATCCTCGGCGTCTCGCTCGCCGTCGCCCACGCCGCCTCCGAGGCCAGCGACCTCCCCCTCTTCCGCTACCTGGGCGGCCCGAACGCGCACCTGCTGCCGGTGCCGATGATGAACATCCTGAACGGCGGCTCGCACGCCGACTCCAACGTGGACATCCAGGAGTTCATGATCGCCCCGATCGGCGCGGAGTCCTTCTCCGAGGCCCTGCGCTGGGGCACCGAGGTCTACCACACCCTGAAGAAGGTCCTGAAGAGCAAGGGCCTGTCCACCGGCCTCGGCGACGAGGGCGGCTTCGCCCCGAACCTCGGCTCCAACCGTGAGGCCCTCGACCTCATCCTGGAGGCCATCAAGGAGGCCGGCTACGCCCCCGGCCAGCAGATCGCCCTCGCGCTCGACGTCGCCGCCTCCGAGTTCTACAAGGACGGCAAGTACCTCTTCGAGGGCAAGGAGCGCTCCGCCGCCGAGATGACGGAGTACTACGAGGAGCTCGTCGCGGCCTACCCGCTCGTCTCCATCGAGGACCCGCTGTTCGAGGACGACTGGGCCGGCTGGAAGGTCATCACCGACCGCCTCGGCGACAAGGTCCAGCTGGTCGGCGACGACCTGTTCGTCACCAACCCGGAGCGCCTGGCCCGCGGCATCGAGGAGGGCACCGCCAACGCCCTGCTCGTGAAGGTGAACCAGATCGGCTCGCTGACCGAGACGCTGGACGCCGTCGAGCTGGCCCAGCGCAGCGGCTTCAAGTGCATGATGTCGCACCGCTCCGGCGAGACCGAGGACGTCACCATCGCCGACCTGGCCGTCGCCACCAACTGCGGCCAGATCAAGACCGGCGCCCCGGCCCGCTCCGAGCGCGTCGCCAAGTACAACCAGCTGCTGCGCATCGAGGAGATCCTCGACGACGCCGCGGTGTACGCCGGCCGCAGCGCCTTCCCCCGCTTCAAGGGCTGACAGCCGCACGGCTGACACCAGTAGGAAGCGTCGTACGTACGTCCCCGTACTCGGTCCCGTACCGTGTGCGGGGACGTACGCACGTGTGAGACGGGAGGCGGGAAGATGGCCGTGAGGGACCGGGACCGGTTCTCCACCGCGACCAGGCTCAGGCTGCTCGGCGAGCAGACCGCGGCACGCGTCTACCGCTCCCAGACCAAGCGTCAGGCCCGCCGCTCCCGGCTCACCGGCCGCGCCGCGCTGCTCGCGCTGGTGCTGTGCTCGCTGGTCGTCGCCCTCGCCTACCCGATGCGGCAGTACGTCTCCCAGCGCGCGGAGATCGCCGACCTCCAGCGGAAGCAGGAGGAGGCCCGCCGACGCGTCGAACAGCTGCGCGACCTGAAGGCGCGCTGGCAGGACGACGCCTACGCCGAACAGCAGATCCGGCGCCGGCTGCACTATGTGATGCCCGGTGAGACCGGGTACGTGGTCATCGACCCGGGCGCGGCCAAGCAGTCCCGCGCCGACCTCGGGGCCGCCCAGCGGCCCTGGTACGCGAACGTCTGGGACGGTGTCGACAAGTCCGACGCCTCCGACCAGTGAACCGACAGAAAGACAGCTGAAGACAGTCATGGAAACGCCTCCGCCGCCCACTCCGCGTACCGAGCCGACCGACGCGGACGTCGAGGCCTTCAAGCAGCAGCTCGGGCGTCCGCCGCGCGGGCTGAGGGCGATCGCGCACC
The DNA here is from genome assembly GCF_040645635.1 of Streptomyces sp. NPDC046727. NCBI lineage: Bacteria > Bacillati > Actinomycetota > Actinomycetes > Kitasatosporales > Streptomycetaceae > Streptomyces > Streptomyces sp. NPDC046727. The sequence continues at coordinate 26,754 of NZ_JBEYYR010000030.1, forward strand.
GGTGCCCGTGCGGGCAGCCGGACGTCGTGGAGACGGCTCCACGACTGCCGGACGGCACGCCCTTCCCGACGACGTACTACCTGACGTGCCCGCGCGCCGCCTCGGCGATCGGCACGCTGGAGGCGAACGGCGTCATGAAGGAGATGACGGAGCGGCTGGGGACCGACCCGGAACTCGCCGCCGCCTACCGGGCCGCGCACGAGGACTACATCGCGCGCCGTGACGCCATCGAGGTCCTGGCGGGCTTCCCGAGCGCGGGCGGCATGCCCGACCGGGTGAAGTGCCTGCACGTGCTGGTGGCCCACTCGCTGGTCGCGGGCCCGGGGGTGAACCCGCTCGGCGACGAGGCCATCGCGATGCTGCCGGAGTGGTGGCGCAAGGGCCCGTGCGTGCAGCCGCTCGCCGCACCCGACCCGGCGGACGAGCATCCGGGCGAGGACGGCGTGGTCGCGGACCCCGCGGAGGCCCGCAGCGGCGCCTACCGGCCCCTGGCCGCCGAGGGGTTCACCCGGGTCGCCGCCGTCGACTGCGGTACGAACTCCATCCGGCTGCTCGTCGCCGACGTCAACCCGGCCACCGGTGAGCTGCTGGAGCTGGACCGGCGCATGACGATCGTGCGGCTCGGCCAGGACGTGGACCGCACCGGCCGGCTGGCCCCCGAGGCGCTGGAGCGGACCTTCGCGGCCTGCCGCGAGTACGCGGACGTCATCCGCGAACTGGGCGCTACGAAGGTGCGGTTCGTCGCCACCTCCGCCTCCCGCGACGCCGAGAACCGCGACGACTTCGTGCGGGGCGTCCTCGGCATCCTCGGTGTCGAGCCCGAGGTCATCACCGGCGACCAGGAGGCCGAGTTCTCCTTCACCGGCGCCACCAAGGAGCTCAAGGGCCGCGAGGACCTCGCCAAGCCCTACCTGGTGGTGGACATCGGCGGCGGCTCCACCGAGTTCGTCGTCGGCGACGACCATGTGCGCGCCGCACGCTCGGTGGACGTCGGCTGTGTGCGGATGACCGAGCGGCACCTGCTGCGCGACGGCAAGGTGACCGACCCGCCCACCGAGGAGCAGATCGCCGCCATGAGGGCGGACATCGAGGCCGCCCTGGACCTCGCCGAGGAGAGCGTCCCGCTGCGCGAGGCGCGCACCCTGGTGGGCCTGGCCGGGTCCGTCACCACCGTGTCCGCGATCGCCCAGGAACTGCCCGAGTACGACTCCGCGCGCATCCACCACTCCCGGATCTCCCGGGACCGGGTGCGGGAGATCACCGAGTGGCTGCTGCGCTCCACGCACGCCGAGCGCGCCGCGATCGGGTCCATGCACCCGGGCCGGGTCGACGTCATCGGCGCGGGCGCCCTGGTCCTGCTGGCCGTCATGGAGCGGACCGGCGCCGAGGAGGTCGTCGTCAGCGAGCACGACATCCTCGACGGCATCGCGTGGTCGGTGGCGTAGCTCTCTTTTGTTACTCACTGGTAGCCATCTGCTGAGCAGGTTGGATACCGTTTGAGCGGCGCCCGGGGCCCCCTTGAGGGGCCCTCGGTCATGTCGGTGCGGAAAACTTCGTGAAGTTCTTCACAAGGAATTCCCTCCCGTCGGGCCCCGGAAGGGGGCCCATTGGCCCTTGCGGGGCGTCAAGAGCCGTTTGAACATGTTCAGATGGAGGGCGCGGAAGGGGCCCGGAAGGGGTTGTTCCGAGGGTGTCGCCACACCCTCACGGTCACCCCGGCGACCCGGAGAGGCAGCTCACGCGGCATTGACAACGGGGCGAACCGCCCCGCGGTTCCCCCCGGCCCGCATGACCTGTGTCACGCGGGCCGCGGAGTTTAACACAGGCCCTGTCGGAGCTTGTGAAGGGGCGCACGAGCGACCCCCGGATGGCGGGTGGATACTCGATGGCATGAGCACCACGGAGCGTCCCAGGATCCTCGTAGTAGGCGGTGGGTACGTAGGCCTGTACGCAGCTCGGCGCATCCTCAAGAAGATGCGCTACGGCGAGGCGACCGTCACGGTCGTCGACCCCCGGTCGTACATGACCTACCAGCCCTTCCTCCCCGAAGCCGCCGCCGGCAGCATCTCCCCTCGCCACGTCGTCGTCCCGCTGCGACGCGTGCTGCCGAAGGCGGAGGTCCTCACCGGTCGGGTCACCACCATCGACCAGGACCGCAAGGTCGCCACGATCGCCCCGCTGGTGGGCGAGGCGTACGAGCTGCCCTTCGACTACCTCGTCATCGCGATGGGCGCGGTCTCCCGCACCTTCCCGATCCCCGGCCTCGCCGAGCAGGGCATCGGCATGAAGGGCATCGAGGAGTCCATCGGCCTGCGCAACCACGTCCTGGAGCAGCTGGACAAGGCCGACTCCACGACCGACGAGGAGATCCGCCGCAAGGCGCTCACCTTCGTCTTCATCGGCGGTGGCTTCGCGGGCGCGGAGACCATCGGCGAGGTCGAGGACATGGCCCGGGACGCGGCCAAGTACTACAAGAACGTCTCCCGCGAGGACATGCGCTTCGTCCTCGTCGACGCCGCCGACAAGATCCTCCCCGAGGTCGGCCCCAAGCTCGGCCAGTACGGCAAGGAGCACCTGGAGAGCCGGGGCGTGGAGATCTACCTCTCCACCTCGATGGACTCCTGCGTCGACGGCCACGTGGTGCTGAAGAACGGCCTCGAGGTCGACTCCAACACCATCGTGTGGACGGCCGGCGTCAAGCCGAACCCGGCCCTCGCCCGCTTCGGCCTGCCCCTCGGCCCGCGCGGCCACGTCGACTGCGAGCCCACGCTCCAGGTCAAGGGCACGGACTACATCTGGGCCGCCGGTGACAACGCCCAGGTCCCCGACCTCGTCGGCCGCAAGGCGGGCAACGAGAACGCCTGGTGCCCGCCGAACGCCCAGCACGCGCTGCGCCAGGCCCGCGTCCTCGGCGACAACGTGATCTCCGGTATGCGGGGCTTCCCGCAGAAGGAGTACGAGCACGCCAACAAGGGTGCGGTCGCCGGTCTCGGCCTGCACAAGGGCGTGGCGATGATCGTCATGGGCAAGATGAAGATCAAGCTCAAGGGCCGCCTCGCCTGGTACATGCACCGCGGCTACCACGGCATGGCGATGCCGACCTGGAACCGCAAGATCCGCGTCTTCGCCGACTGGACCCTCGGCATGTTCCTCAAGCGCGAGGTCGTCTCCCTCGGCGCCATGGAGAACCCGCGCGAGGAGTTCTACGAGGCGGCCAAGCCGGCGCCGGTCGCCGCCGCGAAGACCGAGGAGAAGGCCAAGGCCTCCTGACCTCTGGTCACGGCTGACCGAAAGACCTCCCGCCATCCGTGGTGCGGGAGGTCTTTCGGCGTTCCCGGGCCGCCGTCTCCATGGTGCGTACACCTGTTTTGCCCAGTCGTAACTCCTTTGCGGGACTGCGCGGAGGCACTCTCGGTGTTTACGTGGTAACCGGCATCCGGGATCGTCCTCTTGGAGGTGTGCGCCATGGCCGACGCCGCGCAGCGGCTGAGGAGTGTTGCCGAACAGGTGCTGGGAGCCCCGCTCCCGGTACGGCTGAAGGCCTGGGACGGATCGCAGGCCGGGCCACCGGACGCGCCGGCGCTCGTCGTGCGCAACCGACGGGCCCTGCGTCACATGCTGTTCAAACCGGGCGAGCTGGGCCTCGCCCGCGCCTGGGTCGCCGGCGACCTGGACGTCGAGGGCGACCTGTACACCACGCTCGACGTGATGGCGGGCCTCGTCTGGGAGCGCGGGGAGGACGACCGCACCCTCCTCCAGGCCCTGCGCGACCCCGCCGTCCGGGCCGCCGTCCGCGACCTGCTGAAACTGGCCGGCCCGCCGTTCCCGCCGGCCCCGCCGCGCGAGGAGGCCCGCAGACCGCGCCGGCGTCTGCACACCCGCCACACCGACAAGCGGGCCATCAGCCACCACTACGACGTCGGCAACGACTTCTACGAGATCGTCCTCGGCCCCTCCATGGTGTACTCCTGCGCCTACTGGGAGGACGGCGGGACCCTGGAGTCCGCCCAGCGGGACAAGCTCGAACTGATCTGCGCCAAGCTGGGCCTGAGGGAGGGCCGGCGGCTCCTGGACGTCGGCTGCGGCTGGGGCTCCATGGCCATCCACGCGGCCCGCGAGCACGGCGTGAGCGTCGTCGGCGTCACCCTGTCGCAGGAGCAGGCGGTGTACGCCCGCAAGCGCATCGCCGACGAGGGACTGACCGACAAGGTGGAGATCAGGGTCCAGGACTACCGGGACGTCACGGACGGCCCCTTCGACGCGATCTCCTCCATCGGCATGGCCGAACACGTCGGCGCCGAACAGTACCTGGAGTACGCCCGCCAGCTGTTCGCCCTGCTCAAGCCCGGCGGCCGGCTGCTCAACCACCAGATCGCCCGCCGCCCGCAGTGCGACGAGTCGGCGTACGAGGTCGACGCGTTCATCGACGCCTACGTCTTCCCGGACGGCGAACTCGCTCCGATCGGCACCACCGTCACCCAGCTGGAGCGGGCCGGCTTCGAGGTCCGGGACGTGGAGTCGATCCGCGAGCACTACGCCCGCACCCTGCGCCGCTGGGTGGTCAACCTGGAGGCCGACTGGGACCGCGCGGTCCGGCTCACCAGCCCCGGCCGCGCCCGCGTCTGGCTGCTGTACATGGCCGCCTCCGCGCTCGCCTTCGAACGCAACCGCATCGGCGTCAACCAGGTCCTGGCGGTCCGCACCCCCGAGTCCGGCGCCGCGGGGCTCCCGCCGCGGCCCCGCACCTGGCACGGCTGACAGGCCGTAGGACGGCGGTACGACAGGAGGGGCCCCGCAGCCGCGGGGCCCCTCCTGCGTGCCGTACGGCTACGGCTACTCGGCCTTGATGGCCGTCAGCATGTTCAGCCGGGCCGCGCGGCGGGCCGGCCACAGGGCGGCCAGGACGCCGACCACGCCCGCCAGCAGCAGGAAGACCGTCATCCGGCCCCACGGCAGCACCAGTTCGTACGTCGGCATCTTCGTGCCCAGCAGCTCACCGGCCGCCCAGCCGAAGAACACGCCCAGGCCGATGCCGAGCACCCCGCCGAACAGGGAGATCACCAGCGACTCCAGACGGACCATCCGCTTGACCGCCCTGCGGTCCAGACCGATCGCGCGGAGCATGCCGATCTCCTGGGAGCGCTCGAAGACCGACATGGCCAGGGTGTTGATGACCCCGAGGACCGCGACGATCACCGCCATGCCGAGCAGGCCGTAGAGCATGTTCAGCATCAGCGTGAACATCTTCGCGATCTCGTCGGAGATGTCCTGCTTGTCCTGGACCTTGATCGCCGGGTTGTCGCCGAGGACCTTCTCCAGCCCGTCCTTGGCCGCGTCGGAGGTGCCGTCCGCGGTCTTGACCATGACCTGCATGTCGGCCGGATCGGCCAGGTGCGGGGTGAGGACCTTGTTGTCGAGGATGATGCCGTTGAGCATGTCGTTGCCCTCGTACACCCCCGCGACCGTCAGCCGCCGGGCCTTGCCGTCCTCGAAGTGCGCGGTGAACTCCGAACCGGCCTTCCAGCCGAAGTCCTTGGCCCGGTCCTCGTCCACGACGACCCGCGTGCCGCCCACGGAGAAGGAGCCGTCGGTCACCTTCAGGTCCGTCAGCTTGCCGATGGCCGCGCCGTTGACGCCGGTCAGGTACTCCGTCCGGCCGTCGATGCGGGACTCCCCGTTGCGCATCGGGCTGCTCGCGGTGACACCGTCGGCGCCGGCGAGCTTCCGCTCCACATCGGGGGAGAGCGGGCCCCGGTTGGCCATCGAGACGACGTAGTCGGCGCGGATCGCCGAGCTGGCCATCTTGTCGATGGACGTCTGCAGGCTGCCCGCCATCACCGTCATGCCGGTGATCAGGGTCAGGCCGATCATCAGCGCGGAGGCGGTGGCCGCGGTACGGCGCGGGTTGCGCACCGAGTTCTGGCGGGCCAGCTTGCCCGACACCCCGAAGGCGCGCAGCACCGGCGACGCGGCGGCGATCAGCGGGCGGGACAGCAGCGGGGTCAGGATGAACACGCCGATGATCAGCAGAACCGCGCCGATCCCCATCGCACCCTGGCCGGAGTCGGTGTCCATCGTCGTGGCCGCGAGGACCGCCGTGACGCCGGCCGCCGAGAACAGCGCGCCCAGCGTGTTGCGCAGCACCAGCGACTTGGTGGTCGCCTTGGCGTGCACGCTGCTCATCGCCGCCACCGGCGGGATCTTCGCGGCCCGGCGGCCGGGCAGCCAGGCGGCCAGCATGGTGATGAGGATGCCGACCGCGAGGGCGGCCACCACGGTGCCGGGACTGATCACCAGCGGCCCGTCGGGCACGCTCCCGCCGAAGGAGCCCAGCAGGCCGCGCAGGCCCGCGCCGATGCCGATGCCGGCGGCCAGACCGGCCACACCGGCGACCGCGCCGACCGCGAACGCCTCGAAGAGCACCGAGCGGGTGACCTGGCGGCGGGAGGCGCCGACCGCGCGCATCAGGGCCAGCTCCCGGGTGCGCTGGGCGACCAGCATGGTGAAGGTGTTGGCGATGATGAACGTGCCGACGAACAGGGCGATGCCGGCGAACACCAGCAGGGCCTGCTTCAGGCCGCTCATCGACGAGGAGATCATCTGCGCCTGGTCGTCGGCGAGCTGCTTGCCGGTGGTGGTCTCCACGGACGCGGCGGGCAGGGCCTTGTCCAGCGCGGACTTGAGCGCCGACTGGCTGGTGCCGGCCGCGGCCCGCACGTCGATCTCGTCGTACGTGCCCTTCTTGCCGAACAGGGCCTGCGCGGTCGGCGTGTCGAACAGCGTGAGGCTGCCGCCCGCGGCCACGTTGCCGTCGTCGGTGGTGAAGACGCCGCTGACGGTCGGGGTGAGGACCGGGCCGTCGACGGAGAGGCGCACGGTGTCGCCGACCTCGAAGCCGGCGCGCTTCGCGGTCGCGGAGTCGATCAGCACCTCGTCCTTGCCGCGCGGGGCGTGGCCGCTGACGAGCGGGTAGCGGGGGTCCTCGGTGCCCCAGTAGTTGCCGCCGGCGGACTGCCAGTCGCCGCCGACGAGCTTGCCGTCCTTGTCGGCGACGGCGGTGAAGCCGGTGACGACCCCGGTGGCGGAGGCCGCCCCGGGGACCTTGGCGGCCTTGTCGAGCAGGGCCTCGGTCAGCTCGGGCGTCCTGCCGACCTTGTCGCCCTTCGAGTCCTGGTACTTGGGCCGTACGGCGACGTCGACCCGGTCGAAGCCCTTGGCGGAACTCTTCTGGTAGGCGTCGGAGATGGTGTTGGTGAAGACCAGCGTCCCGGAGACGAACGCGACGCCGAGCATGACGGCGAGCACGGTCATCAGGAGCCGGGCCTTGTGCGCGAGAACGTTGCGCAGGGCGGTGCGGAACATCAGCTGGTACGGCCCTTCGCGTCGAACTGCTTCATCAGGTCGAGGACCGAGTCGGCGGTGGGGCCGTACATCTCGTCGACGATCCGCCCGTCGGCCAGGAAGACGACGCGGTCGGCGTAGGCGGCCGCGACCGGGTCGTGCGTGACCATGACGACGGTCTGGCCCAGCTCGCGCACCGAGTTGCGCAGGAAGCCGAGCACCTCGGCGCCGGAGCGGGAGTCCAGGTTTCCGGTCGGCTCGTCACCGAAGATGATCTCCGGCTTGGAGGCGAGGGCCCGGGCGACGGCGACACGCTGCTGCTGACCGCCGGACAGCTGGGAGGGCCGGTGGCTGAGCCGCCCGGACAGCCCGACCATCTGGATGACCTGATCCAGCCATCCCTTGTCCGCCTTGCGGCCCGCGATGTCCATCGGGAGGGTGATGTTCTCCAGGGCGGTCAGCGTCGGCAGCAGGTTGAACGCCTGGAAGATGAAGCCGATCTTGTCCCGGCGCAACTTGGTGAGCTGCTTGTCCTTCAGCGACCCCAGCTCGGTGTCGCCGATCCTGACGGACCCCGAGGAGAAGGTGTCCAGACCGGCCACGCAGTGCATCAGCGTGGACTTGCCGGAACCGGACGGCCCCATGATCGCGGTGAACTCGGCCTGCCGGAAGTCGACGGAGACCCGGTCCAGGGCGACCACCCGGGTCTCACCCTGCCCGTAGATCTTCGACAGCTCTGTGGCGCGCGCGGCCACGGCCGTGGTCCGGCCGGCGGTGGGTGTGGTGGTCACGGGACGGTGCTCCTGTCGGGACGACGTGTGTTCCTGGGGACCGGTCCATCGTCTCGGCGCGAGGCGCGCGTGTAGTCAGTCGCTGCTCCCGTTCCGGGGGGCGACTCGGGTCGGACGGAAGGCCGCCGTGTCATACCTGGGGAGGACGGCCGACCCCGAGAAAGGGAGGACACCCGGCCGGTCTGTCAAGAACAGGTGGAACGCCCTCGTTCGGACGGTGAAATTCCGTCATTTCGTGTGCGCGCGTACACCCGTCACGTCAGGCTATTGGCAAGTGCGGATGGCGCGTTCCGTAGGCTGATGCACCCTCAGACGTCAATAAAATAAGACAACATCGGTCCACCCTTCCGCTGTTCGGGGGATGGGTCCCGATAGGCTCGGAACCTCGATGCGGAGCCCATGGCCTGCCCGGATGGTGGAATGCAGACACGGCGAGCTTAAACCTCGCTGCCCCTTCGCGGGCGTGCCGGTTCAAGTCCGGCTCCGGGCACCTTCCGCGCCTGAACTCACCCTGGAACCGCCGCGCGACCGTTGACAGCGGGACGCGTGCGGCCGGAGACTCACGCCCATGGGACGGTGAAGGAAACTTCACCAGGCGAACGCCAGGCCGGAGAAGGCGTGGCGGAGAAGGAGACGGTCGATGCGTACCACCGTCGGGATCATCGGAGCGGGGCCGGCCGGGCTGCTCCTCGCGCGGCTGCTGCATCGCGCCGGTGTCGAGTCCGTCGTCCTGGAGAGTCGCGACCGCGCCTATGTCGAGCGCCGGCAGCGCGCCGGGATCCTGGAGCAGGGCACCGTCGACGTGCTGCGCGCCGCCGGGGCCGGGGAGCGGATGGACCGGGAGGGGCTGCGGCACGACGGGATCGAGCTGCGCTTCGGCCGCCGCCGGCACCGTGTGGACTTCCCCGCGCTCACCGGCGGGCGGTCCGTGACCGTCTACGCCCAGACGGAGGTCTGCAAGGACCTCATCGCGCTCCAGCTGAAGGAGGGCGGGCCGCTGCTGTTCGAGGCCGAGGCGCTGGCGGTGGAGGGGGCGGACGGCGACCGGGTGCGGATCCCCTTCCGGCACCAGGGGCGCGAGGGGGTGCTGGAGTGCGACTACGCCGTCGGCTGCGACGGCTTCCGGGGCGTGGCCCGCGGGGCCGTACCGGCCGGGGTCTCGCGGGTGTTCGAGCGGTCGTACCCCTACGCCTGGCTCGGCATCCTCGCCGACGTCGCGCCCTCGCACGACGAACTCGTCTACGCCCGCCACGAACGCGGCTTCGCGCTGCTGTCCATGAGGTCCCCGTCCGTCTCCCGGCTCTACCTCCAGGTGCCCGCCGGCACGGAGGCCGGGCGGTGGAGCGACGAGGAGATCTGGGACGAGCTGGAGCGCCGCTTCGAGACGGACGACGGCTGGCGGCTGGAGCGCGGGCCCGTCACCCAGAAGTCGGTCACCCCCATGCGCTCCTTCGTGCACGAGCCGATGCGGCACGGCCGGCTCCTCCTCGCCGGCGATGCCGCCCACATCGTGCCGCCGACCGGCGCCAAGGGCCTGAACCTCGCCGTCGGTGACGTCGTCACCCTCGCCCGGGCCCTCGTCCACGAGCGGGAGACCGGCTCCCCCGACCTCCTCGACGCCTACTCCGCGACCTGCCTGCGCCGGATCTGGCAGGCCGAGCGGTTCTCCTCCGACATGACGACCCTGCTGCACCGCGCCCCGGACGCCACCGCCTTCGACGACCGCCTCCAACTGGCCCGGCTGGAGCGGATCGCCTCCTCCCGCGCGGCCGAGACCGATCTGGCCGAGGCGTACACAGGGTTTCCGCTCGGTTAGCCGTGTGTCCATGGCCGGGAATCAGCCGCCCGCGTAGCGTGTTGCGCACCACGGCAGGGGAAAGATCCTCCTCAGGTATCATGGTCGGTCCTTTGCCAATCCATTACTCTTGAGCCAAGGCTGCGCTCGGCAGCCATGGAGGAGTGAAATGAGGAGCAGCAACCCGGTCTTCTCGCGACGGGGGTTCAGCCGCGACAACGGCTACGCCGGCTTCAACACCGCACCGCAGGCCGGGTACGCACAGGGCAACCCCTACGCGCAGAACCCGTACGCGCAGAACCCGTACGCGCAGGCGGACGTCCAGTACGGCGCCCCGCCGCAGGCCCCGGCCACCACCGACCGGATGACCATGGACGACGTCGTCGTCCGCTCGGCCATCACGCTCGGCACCGTCGCCGTCGGCGCCGTCCTCGCCTGGGCGCTGCTGCCGGTCTCGGGCACCAGCTACGGCCTGGCCGTCGGCGCCGCGCTCATCGCGTTCGTCCTGGCGATGGTCCAGAGCTTCAAGCGCACCCCGTCGCCCGCGCTGATTCTCGGGTACGCCGCCTTCGAGGGCGTCTTCCTCGGCGTCTTCAGCGAGATGTACAACAGCCGCTGGAGCGGCGCCCCCTTCCAGGCGGTGCTCGGCACCATGGCGGTCTCCGGCGCGACCCTGCTGATCTACAAGGCCGGCTGGATCCGCGTCACCGCCCGCTACGCCCGCATCGGCCTCGCCATCGCGATGGCCTTCCTGGTGGTCATGGCGGTCAACCTGCTGCTCGTCGTCTTCGGCGTCGCCGACGACGGCGGACTGCGCAGCTTCGGCCCGCTCGGCGCGCTCGTCGGCATCATCGCCATCGTGCTCGGCGCGTTCTTCCTGACCCTCGACTTCAAGCAGATCGAGGACGGCATCGCCTACGGCGCGCCGCGCAGCGAGTCCTGGCTCGCCGCGTTCGGCCTCACCATGACCCTGGTGTGGATCTACGTGGAGATGCTGCGGCTGGTGGCGATCTTCAGCAGCAACGACTAGCGCGTCCGCCGGTCGTGCACAGGGCCCCGGGCAATCCGCCCGGGGCCCTTCGGCGTTCAGAGCAGCTTGCGGGCCGCCCTCCTCAGGTCGTACTCGTGCACGATCGCCTTGGCGTGGCCGTACGCCAGGTCGTACTCGTGCCGAAGCCAGCTGACCTTCTCCTCGAAGCGGAACAGTGCGGGGCCTTCTTCGACGGTGCGCAGCCAGTCGGAGACTTCACGACCGGTGCAGTGCGGGATGCGGGCGAGCAGATTGCGGTGGGTCTCCTCGGAGAAGACGTGGGACATCGGCGCCTCCGAACGCAAAGGGGATGTAAGCCGGTCCTTCACGTCACCGTGCCTGAGCGTTCGCGTATTGGCAACAGTGCGGCGCGTTACGCTCGGCGCGTGGTTGATACGACGCCCTTGACCCAAGCAGTGGATCATTTCGCCGACAGGTTGCGCGCGGCGCCGCAGAGCCGGCTCCAGCGGGGCGCTGCCGCGGAGGCGCTGGCGCTCGCCCGGGAGTTGGCCCGGCGCGCCCAGGCTGTCGAGGAGCCGGGGGCCGAACCCCGGGAGATGCCGGACGCGGGAATGTTCGCGGCGGCCGACCAGATCCTGGTGGCCGCGCATGACTTGGCCCTCGTACTGAAGAGCGACGACGAGGTCGCCGAAGCGGTGCGGGTGGTCGAGGAGGCGCGGGGGAGGGCGGGGGTCTGACGCGAAGCACCGTCAGAGGGACGCGATGACCCTGTCCGCCAGGATGTAGACCATGTCCTCGCCGCACGCGAACGTCAGGGTGTAGGCGCCGGAGATGCCCGAGCCGCCCAGGAGGTACGGGGTCTCGCCCGACTCCAGGGCTGCCGCCAGGCGCTCCGCCGTCTCGCGGTGCCCCGGGGTCATGCACAGGGTGGTGCCGTCGGCGAAGACGTAGACGTCGAGCGTGCCCAGCGGGCCGGGGCGGACATCGGAGAGTTCGACGCGCTCGGCGGCCAGCTGCTCCAGGGCGGTGACCGTGCGCTCGTGGTCGTTCACGGCAGGCGACTGCACCGGCACGAAGTCGGGGTGCGAGGGGTGCCGGCGGCGGGCCGCGGCCAGCTCCGGGGACTCCGCCGGGGCTCCTCCCTGGACGAAGTCCTTCGGGGAGAACTCGTCGGCCTCGACGGCCGGCTCGGCCACCGGCTCCAGCGGCTCCAGGCCCACGAAGTCCGCCTGCCGGGGCATGAACAGGTCGGCCTCCGGCAGCCCGAACAGCGGCGCGTCGGAGGCGTCACGGGCCTCCTGCGCCGCCCAGAAGGCGCGCGCCTCGGCCAGCTCGCGCTCCCGCTCCTCGGCGAGCGCCTCGGCCACCGCCGCGCGTATCTCCCCGGCGTCCGCGGTGGTGCGGGCGTGCGGCAGCAGGGCGCGCGTCGCCGCCGCCTGGTCCTCGGCCAGCCGGCGCTGCAGCTCGGTGAGCTGGCGGCGCAGCTTCAGGACGGTGCGCAGGACGGCGACGCCCACGGCGCCGGTGGCAGCCGTGGTGAGCAGCAGGGCGATCGGCATGGCGCTCACTGACATACTCCCGGTTCAAAGTCGACCCCCGACTTCCTACATCAGCTTGAAGGGCGGACTATCCAGCTGTCAGTGCGTAACGTCACGAAACGGGCAGGACTTTGGTCTTGCTATGTGGTCGTACGCCGTGCTGACCCGCCCTGACCTGCATCGATGTGCCAGGTGGGCGAGATAGGTCACATCCTGGGGGAGATTGGATCACGGAAAGACCCGGAACCTTGGTGTTCCCTCGGGTCCGGGCCCTGCTGCGACATACCGTGCGTGGCTCGCTACGGACGGTGGGTCAGCTGAGGCGCTCGATCACCATCGCCATGCCCTGGCCGCCGCCGACGCACATCGTCTCCAGGCCGAACTGCTTGTCGTGCCACTGCAGCGAGTTGATGAGCGTGCCGGTGATCCGGGCGCCCGTCATGCCGAAGGGGTGGCCGACGGCGATGGCGCCGCCGTTGACGTTCAGCTTGTCGATGTCGATGCCGAGGTCCCGGTAGGAGGGGATCACCTGGGCGGCGAAGGCCTCGTTGATCTCGACCAGGTCGATGTCGTCGATGGTCAGGCCGGCGCGGCGCAGCGCCTGCTTGCTCGCCTCGACCGGGCCGAGGCCCATGATCTCCGGGGAGAGGCCGGAGACGCCGGTGGACACGATCCGGGCGAGCGGGGTCAGGTCCAGCTCACGGGCCTTGGTGTCGCTCATGATGACGAGGGCGGCGGCGCCGTCGTTGAGCGGGCAGCAGTTGCCGGCGGTGACCAGTCCGTCCGGGCGGAAGACCGGCTTGAGGCCCGCCACGCCCTCCAGGGTGACGCCGGCGCGCGGGCCGTCGTCCTTGCTGACGACCGTGCCGTCCGGGAGGGTCACCGGGGTGATCTCGCGCTCCCAGAAGCCGTTCTTGATGGCCTCTTCGGCGAGGTTCTGCGAGCGGACGCCGAACTCGTCCATCTCCTGGCGGGTGACGCCCTTCCAGCGGGCGAGGTTCTCGGCGGTCTGGCCCATCGCGATGTACGCGTCGGGGACCAGACCGTCCTCACGCGGGTCGTGCCACGTGGTGCCCTCCTGCTGGGCGACGGCGGCGGTGCGGGCCTCGGCCTCGGCGAAGAGGGGGTTGTGCGTGTCCGGGAGACCGTCGGAGCTGCCCTTGGCGAAACGGGAGACCGTCTCGACACCGGCCGATATGAAGACGTCGCCCTCGCCGGCCTTGATGGCGTGCAGGGCCATGCGGGAGGTCTGGAGGGAGGAGGAGCAGTAGCGGGTGACCGTGCAGCCCGGCAGGTGGTCCATGCCCATCTGCACGGCGACGATCCGGCCGAGGTTGTGGCCCTGCTCGCCGCCGGGGAGGCCGCAGCCGAGCATCAGGTCGTCGATGTCCCGGGGGTCCAGCTCGGGGATCTTGGCGAGCGCCGCCTGGATGATGGTCGCGGTCAGGTCGTCGGGGCGCAGGTCCTTGAGGGAACCCTTGCCGGCGCGTCCGATGGGGGAGCGGGCGGTCGAGACGATGACGGCTTCGGGCATCACGGCTCCAGTGAACAGGGATTGGGCAGGGCCGGTTGGGAAGTTACCCGTACGTATGGGCCGGGTCACCGGTGTTGCCGTGTGACACTGACCGCAATTGTCTAAGCGCTTGCTTGGTCAAGAGCCTCCGTTTCGCGGGCAAACGGGGTCAGAGCGACGGAGTCGCCGGTTCCGCCTCGGGTACCCGCCGACGACGCCGGCGCTTCAGCAGCGCCCACGGTCCCCGCGGACCCGTCGGCATCGCCGCCGTCACCTCCGTGCCCGCCTCCGACGCGGCCTCGGCCGCCGCCCGGGCAACGGGCAGGAAGCCCTCGCGGCGGGACACGTCCGGCCGTTCCTCCTCCGCCGGCCACAGCCCCAGCGCCGCGCACACCGTGGGCAGCACCGCCATCGCCGCCGTGGCGTACCCCTCCGCCGACGGGTGGTAGTTGTCCGGGCCGAACAGCTCCCGCGGGTTCGCCTCGAACTCGGGGCCGAGCAGGTCGCCCAGCGACACCGTGCGCCCGCCCTGCTCCACCACCCCGATCGTCTGGGCCGCCGCCAGCTGCCGCGACGCCCGCCGGGCCAGCCACCGCAGCGGCTGCTGCACCGGCTCGATCGTGCCGAGGTCGGGACAGGTGCCGACCACCACCTCGGCGCCGGCCGTGCGCAGCCGCCGTACCGCCGCGGACAGGTGCCGCACCGAGCGGGTCGGCGGCATCCGGTGGGTCACGTCGTTCGCGCCGATGATGATCACGCAGATGTCGGGGACGGGAAGCGGACAGGAGAGCACCAGCGCCACCTGGCGGTCCAGGTCGTCGGACTGGGCGCCGGGCTGCGCCACGTTCCGCAGCTCCACCGGCCGCTCGGCCACCGCCGCAAGGCCGGACGCCAGCAGCGCCCCCGGGGTCTGGCCCGACCGGTGCACGCCCTGCCCCGCGGCCGTGGAGTCACCGAGCATGGTCAGGCGGAGGGGAGGCTCGCCGGGGATGTCGTACGCGTGGCCGTACACGCCGTCGGCCACCGGCACCCGCCCGCCGCTGCCGTTGCCCACATGCCGCCGCGCCAGCCGTACCTCCGCCAGCACCAGACCGACGACCGCCGCGCCGACCAGACCGGCCCCGCCCCCGCCGTACGCCGCCCCGGCCGCGATGCGCCGGGCCACCCTCGCCCTCGACATGCTCGTCATGCGTCGCCGCCACCTCCTTGTAGCCGTACACCCACTCCTTGCCCCGTACAGGCCGTGCGCCAATCTCAACGGGGAGTGAACGGCCGCGCTCGCCACATCGCTGGCCTTAGGCTGGCGACACCACTGAAAACACTTCTTTTGCAGCGACCGGAGACAACGGTGCAATATCACGACTCGATGATCAGCCTCGTCGGCAACACCCCGCTGGTGCGGCTCAACAACGTGACCAAGGGCATCCAGGCGACGGTCCTGGCCAAGGTGGAGTACTTCAACCCCGGCGGCTCCGTGAAGGACCGCATCGCCCTGCGCATGATCGAGGCCGCCGAGCAGAGCGGGGAGCTGAAGCCGGGCGGCACGATCGTCGAGCCGACCAGTGGGAACACCGGTGTGGGTCTCGCCATCGTGGCCCAGCAGAAGGGCTACAAGTGCATCTTCGTGTGCCCCGACAAGGTGAGCACCGACAAGATCAACGTGCTGCGCGCGTACGGCGCCGAGGTCGTCGTCTGCCCGACCGCCGTGGCCCCGGAGCACCCGGACTCCTACTACAACGTCTCCGACCGGCTCGTCCGTGAGACGCCCGGCGCGTGGAAGCCCGACCAGTACTCCAACCCCAACAACCCGCTCTCGCACTATCACTCGACCGGCCCCGAGCTGTGGGAGCAGACCGAGGGGAAGATCACCCACTTCGTGGCGGGCGTCGGCACCGGCGGCACCATCTCCGGCACCGGCCGCTACCTGAAGGAGGCCAGCCAGGGGAAGGTCAAGGTCGTCGGCGCCGACCCCGAGGGCTCGGTGTACTCCGGCGGCTCCGGCCGGCCGTACCTGGTCGAGGGTGTCGGTGAGGACTTCTGGCCCACCGCCTACGACCGCACCGTCGCGGACGAGATCGTCGCCGTCTCCGACAAGGACTCCTTCCAGATGACCCGCCGGCTGGCCAAGGAGGAGGGCCTGCTGGTGGGCGGCTCCTGCGGCATGGCCGTCGTGGCCGCGCTGGAGGTCGCCGAGCGGCTCGGCCCGGACGACGTCGTGGTCGTCCTGCTGCCGGACAGCGGCCGGGGCTACCTCAGCAAGATCTTCAACGACGAGTGGATCGGTCAACATGGGTTCAGCGAGGACACCTCGACCGGCCAGACGGTCGGGGCAGTTCTGACGCAGAAGGTCAGCGCGGAGGGAGGCATCCCGAGCTTTGTGCACATGCACCCCACGGAGACCGTAGGGGAGGCGATCAGCGTGCTTCGAGAGTTCGGAGTGTCTCAGATGCCTGTGGTGGCCCCGGGAGCGGGACACCCCGACGTGATGGCGGGAGAGGTGATCGGCGCTGTGGAAGAGCGGGAACTGCTTCACGCCCTGATCACCGATCACGCCCCCTCTGACGCTCCGCTGGAGAAGTACATGTCGGAGCCCCTGCCCGTCGTTGGATCCGGCGAACCTGTGGAACGGCTGATGACTGCCCTTGAGGGCCGCGATGCCGCAGTGGTCCTGGTCGACGGCAAGCCCGCCGGCATCGTCACCCGTCAAGACCTCCTGGCCTTCCTCGCGAATCCGGCAACGTGAGACCACACAGGAGTGCAGATGGCCGAGAAGACCGAGACGACGCAAGACCTCAACGAGTGGGTTGCCCAGGAGTTGAGCAAGCTCCTTCCCAAGATCACTGAGGAGTCGTGGGCGGAGGTCTGGACCGTGATCAGTCCTCAGGCTGCCTGACCCTGGATGCCTAGCCGCAGACAACGGCCCCCTGCTCCCGAGTAGTCGAGCGGGGGGCCGTGCTGTGTCTGGCGGCTCTCGGTGCGCGCTGGTCCAGGTGGTCAGACAGCTCACGGGGTGTGTCGGCCGGACTTCCACGCGTACTCGGTACCCCGGAGAGTGCCGTGGCCGCCGATGGGTGCGCCGTGACCGGGCGAAGCGCTCTCACCTGCGGCTTTGCCTTATGAGGACGACGAGAATGGCCGGCACCCCTACCACGAGCGTGAGGCTTGGAGATACGAGCCAGGCGAGCGCGGCTGCGAGCCCCACACCTAGCGCGAAGATCAGCCACTTTGGCTTGGTCCTGGCCGCCATCCGTGATCCACCTTGACGACCGTGCGGCGCTGGCGGTGGCAGCTGAGGGCCACGATACGCGGTAGAGGCGCGACTGCGACCCATCCCAGAACCAGGCATAGACCGTGACGGAGCCGAAGTTCGATCAGCATTGTGGGCTGGGTTGCTCTGCTGCGTTGTTTGCCTCGGTGTGGGGGGCCGGTGATAGGCAAGCACCGCATAAAAGACCGCGATGGCGGAGAGAATGAGCCCGGCGAACTGCACTCCTCCATCATGAACCTTCGTCGTTCTCTCTAAAACCGGTGGGCGGAAGCTCCGCATCACCCCAGGCGGCGTCCACTGTGCTCAGGGACGAGCAGCCCGCCCGCCCCTCTCAGCCCTTGCTCACGTGCCCAAGTGCAGCTCTTCGAGAGCAGGACTGGGCGGAAACTGCGTGGCGTGGCTTGGGCACGCGTACAAGGTCTTTCCTGCTCCGGTCGGGCGGACCGGGAGGGGGGGCGTACGTCCACGGGCGGCACCGGCAGCACTCTGCCAAGGGCGGCAACAAGTAGCCGACTCGGCCGAGGACCGGGGTTCGCGGAAGTGGTACGAGGGTGTCACGTCCGCGCAGCACTCGCTTAACACGGGTCCGGCAGATTGGTGGGTGTCGGCAGGGGTGGGAGCGGCTCCCCACCCAGGCCGGCGCCGAACGGCGCCAAGGACCTCCGGAGCGGCTCCCGGACCTCCATGGACGCCACGGACGCGCAGCCCGGCCCTGACCCGGCCCGCGTCCCTCGCGGGGACCGCCGTCGTCCCGCCCCCCGGCAACGGGGGTGCGGCGGTCCCCGCGCATATCTTTTGCCGGCGGCTCAGCGAGCGGTGCTGGATTCCCAGCTTCCCAGCAGAGCGAGGCGCTCGGCCGTCTCCGATCCCGGTTCCGGGGTGTACACCACGATCGTCTGCTCCGGGGTCGCCGGGATCGTGAGGGTCTCGTACGGGAGGGTCAGCAGGCCCGCCACCGGGTGCCGTAGCTTCTTGACGCCGTACGCGCACTCCCTGACCTCGTGGTCGGCCCACAGCCGGCGGAAGTCCTCGCTCTTCAGGGCGAGTTCGCCGACCAGCGCGCACAACTCGGGGTCGTCGGCGTACCGGCCGGCGTTGACGCGCAGGTGGGCCACCGTCTGAGCGGCGACCGCGTGCCACTCGGGGTAGAGCTCCCGGGCGGCGGGGTCGAGGAAGACCTGCCGGGGCATGCTCCGCTCCGCCGGTTCCAGGCGGCTGAAGCCGTTCACCGCGTCGCCGAGGGCGTTCCAGGCGAGGACCTCCATGCGGGGGCCCAGCACGAACGCGAGGCTGCGCTCCATGCCGTCGAGCAGGATCTGGACGCCGGGGCGGACGCGGGGCGCGGTCTGCCGCTGCCGCCCGCGCTGCCGGCGGGGACGGGCCACCGTCCGCAGATACGCCTGCTCGGTCCCGTCCAGCCGCAGCACCCGGGCGATCGCGTCCAGCACGGCGTCGCTGACGCTCGTACCCCGGCCCTGTTCCAGGCGGATGTAGTAGTCGACGCTGACCCCCGCGAGCTGGGCCACCTCCTCGCGGCGCAGGCCCGGTACGCGGCGCCGCCCGTGGCTGGGCAGCCCCACCTCCTCGGGCTGGATCCGTGCACGTCGCGAGCGCAGGAAGTCGCCGACTTCCCCTTCCAGCCAGTCCCCGTCCATAAGGCGATCGTAGGCGAGCGGCCGGCCGCCAACCTGGTACTGGCAGACCCAGGAAAAGCGCATCCCTGGGTACGGCCGGCGGAGGCGGCGAGGGTGGTGTCAGCCGCCGGGGAACCGCCCCGGTGCCCACACCCAGGGGGAACCCCCATGTCGTACGAGAACCTGTCCGGCCGTACCGCCGTCGTCACCGGAGCCGCCAGCGGGATCGGCGAGGCCGTGGCCCTGCAACTGGCCGCGGAGGGCGCCCGGGTGGTGCTGCTCGCCCGGCGCGCGGACCGGCTTCAGGCGCTGGTGGAGAAGATCCGGGCCGAGGGGGGCGAGGCGCTCGCCGTGGCCGCCGACGTCACCGACGACGCGTCCGTGACGGCCGCCCGGGATCTGGCGCACGAGACCTTCGGCGCCGTCGACCTCGTCGTGAACAACGCCGGAGTCATGCTGCCGAACCCGATCGCGCAGGGCCGGCTCGACGAGTGGCAGCGGATGCTCGACACCAACGTCACCGGGGTGCTGCGGGTCATCCGCGCCTTCGGCGCCGACCTGGTGGCCGCCGCCGGCGAGGGCCGCACTGCCGACCTGGTGAACATCTCCTCGATCGGCGCCCACATCCCCTTCCCCGACTACGCGGTGTACGGCGCCACGAAGGCCGCCGTCACCTATCTCTCGCAGTCCCTGCGCACCGAGTTCGGGCCGCAGGACGTGCGGGTGACGAACATCGAGCCGGGACTGACGGGCACCGAGCTGAAGGACCACATCGACAGCGCGGAGCTGGCCGGGCAGCTGGACGGCATGTTGGACGCGATCGGCGCGCTCTCCGCGGCGGAGGTCGCGGACGTCGTCGCCTACGCCACCAGCCGGCCCCGGCACGTCAACCTCCGCCAGATCATGGTGCTGCCGACCCGGCAGGCGTGACGCCGTCTCAGCCGGCGTCCCGGGCGGGGCTGTCCTGGCCGTGGCGGCCGGCGAGGAGTTCCGGGTTGAGCCGTACGGCCTGCACCGCGTTGACGCCGACGATGCCGATCCAGGTGACCACCATCCCGGAAAGACCGGCGAGGGCGCCGGCGATCGCGGACAACGGGATCGCCAGGACCAGCGTGAGCAGGGCGAAGCCGTACCGCTCGGTCCAGGAGTCGGACGGCTTCGGCCGCCGGGTCTCGCGGGCCGTGGCCATCTGCCGCTCGGCCAGCGACCGCCGCACCCGGCGGTCCACCGCGTCGTCGATCCGCTGCTCGACCTTCTCCAGGAAGGACTCCACCAGCGCGGAGTCGTACTCCTCGCCCAGCTCCCTGCGGGCCCGTACGGTCGCGTCGAGCTCCTTCCCGAGGTGGGGGTCCTTCCCGAGGTCGACGTCGTCACGCGGATCGAGAGTGTTCATGCCGTCAGCCTAGGGAGCGGTGCGCTCCGCCGCACTGGGGCTAGCCCCCTGGTCCGGGTCCGGCACGGCCACCGCGTTCCGCCGTCCGACCAGCCAGTACAGCGCCGCGGGCACGGCCAGGCCGACGATCCAGGAGATGTCCGCGCCGCCGAGCGGGTCCACCAGCGGGCCGGTGTAGAAGCCGGTGGAGAGGAACGGCAGCTGGGCGAGGAGGCCGAGCGCGTAGACGGCGAGGGCGTCCCAGCGCCAGGCGCCGTAGCGGCCGTGCGGGTCGGCGAGGGCGGGGAGGTCGTACCGCTCCTTGGAGATCAGGTAGTAGTCGACCAGGTTGATCGCCGACCAGGGCGTGAAGAACGTCAGCAGGAACAGCAGGAAGTCCTTGAAGGAGGCCAGGAAGCTGTCCTTGCCCAGCAGGGCCACCGCGGTGCCGGCGACCATGACCAGCGCGATGTACCCGGCCCGGCCCGCCCGGGACAGTCGCCGCTGCCCGCGGAAGCCGCTCACGCTCGTCACCATCGACATGAAGCCGCCGTAGGTGTTGAGGACGTTGACGGTGAGCTTGCCGAGCGCGATGACGAGGTAGAAGAAGGACGCGGCCAGGCCGGTGCCGCCGAGCGCGACGACATAGCCGACCTGGCTGTCCAGGAACTCCTCGCCCGCCGTGGCCGCGACCAGCACCCCGAAGGTCATCGACCACTGCGAGCCGAGTGCCGAGCCGGCCAGGGTCCACCCGAAGGTCGCCCTCGGGGACGTCGTCCGCGGCAGATAGCGCGAGTAGTCCGCCACGTACGGTCCGAACGCCAGTTGCCAGGACGCCGACAGGGACATCGCCAGCAGGAACACCGGCAGCGAGAAGTGCGCGTCGTGCAGCAGCGCGGAGGTGTCGGCGCGGTCCAGGAGGCGTACGGCGAGATAGACGAAGGCGAGCGCGCAGACCGTGCTCGCGATCCGGCCCAGGGCGTGGATGACCCGGTAGCCGACGGTCGCCATGACCCCGGTGACGGCCGCGAAGACGACGATCCCCGTGGTGTCGTTCGTGTGGGTCAGCTCGCCCACCGCCTGCCCGGCGAGCACACTGCCGGACGCGAAGAAGCCGACGTACATCACGATCACCAGCAGCAGCGGTACGACCGCCCCGCGCACCCCGAACTGGGCCCGCGACTGGATCATCTGCGGCAGGCCGAGGCGCGGGCCCTGGGCGGAGTGCAGGGCCATCACCGCGCCGCCGAGCAGGTTGCCGAGCAGCAGTCCGGTGACCGACCACACCACGTCACCGCCGAAGACGACCGCCAGGGCGCCCGTGACGACGGCCGTGATCTGCAGGTTGGCGCCGAGCCAGAGCGTGAACTGACTGAAGGCCGTGCCGTGCCGTTCCTCGTCCGGGACGACGTCGATGGAGCGCAGTTCCACGAGCTGTGCCATGCGTTCTCCCCACGCCGGGCTGTATAACGGTATGCAGCGACACACTGTCTGAATAGGTGGCCGGTGTTTGTCAATGCCTCGGCGCTGTACTCTCCCGGGGCGTCGAGGAGATCTGGAGGGGGAGTACGTCATGAGCGCGAACGACAGCCCTGCGAACCGCTTGCAGGTGCTCTTCGAGGGCCACCGGCTCACACCGACCCAGCGCCGCATCGCGCACAGCATGGTGCGCCGCGCCGCCGACGTGCCCTTTCTGTCCAGCGTGGAGCTGGCGGAGCTGGCCGGGGTCAGCCAGCCGTCGGTGACCCGGTTCGCGGTGGCCCTCGGCTTCGACGGCTACCCCGCCCTGCGCAAGCACCTGCGCGAGGTCGTGCCCGCCGAGCCGGCCGCCGAGGCGGGTGCGTACAACGAGTACCAGCAGGCCGTCGAGGCCGAGATCGAGAACCTGAAGCACCTGGCCGAGCTGCTCGCCGACCCGCGGCCGGTGCAGAAGGCCGGCCGGATCCTCGCCGCCTCCCGCCCGCTGCCGGTGCTCGGACTGCGCGCCGCCGCCTCCCAGGCCTACGGCTTCGCCTACTTCGCCGCCAAGGTCCACCCGGACGTCCGGCTGCTCCACGAGGGCGGCACGATGATCCACGACCGCGTCGACGCCGCCGTCCGGGCCGGCGCCACCGCCCTGCTGTGCTTCGCGCTGCCCCGGCATCCGCGCGAGGTCGTGGACACCCTCTCCTACGCCAGGGACGCGGGCCTGACCGTCGTCACGGTCGCCGACTCGGCGTTCGCGCCGGTCGCCAAGTACTCCGACCTGCTGCTGCCCGCCGCCGTCGGCACCGGGCTCGCCTTCGACACCGCGTGCGCGCCGATGCTGCTCGGCCGGGTGCTGCTGGAGGCGCTCTGCGACGACCTGCCGGACGCCCAGGCCCGCCTGGAGGAGTTCGACGCGAAGGCGGCGGCCCGCGGGCTGTTCGTGGAGTGACTCTCCCGCACGGCCTTTCTCAGACTCGTCTCACGTTCTGCCCTTAGCGTCCCTGTGAGACGCATGCGCTGTGTGGAACATGTGACGCGGGAGGCTGACGTGGCGCGTGGAGGACGTGGAGGACAGGGACTGGCCCGGATGGCCGTCGTCGTACGGGCGGGGGCCGCGCCGCTGTGGTGGCTCGGAGTGGTCGCCGCCGGGGTCGGTGCCGTACCGGAGGGAGTGACCGGGCGCCGGATCGGCGTACTGGCGGGGGCGGCGCTGTTCCTGATCGGCGCGGCCGTGGTGCCGCTGGTCCGGCGGGGCCGGTACCGGGCCCTCGCCCGCGGGGCGGCCCGCGCGGGCAAGTACGACGTCCTCCAGGACCGGGCGGTGACCGTGCGGGCCTGGCGCCGGGGGCACCGCTGGTGGCTGCTGCTCGGCTGGGCGGTCGCGCTCGGCTCCGCCTTCGCGGTGCCCGCGGCCGGCGGCATGCTGCTGGCCGGGCTCGGCACCGGGCTGCGGCTGAAGGCCGCCTGGCTCGGGCGGCTGGAGCGGGCCGGGCAGACGCTGCTGTGGGTGCGCGTCGACTGGCTCGACCGGCGCGGCGGGCGCCCGGCGGGCAAGGCCGTGAAGGGCCTGCGCGGTACGGGCATCGCGGCCGGCGACGCGGCCCCGGGCGGGGCCCGCCGCCGTACCGCGGCGCACGTCTGAGGTGCCGTCAGACCTCCAGGTCCTCCTCGATCCTCTTGAGCTGGTGCCGGGCCATCGCCAGGTTGGCCCGGGACGAGTCCAGGACCAGGTAGAGGAACAGGCCGTTGCCGCCGCGGCCCTTGAGCAGGCGGATCAGGTGGTACTGGTCCGACAGCGTGATCAGGATGTCCTCGATCTCGCCCTTGAGGCCCAGGTGTTCCATCGTGCGCATCTTGGCGCGGATCACGTCGGTGTTGCCGGCGGCGGCCACGTTCAGGTCGAAGCTCTTGCTGCCGCCCATCGTGCCCAGCGCCATCCCGCTGGTGTAGTCGACGAGCGCGACGCCGGTGGCGCCCTCGATGGAGGTGAGGGCTTCCTTCAGTGCGGTCTCGGTGTTGGCCATGGCCGTTCCTCTCGAAGGGTTCAACTGTCGGTCGCGGTGCGCGCTTCGGCGCTCGCGGTGCGGGTGGTCCGGGTGGTCCGGGTGCGGGTCGGGGGCGCCGCGCTGACGGCGCCCAGGGCCCTGCCGGGCGGGCTGGCGGCCTGGGCGGCGGCCTCGGCGGCGTCCAGCAGCTCCCCGATGCGGGCGCCGGCCCGGCGGCCCTCCAGGTGCAGCCGGCCGACGTTCACCCGGTCCTGGGCGAGCAGGGTCAGTACGGCGGTGCGGCCGGCCGCGTAGGTGGCGATGTAGCCGCGCTCGCCGCGCACGAGCAGCTCCCGGAAGCCGCCGTTGCCGGTGGCGTCGGTGATCCGCACGGCGACGCCGAGCGCGGCGGCGGTGAGCGCGGCAAGGCCCTCCGGGTCGGCCCCGGGGGTGTCGTGCGCGACGACGAGGCCGTCGACGCCCGCCGCGAGGGCGCCGGTGAGCTGCGGTACCCGGGCGCGCAGCCGGTGCAGCTCGGCCAGGACGGTCCGCAGGTCCTCCTCGGTCGCCATCAGGTGTCTCCTCTCGGCGGGGCGGTGCCGTTCAAAGCGCCTCCAGCGCATCCCTGAGCCTCTTCAGCAGCGCGATGTCGGGGTCGGTGGTGACCATGTGGGGCGGTGGCGGTGATGGGGGCGGTGGCGGCGGGGCCGGTGCCGTGGACACGGGCGTGATCTGCCCGGCCGCGGTGAGCCGGCGCACGTCGACCAGCGTGTGGAACGCCTGCCGGCCCAGGTTCCGGGCGATGTCGGCGGCCGTGCGGACGCCGTCCACGCGGTCCAGGACGGCCCGCTGTCGGGGCGTGACCGGCGCCGCCGCGGTGCGGCCCGCCGGGTCCGCGCGGCTCAGCGGGGCGCTGTCGGCGGCCGGGTCGGGCCACAGCCGGTGCAGCAGCAGACGGCGGCGCAGCGTCTCGCGTTCCAGCGCGACGACGGGGACCGAGGGCAGCGGGCCGAGCCGGGGCGCGGGGTCGTAGCGGAACCGGCCCGGGGTGCCGCTCGGCGCCAGCGCGAAGTACCCGGCGTCGTACAGCGCGTCCAGGTGGCACAGCTCCAGCGCGCCGGTGGGCAGCACTCCGGAGCGCAGCAGGAGTTCGGCCGCGTGCGGGGGCCCCGGGGCCCGTGCCGCGGCCTGCTGCCAGGCGGTGGCCGCGAGGGTGCCGTGGGCGGTGAGGAGCACGTCCAGGCCGGGGGCGAGGGGGCTCTCGGCGTGCACCACCCGGCCCTCGGCCAGGTGGAGGGTGCCGTGCTCGCGGACCAGGACGCCGGTGGCCCGCTCCTCGGCGAGCCGGGTCAGCATCGGGGACAGGGCGCGCGTGGCCCGCCTGTCCCGCACGGGCAGCGCCGGCGGTGGTGTCCTGACCACGGTCATCCCAGCACCAGCCGGGCGGCCATCTCGCCGAGCCGGATCCGGGCGAGCGCGAGGTTGCCCTCCTCACGGTCGACCCACAGGTGCAGGAACACGCTGCTGTCGAAGGACGTGTCCACGAAGCGCAGCAGGTGGTAGCTGTCCCCGTTGCTGATGATCACGTCCTCCACCGGCGCCGGGTCGGCGCCGCGCGCCGCGAAGGTGCCGTGCTCGGCCGCCATCCGGGCCAGCTCGGCGGCCTCGGCGGCGGTCGTCTCGTGATCGTCGCCGGGCGCCTCCCCGACCGTGCCGAGCGCGAGTCCGCTCGTCCAGTCCACCAGCGCGGCTCCCCGCGCGCCGGGCAGTCGCATCGCTTCCAGCAGGCACTCGTCGATTCCGGGCACCGTGGCTCCCCTCCCGCCTGGGACTCCGGCTGAGTGACGTCGACACTACGCAACGTGTGCGCGGGGAGTGAGGCCTTTGGCATTTTCCGGTGGAACATGCTTGCGGCGTACTAGTGTTGGTCAACTGACGTGTGTGTCACGGCAGTTGGTCCATTTGTTCGAGGGGTGGCCGGGGCGTGTCAACGGCTCCCGGGGGCGCGGAGGGTGGTCAGCGCGGACGCGTGCGCCCCTCCGGATTCCGCCACCACCTCCGCGACGGTCTGCGGCTCCCGCACGACGGCGAAGGCGATGCCTCCGGCGCCGTCCGGGGCGAAGCCGTGGATGCCCGGCCGGGCGAGGGAGTTGTAGGCGTAGTGGTGGGCGAAGTAGTACGCGCCGGTGTCCAGCGCCGCCGCGTAGTCGCCCTGCTCCAGCAGGGGCAGCGCGCGTCCCTCGGCGAGCAGGTCGCCCGAGAAGCAGGCCGGACCGGCCACGTCCTGCACCGTCTCCGGCCCCGTCTTCGGCCGCCCCTCGGCGTCGTACGCGGCGATCCTGAGCGGCCACGCCCCCGGCATGTACACCGTCCGCGCCGCCACCTGCACGCCCGCGTGCGTCACCGCGATCCGCCGCCCGCCCGCGCTCTTGGTGTACTCCACCCGGGCCACCACCGTCCCGTTCTTGGCCATCAGCGACCGTCCGAACTCGGTCACCAGCCCGTACCGCCCGTCGAACAGCCCCGGCACCTGTGCGGCCAGCAGCCGCGCGTACCGCGCATACGACGGTGCCGTCTCCTCCGACGTGACGTTCACCGGCAGCCCGCCGCCGATGTCGATCGTGTCGACCTGCCGCCGTCCGACGGCCGCGTTGATCTCCTCCGCGAGCGCGTACACCTCCGCCACCCCCTGGGCCAGCAGCGGCAGCGGGATGCCCTGCGAGCCGGTGTGCGCGTGCAGCCGGGTCAGCCACGGCCGGGCCGCGTACGCCCGCACGACCCAGGCGCGCGCCCCCTCGTCCCGCAGTGCCACCCCGAACTTCGAGGTCCGCGTCGCCGTCGAGGTCGCCCCGATCGTGCCCGCGCCGATCTGCGGGTTGACCCGGAGGCCGAGCGGGGACCGGGTGGGCGCGGAGCCGATGGCGGCGTCCAGGCGGTCCAGCTCCTGCGGGTTGTCCGCGTTCACGGCGATGCCCAGGGCCAGCGCCTCGCGCAGCTCCGCCGGGGTCTTGGCCGGCGAGTCCAGCACCGTCCGGGCGGGCGGCACCCCGGCCGCGCGGGCCAGCGCCAGCTCGCCGGGGCTCGCCACCTCCGCGCCGATGCCGGCCTCGTGCAGCAGGCGCACCACCGGCACCAGCGGGGTCGCCTTCACCGCGAAGGCGTGCAGCACGGGGGTGCCGGGCGCGGTCACCGCCTCGAACGCCGACCGCAGGGCCGCCGCCGACTCCTGGATGCCGGTGACGTCCAGCAGGCCCACGACGGCCGCGTCCGGGCCCAGCAGTCCCCGCTCGACCGCGGCCCGCACCGCCTGGTCCCGCCGGTCCGCCCGCTCCCGGGCCTCGCTCTCGATGTCCTCCATGGTCTCGATCTCTTCCACGGCTTCCCCGTCCTGTCAGGGTCTAGGTGCTTCCAGCCAAACACCCGCCGTGCCCGGACGCGCTCGCCCCGATGTATTGACTAGCTCTATTCAGAACGACAGGATGTGAATAGACGTAGGCACAGGAGGAGGCAGACGATGTCGGGACCCCGCCCCGTACGAGCACCGCGCGGCACGGAACTCAGCGCCCTGGGATGGCAGCAGGAAGCCGCACTGCGCATGCTGCAGAACAACCTGGACCCCGAGGTCGCCGAGCACCCCGACAAGCTCGTCGTCTACGGCGGCACCGGCAAGGCCGCCCGTGACTGGCGCTCCTTCGACGCCATGGTCCGCACCCTGAGGACCCTCAAGCAGGACGAGACCATGCTGGTCCAGTCCGGCCGCCCGGTCGGCGTGATGCAGACCCACGAGTGGGCCCCGCGCGTCCTCATCGCCAACTCCAACCTGGTCGGCGACTGGGCCAACTGGGAGGAGTTCCGCCGCCTGGAGGCCCTCGGCCTGACCATGTACGGCCAGATGACCGCCGGCTCCTGGATCTACATCGGCACCCAGGGCATCCTCCAGGGCACCTACGAGACCTTCGCCGCCGTCGCCGCGAAGAAGTTCGGCGGCACCCTCGCCGGCACGATCACCCTCACCGCCGGCCTCGGCGGCATGGGCGGCGCCCAGCCGCTCGCCGTGACCATGAACGACGGCGTCGCCATCTGCATCGACTGCGACCCGCGCGCCATCGACCGCCGCATCGAGCACCGCTACCTGGACGTCAAGGCGGACTCGCTGGACCACGCGCTCCAGCTGGCCACCGAGGCCCGCGACGCCCGCCGCCCGCTGTCCATCGGCGTCCTCGGCAACGCGGCCGAGCTGGTCCCGCAGCTGCTCGCGATGAACGCCCCCATCGACATCGTCACGGACCAGACCTCCGCCCACGACCCGCTGTCGTACCTGCCCGTCGGCATCGCCTTCGAGGACATGGCCGACGCCGCCGCGAAGGACCCGGCCGGCTTCACCACCCGCGCGCGTGAGTCCATGGCGAAGCACGTCGAGGCCATGGTCGGCTTCATGGACGCCGGTGCCGAGGTCTTCGACTACGGCAACTCCATCCGCGGCGAGGCCCAGCTCGCCGGCTACGACCGGGCGTTCGCCTTCCCCGGCTTCGTCCCCGCCTACATCCGGCCCCTCTTCTGCGAGGGCAAGGGCCCGTTCCGCTGGGCGGCCCTGTCCGGCGACCCGGCCGACATCGCCAAGACCGACAAGGCGATCCTGGAGCTGTTCCCCGAGAACGAGTCCCTGGCCCGCTGGATCAAGATGGCCGGCGAGCGCGTCCACTTCCAGGGTCTGCCCGCCCGCATCTGCTGGCTCGGCTACGGCGAGCGCGACAAGGCCGGCGAGCGGTTCAACGACATGGTCGCGAGCGGTGAGCTGGCGGCTCCCCTGGCGATCGGCCGCGACCACCTCGACTGCGGCTCCGTGGCCTCCCCCTACCGCGAGACCGAGGCCATGCTCGACGGCTCCGACGCCATCGCCGACTGGCCGCTGCTGAACGCGATGGTCAACGTGGCGTCCGGTGCGTCGTGGGTGTCCCTCCACCACGGCGGTGGCGTGGGGATGGGCCGGTCCATCCACGCCGGGCAGGTCACGGTGGCCGACGGTACGAAGCTGGCCGGCGAGAAGATCCGTCGCGTGCTCACCAACGACCCCGGTATGGGCGTCATCCGGCACGTGGACGCGGGATACGACATCGCGGAGTCGGTCGCGCAGGAGCGCGGGGTGCGGGTGCCTATGCGCGAGGGTGACCAGGCGTGACCTTCCACAGCATGTGGGCGGAGCTGCTGCCGATCGGCCGCAGCTCCGCCTCCGGCGGCTACCGCCGCTACGCCTGGACCGGTGCCGACTCCGACTGCCGGGCCTGGTTCAAGGAGCAGGCCGAGGCGCGGGGGCTGACCTACGAGGTCGACCGGAACGGGAACCAGTGGGCCTGGCTCGGGGACCCGGCCGCCGGGGACGCCGTCGTCACCGGGTCGCATCTGGACTCCGTGCCGGACGGCGGCGCCTTCGACGGGCCCCTCGGGGTCGTGTCCTCCTTCGCCGCCCTGGACGAACTGCGCGGCCGGGGAGCGGGGCCGCGCAAGCCCCTCGCCATCGTCAACTTCGGTGACGAGGAGGGCGCCCGGTTCGGGCTGGCCTGTGTCGGGTCCCGGCTCACCGCGGGGGAGCTGACCGTCGAGCAGGCCCACCGGCTCACCGACGGTGACGGGATCAGCCTGCCGAAGGCCATGGAGGCCGCCGGGTACGACCCCGACGGCATCGGACCCGACCCCGAGCGGCTGGCCCGGATCGGCGCCTTCGTGGAGCTGCACGTCGAGCAGGGCCGCGCGCTGGACCTTTCCGGTGACCGGGTCGGCATCGCCAGTGCCATCTGGCCGCACGGGCGGTGGCGGTTCGACTTCCGCGGCGAGGCCAACCACGCCGGCACCACCCGGCTGGTCGACCGGCGCGACCCCATGCTGTCGTACGCCGAGACCGTGCTCGCCGCCCGCCGGGAGGCCGCCCTCGCCGGTGCCGTCGCCACCTTCGGGAAGATCGCGGTGGAACCGAACGGGGTCAACGCGATCCCCTCGCTGGTGCGCGGCTGGCTCGACTCCCGCGCCGCCGACCAGGAGACCCTGGACGCGGTCGTCGGGGGAGTGGAGAAGGCCGCGCGCGAGTACGCCACCGCGCACGGCATCGATCTCGACGTGGTCCGGGAGTCCTTCACCCCGGTCGTGGAGTTCGACCACGCCCTGCGGGACGAACTCGGCCGCATCCTGGGCCAGGACACCGGCCTGACGGTGCCCGTCCTGGGAACCGGGGCCGGACACGACGCCGGGATCCTCTCCGGGAGCATCCCGACCGCCATGCTGTTCGTGCGCAACCCCACCGGTGTCTCGCACTCCCCGGCCGAGTTCGCGGCCGAGGACGACTGCGTGGCCGGGGTGCGCGCACTCGCCGACGTACTGGAAGGGCTGGCCTGCACGTGACCACACGGACGTACTGGCTGGAGCACGCCTGGCTCGACACCCACGTCGAGCCGGGCGTGGCCGTCGACGTGGAAGGCGGGCGGATCACCGCCGTCCGCACCGGCGTCCCCACCCCGCCGCCCGGCGCCGAGATCCTGCGCGGTCTGACCCTCCCGGGCCTGGCGAACGCCCACTCCCACGCCTTCCACCGCGCCCTGCGCGGCACCGTCCAGGTCGGCTCCGGGACCTTCTGGACCTGGCGCGAGGTCATGTACTCCGTCGCCGACCACCTGACCCCGGAGACCTACCACGCGCTCGCCCGCGCGGTGTACGCCGAGATGGCGCTGGCCGGCATCACCTGTGTCGGCGAGTTCCACTACGTGCACCACGCCCCCGGCGGCACCCCCTACGCCGACCCCAACGCCATGGGCGAGGCGCTGATCGCCGCCGCCGCCGAGGCCGGCATCCGGATCACCCTCCTCGACACCTGCTACCTCTCCTCCGGCTTCGGGGAGCCGCCGAACAGGCACCAGCTGCGCTTCTCCGACGGCAGCGCGGAGGCCTGGGCCGAACGCTGTGCAGTTCTCAAGGAGCGGGATCACGCGCGGATCGGGGCGGCGATTCACTCCGTACGGGCCGTGCCCGCAGGGCAGTTGGCGACCGTGGCCGGGTGGGCGGAGGAGCGGCGGGCCCCGCTGCACGTGCACCTGTCGGAGCAGACCGCCGAGAACGACGCGTGCCTCGCCGCGCACGGCCGTACACCCACCCGGCTGCTCGCCGACCACGGTGTCCTCGGGCCGCGCACCACCGGCGTGCACAACACCCATCTCACCGACGAGGACATCGCCCTGCTCGGCGGCTCCGGCACGGGCACCTGCATGTGCCCCACCACCGAGCGGGACCTGGCCGACGGCATCGGCCCCGCCGTCGCCCTCCAGCGGGCCGGCTCCCCGCTCTCCCTCGGCTCCGACAGCCACGCCGTCATCGACCTGCTCGAAGAGGCGCGCGCGATGGAGCTGAACGAGCGGCTGCGCACCCGCACCCGCGGCCACTGGACGGCCGCGGCTCTGCTGCGCGCGGCCTCGGCGGACGGCCACGCGGCTCTGGGCTGGCAGGACGCGGGCACGCTGGAGGCGGGGGCGCTCGCCGACTTCACCACCGTCGCCCTCGACTCCGTCAGGACAGCGGGACCGGTGCCGCGACTCGGCGCGGAGACCGCCGTATTCGCCGCCTCCGCGGCGGACGTGCGCCACACGGTCGTGGGCGGACGTCAGGTCGTACGGGACGGGGTCCACCAGCTCGTACCGGACGTGCCGGCAGCGCTCGCGGACGCCATCGACGCCCTGCGCGGCTGAACCCCATCGTCATCCTTGAGGACACCATGAGCAGCAGCACCGTCATCACCAACATCGCCACGCTGGTCACCAACGACCCCTCCCTCGGTGACGGCTCCCCTCTCGGTCTGATCCAGGACGCGGCCGTCGTCATCGACGGCGACCGCGTCGCGTGGACCGGTGAATCCAGCAAAGCACCCGCCACTGACAACCGGGTCGACGCGGGCGGCCGGGCGGTGCTGCCGGGCTTCGTGGACTCCCACTCCCACCTGGTGTTCGCCGGCGACCGCACCCAGGAGTTCAACGCCCGCATGTCCGGCCGCTCGTACACGGCGGGCGGCATCCGCACCACGGTCGCGGCCACCCGCGCCGCCACCGACGCGGAACTGGAGGCGAACCTCACCCACTACCTGACGGAGGCGCTCCGCCAGGGCACCACCACCTTCGAGACCAAGTCGGGCTACGGCCTGACCGTCGAGGACGAGTCCCGCGCCCTGCGCATCGCGGCCGAGCACACCGACGAGGTGACGTACCTCGGCGCGCACATCGTCTCCCCCGACTACGCCGACGACCCGGCGGCCTACGTCGCCCTCGTCACCGGCGAAATGCTGGACGCCTGCGCGCCGCACGCCCGCTGGATCGACGTCTTCTGCGAGAAGGGCGCCTTCGACGGCGACCAGGCCCGCGCGATCCTCACCGCCGGCAAGGCCAAGGGCCTGCACCCGCGCGTCCACGCCAACCAGCTCTCCTACGGCCCCGGCGTCCAGCTGGCCGTCGAGCTGGACGCGGCCAGCGCCGACCATTGCACCCACCTCACGGACGCGGACGTCGACGCCCTGGCCAACAGCGGCACGGTCGCCACCCTCCTGCCCGGCGCCGAGTTCTCCACCCGCGCCGAGTGGCCCGACGCCCGCCGCCTGCTGGACGCGGGCGTGACGGTCGCCCTCTCCACCGACTGCAACCCCGGCTCGTCCTTCACCTCGTCCGTGCCGTTCTGCATCGCCCTGGCCGTCCGGGACATGCGGATGACCCCGGACGAGGCGGTCTGGTCGGCCACGGCGGGCGGCGCCGCGGCCCTCCGCCGCACCGACATCGGCCGGCTCACCCCCGGCGCCCGGGCGGACCTCGTCCTGCTCGACGCCCCGAGCCACGTCCACCTGGCGTACCGGCCGGGCGTGCCGCTGGTCAGCGAGGTGTGGCGCAGGGGCGCACGCGTCGTCTGACGACCGGCCAGGCCGCGCCGGTCAGGCGCGCTCCATCGCGCCGCTCTCCGGAACGCCCCCGCCCGCAGGAGCCTTCCCGTCGCCGGTACCCGTCCCGGCGACGTCCCGCTCCCGGTCCGCCACCGACCGCCCCCACGCCGTACCGGCGAGCACCAGGACCGCGCCGAGGAGGCCGAGGAGGCCCGGGCGGTCGCCGCCGACGGCGATGCCGACGGCCGCCGCCCACACCGGCTCCGTGCCGAGCAGCAGGCTGACCCGGGACGGGGAGGTACGGCGGACCGCCCACATCTGCACGAAGAACGCGAACAGCGTGCAGAACACGGCCAGGTACAGCAGCCCCAGCCAGTCCCCGCCGTCGAAGCCGGCCGCGGCCGACCAGGGCGAGGCGCCGGTGCCCGGCAGCGCCACCAGGGCGGCGAACACGAGGACGGCCCCGCCCAGTTGGACGGTGGTCAGCGACAGCGCGTCCGCGCCGCGCACCGACTCCATCCGGGACATGGCGAGGACGTGCACGGTACGGGCCACGGCGGCACCGAGCATCAGCAGGTCGCCGCCGGTCGGGGCGGTGAAACCCGCGCCCTGGGTCAGCAGCGCCACGCCCAGCACCGACAGCCCGGCCGCGGCCAGGAAGGACCCCGGCAGCCGGGTGCCGCGCACCGCGCTCTCGGCGAGCGGGGTGAACACCATGGTGAGGCTGATGATCAGGCCCGCGTTCGTCGCCGAGGTGTGCACCACCCCGTACGTCTCCAGCAGGAAGATCCCGGCGAGGATCAGCCCCAGCAGCCCGGCGCCGCGCAGCTGCACCGCGCTCAGCGCGCGCAGCCGCCGCCGTCCCGCGGCCATCAGCACCGGCAGGGCCGCGGCGAACCGCAGCACCAGCACGGCGAGCACGGTCCGCTCCGTGGTGACGCCCTTGGCGGCCAGGTAGCTGGAGCCCCAGACCACCGCGACCAGCAGAACGGGAAGATCGGCCAGTCGGCCGCTGCGGGCCGCCGTGACGGGCATGGACACTCCTCGGGGACGTGCGGGAAGCGGGGAAGAGCCGACGGCGGGCGCACCGGGGTCACCGAGTACGGCGTGCGGCAGTCGTCGCCCAGTCGCAGGTCACCGGGCCCGGACAGCCTAAGCGCGGGTCGTTTCAGGCCGCGCCCGCCCGCCACCGCTGGTCCCGGCCGCCGTCCAGCGACCGCAGGGCCACGCCGTCCTCCCCGTCCGGGGTCACCGCCGTCTCGATGGCGATGGCCGGGCGGATCGTGCCGTCGGGGTCGACGGTGAAGCGGAGGTTGGCGCCGTTGCGGCTGTAGACCGCGTCGCACTCCCAGATGCCCACGCCCCGGTCGACCGAGCCCCGGCTGTCCAGGCAGAACGCGTCGTCGGCCGCCGAGCGGAGCACGCCCATATAGGGGTCGACGCGCCAGCGCTGGGTGGCGGAGGAGGTGCAGGGGGCCGTGACGACGTCGTTGCCCTGCGACAGGTCGCCGTAGCGGATGTCCAGACAGCGGCCCGTGCCGAGGTTCACCACCTGGGCGTACGCGGTGCCCGGCGGGGCGGGCGGGGGCGTCGGGCTGGGGGTCTTCCGGCGCGGCGGGGACGGGGGCGGGGCCGGACGGCGGGAAGTCGGCTCGGGAGAAGGGGACTTGGAGGTGGGGGACGGGGACGGAGAGGAGGAGGGGGACGGGGACGGGGACGGAGACGGGGTGACGGAGACCGTCGCCGTCACCGTCACGGCGACGGGGGCCGGGGTGGCCGCCGTCGGCTGCCGGTCGTCGGAGTGCGCGGGGGCGAGCAGGAGGACCAGGAGCGGGACCAGGGCCACGCCCAGGGCCGCCGAGCCCAGAAGGACGCGGTGCCGGCCCGCCCGGTCCGCCCCGGCGGGTACGGGCGCGGGCGCCGTCGGCTCGTCCTGGCGCAGGTACGCCGTTCCGCGCCACGGCAGCAGGCCCTCGGCCAGGGCCTGCCGCGGCGCGTCCCGCAGTGCCCGCAGGTCCTCGAACGCGGCCGTGCAGTGCGGGCAGCGCGCCATGTGGGCGTCCAGGTCGGCGCTGTGGCGCGGCGCGTTCGGCCGTACCGCCTCCTCGATCAGCCGCCGGAAGTCCGCGCAGCGCGGATCGTCGGAGGCGGCCAGGCGGTGCCGCAGGCAGGCCTGGGCCAGGGCCTTGACGGCCTGCGGGGTGCCGTAGGCGACGTCGGTGCGGCTCAGGCCGAGGAAGGCGGCGGTGCGCTCCGCGGGTTCCGCGTCGAGGACGCCGTACCAGAGCAGGCCCTGGGTGCGGGACGGCAGGGACTGGAACGCCGGGAGGAGGGGCGGGGTCGGACCCTCGGGCCGGCCGGCGGCGTTCAGCACCAGCAGCAGGCCCGGGTCGACTCCGGCCGAGCGTTCGTCGTGCGCCCAGCCGGCCGCCAGCCGGGCGGTGAGCAGCAGCAGCCGGTGCCGCAGGGGGACGGCCGGCTCGACGCCCCGGGCCGTCTCGCGGGCCGCCGTGGTGAACGCCTCGGCCGCCAGCCGGCCGGCCACGGGCTCGCTCACCGCGCACAGCCGGGCGTAGCGGAGGACCGCCGGGTGGTGCCGCCGGCGCAGCTCCTGGAGCGCCGGGTACGCCGTTGCGGTGGCGGAGCGCAGCAGCTCCGTCAGCCGTGCGTCCGGCGCGTCCTCGTGGCCCTCCGCCGTGACGTGGCCCGCCTCGGCCATGCGACACCCCCGTCCCGAAAGCAGCTGACATACCAGCCGGTTGGGGGGCCATAGTGGTGGACGGGGTGCGTCGCGGATAGATGTTTCCGTGAGTAACCGCATAACGGTTGGGGCTTCGGGTACCCACCACCCGGTGTGGTGGCCCGGGTGCCGCGCGGCGGCCCGGCGTCGTCGGCCGGACCGCTCACCGCGGCACGCCAGGCGTCACTCGTCCAGCGTCAGCGCCTTGCGCAGCCGTACCAGCGTGCGCGACAGCAGCCGGGACACGTGCATCTGGGAGATGCCGAGTTCCTCGCCGATCTCCGACTGGGTCATGTTCGCCACGAAGCGCAGGGAGAGGATCTTCCGGTCCCGGGGCGGGAGTTCGGCGATCAGGGGCTTGAGCGACTCGATGTACTCGATGCCTTCGAGCCCGTGGTCCTCGTACCCGATGCGGTCCGCGAGCGCGCCCTCGGACTCGTCCTCCTCGGGCTGGGCGTCCAGCGAGGAGGCGGTGTAGGCGTTCGAGGCGGCCATGCCCTCGACGACCTCGTCGTTGGAGATGCCGAGGCGCTCGGCGAGTTCCGTGACCGTGGGGGCGCGGTCCAGCTGCTGCGCCAGCTCGTCGCCCGCCTTGGCGAGGTCGAGCCGCAGCTCCTGCAGCCGGCGCGGGACGCGCACGGACCACGAGGTGTCACGGAAGAACCGCTTGATCTCGCCGATGATGGTCGGCATCGCGAAGGTGGGGAACTCCACACCGCGGGAGAGTTCGAAGCGGTCGATCGCCTTGATCAGGCCGATGGTGCCGACCTGGATGATGTCCTCCATCGGCTCGCTGCGTGAGCGGAAGCGGGAGGCGGCGAACTTGACGAGCGCGAGGTTCAGCTCGACGAGGGTGTTGCGGACGTACGAGTACTCGTGCGTCCCTTCCTCCAGCGACTCCAGCCGCTCGAAGAGGGTCTTGGACAGGGCCCGCGCATCGACCGGGCCGATCTCGTCGTACGGGGGGATCTCCGGGAGTCCCTCGAAGGAGTCGAGGGGGTCGATGGGATGATCCAGTTGTTCCGGTGGGGGTGTCGACGTCGCGATCGGGGTATGCGATGCGTCGAGCCGGGGTGACATGGGTGTCCTCCATCGTTCTCGGCATATGGCTGCCGAAGCCAGTACGTGCACTGCGGTGTGCGGCGCCTCCGAAGCCGGCGTGTAGGAATGTGTGTCCTTACTAGCCCTACCCGGTACACCGAGCGGGTCGCAAGTGCGTTCTGTGGTAGTATGTCCGATTCTGTGCGGATGTTCGGGTGTCGGAGTGCGCAGGGAGGGCGTAATGTTCGAGGGCATCAGCAGCCACGGGCATCAGCAGCCACGACCTCGGGAGAGAGACGGCATGGACCACGGGACGGTCGGCAGCGCACAGTCGGGCCGGCTTCTGGTGGAGGTGCGGGAAGAGGGCTCCAGCGCCGTTGTGACACCGGCGGGTGAGCTGGACCACCACACCGCCGATCTGTTGCGCGAGCCCCTCGACGACCTCCTGGACAAGGGCTTCTCGCGGCTCGTGGTGGACTGCACACGCCTGGAGTTCTGTGACTCCACCGGGCTGAACGTCCTGCTCGGTGCCCGCTTGAAGGCCGAGGCCGCCGGGGGCGGGGTCCATCTGGCCGGAATGCAGCCGGTGGTCGCCCGCGTGTTCGAGATCACCGGGGCCGAGGCGGTCTTCACCGTCCACGACTCCGTGGAGGCGGCCCTGGCCGACGGTGCCGACTGACCCCGTCGACCCTCCCCGCCGGCCCGGTCCGCGCACCGGCCTTCGCGGGCGTCGCGTCCGTCACGCCGAAGAGGGGGGTGTTCCGCCGGATCGGTCGGGCAGGAGAGGGCAGAAGAAGGCAGGATCTGTCCGGTACGGGACCCCGCCCCGGTGGTGGGCGGGCGGTGCCCGGCCGGCGGCCGGACGGCGTACGACCGGCCGGCGTCGACCGTGCCGGACCGGTGACCCGGCTGCTCGCCGGGCCGCGGTCCGGACTGCTGACCGGACTATTGAATCGTGAACTGGTGAATCGGTGAGGTGAAGCGCTGATGAGCACCACCCGGCCTTGCTCGCCGGGCGACCGCGGCCCGGAGCCCAGCGGCGCTTCCGGGGTGTCCGAGGGGGAGGCGCCGTCCGCCGGCGCAGCCACGGGGGCAGCCGCGCCGTCCGTGACGTCCGGACCGGCCGACGGCACACCGCCGGCCGCGGGCCGACGCGTGCGCAGACTCCCCCTGGAGGGCGAGAGCGGGGTCGTTCCGCTGGCCCGCGACTTCGCCCGCCAGGCGCTGTACGCATGGGGCTGGCTGCCCGCCGCCACCGCCGACCAGCGGGCCGCCGCCGAGGATGTGCTGCTCGTCGTCTCCGAACTGGTCACCAACGCCTGCCTGCACGCCGAGGGCCCCGAGGAAGTGGTCATCGCCTGCGACAACAAGGTGATCCGGCTCGAGGTCTCCGACCGGGGCACCGGCCAGCCGGCCCCGCGCACCCCGCACCGCGCCGGCCGCCCCGGCGGCCACGGCATGTTCATCGTGCAGCGACTGTGCCTGGACTGGGGCGTCGTACGTACCCCGGGCCGCTCGGGCAAGACCGTGTGGGCGGAACTGGGCGCGCCCGCCTGACCGTTGCCGGCGGGCACCCGAGCCCCCGTCTCCACTCCGGCACCCCTTCGCACGCGCCGGATCACCACAACTCCGGCGTGTGACGTGTCTTCCTTCCTCACGACCCCCGGCGTACCTTGACGGCCGAATCTGATATGCCGTCAGGAATGAATGGGGTGGACCGACCGTGTCGTACCCGAAACGAACCGCCGCGCTCGTGTCCGCCGCGGCCCTGGCCGGCTCGGCGGTGCTGCTGGCCGCGCCGGCGGCCCACGCCGACGTCGTCGACGTCAACTACCGCTGCCAGACGCCGATCGGCGTCAAGAGCGCCGTCTCGCCCATCGACATCAAGGGCGTCAAGAGCGGCAGCGGCTACAAGGTCACCATGTCCTGGCAGAAGGGCGTCTCCTCCAGCCCGGTCGAGCTGGGCAAAGGGGCGATGAGCCCGAGCGCCACCATCAAGCTGGGCGGCGCCGACAGCGGCACACTCGCGGTGAGCGGCCCCGCGAACGCCGCCGCGATCCCGGCCAACACCCCGATAAAGATCAGCGACTTGAGCGGCACGTACACGCCGAGGAAGAGCGGCAAGGTCACCCTCACGGCGGGCACGCTCACCATCAAGGCGCTCGGTACGACGACGACCTGCACGCCGACCAACAACCCGAAGCCGTCCCTGACCCTGGACGTCACGGCGGCCGGCGGCTCGTCCTCCGGCGGCGGCTCCTCGTCGTCCTCGGGCGGTACGACCTCCGGCGGGCAGCTGCCGCAGACCGGCCCCGAGGACTCCGCGGTCGCCCTGGGCACGCTCGGCGGCACGGTCCTCCTGGCCGGAGCGGCGGGCGCCCTGTGGCTGACCCGGCGCGGCCAGCCGGCCCGTCGCTGACCGACCCGCCCGGACCGCACCCCGTGCCGCCCGCCGAACCGTCCGGCCACCACCGCTGGAGCCGCCCATGCCGCCCGCCGCACGCGTCCTCGGCCCGCCCTCGGGCGCCCCGCACCCTGTGGGCACCGCCGTCCTCACCCTCCTCTTCTCCCTGCTGACCGCCGCCCCGCCCGCCGTGGCGCAGTCCGGCGGGTGGTCGCTCGCGCCTCTGGGGGACGGGCGGCCCGCGTTCTACGCCGAGGGTGCTCCCGGAGCGGTGCTGCGGGACACCGTGTCCGTGACCAACGCCGGGCGGACGGCGGTCACGGTGCGGCTGCGCGGCACCGGTGTGCCGGCGGTGTTCGCCCGGAGCGGTGTCCGGATCCCCGCCCGGACCCGGGCCGAGGTGCCCTTCACGGTGACCGTGCCGCAGGGTGCCGCGCCCGGTGACCGCACCGGTGCGATCGTCGCGCGGGACACGCACGGCCGTACCGCGACCGTGCCGGTCCGGCTGCGGGTCGGCGGCCCCGCGCTCGCCGCGCTGACCGTCGAGCACCTCGCCGTGCACGGGGACCGGATCACGTACGAGCTGGTCAACCGCGGTACGACGGTGCTCGTGCCGAAGCTCGCGGTACGCGCCGACGGTCTCTTCGGCCGGGTCCTGGACCGCGCCCCGCGCACCCTCCCGGTCCGGCTGCCCCCGGGTGCCCGGCGCACCCTCGACGAGCCGTGGCCCGGCCGTCCGGTGCTGGACGAGGTACGGGTCCGGCTGACGGTGACGGCGGCCGGCGGGGCGAGCGACACGGCCGGCACGTCGGCCGCGTACGTGCCGTGGGGTGCGGTGGCCGGCGGCGTGGGTGCGGTGGCGGCGGGTGTGGCTGTGTTTCTCCTCAGGCGGCGCGGGCACCTCCGGTCCGGCGAGGGCGAGTTGGCGGGAGCGGTGTCGTGAGGCGGGTCGCGGGGGCGGTGCTCGTCGCGCTGCTGCTGGTCCTCGCCCCTCTGGCCGGGCCGGTACGGGCGGCGGACGGGCCGGCGGTGAAGCTGTCGGCGGCGCAGGCCGGCGCCGGCGGCTCGGTCACCGTCGGCGGCACCGGCTGGCGGCCCCGGACGCTGCTGATGGTGCTGGTCTGCGGGCGGGCCACCCCGGCCCGGGGTGTCATCGGCGGCACCAACTCCTGTGCCAACGGCGACGGCCGGGCCGTGACCACCGACGCCGACGGCGCCTTCAGCCGGAGACTCCCGGTCGCCGAACCGCCCGTGCCCTGCCCCTGCGTGGTGCACGTGGCCACCGTCACCGGTGCCGAGGCGGAGGCCGACGCCGTCCTGGAGGTCGCCGGGCATCCGGTGGCCCCGCTGCCCGCCGAGCCCTCCGCCGGCCGGCTGGCCGTGCTCTCCGACACCCGGCTGACCGGGTCGAGCGGCCTGCTGACCTGGTTCGGGGCGCCGCCGAGCCGCACCCTGGTCCTCACCGTCGGCAACACCGGCACCGGCGCGATCGAGAACCCGGTGTTCCGGGTCGGCACCGCGCACGGCGTCTTCGCCCCCGAGTGGGACGAGCGGCAGTGGCACGGCACCCTGGCACCCGGGAAGAAGGCGCAGGTCGAGCTGCCGGTCGAACTGTCGGCAGGGGCGCACGGCGACTACACCGTGACGCTGAAGTACGCCGGCCGGGTGCTCGCCGAACAGCCCTGGGGCGTGGGCCGGCCGTGGGGCGTGACGCTGTTCTGGATCCTGCTCTGCCTGGTCGTGCCGACCGCGCTGTTCCGCGTCGGCATGGCCGTGGTGGACCGGATCCGGCCGCGCCGCCCGGGCGGCACCGGGCACCGGCGCCGCCCGCCCCGGCCCGCCGCGCGCCTGCGCCTGCCCCTGCCCCTGCCGCGCTCCCGTACGGCCGGGCCCCCGGCCCGCACGGCCGACGCGGACGCCCCGACTCCGACCCTGCCGTGGTTCACCCCGGACGCCGTTCCGGGCGGCCCGGCCGGCCGGCCCTCCGCACCGCACGACGACAGCCCGACGAGTCCTACGACTCCGACCACGAAGGGACCAGCGTGAGCATGCGAAGGAGAGGCACAGCGGCCGGGGGACGCAGACTGGCGGCGGCGGGCGCCGCGCTGGCGCTGGGCGGTGCGGGCGTCCTGCTGGGCGTGGCCGCGGCACCCGCGCTGGCGGCCGACGTGTCGTACGCCACCCACTGCGTGCCGCCCGCGGGCATCGATCCCGTCGACGGCACCACGAAGGTCGGGATCACCGCGCCGGCCACGGCCAAGGTGGGCGACACCGTGGACATCGTGTGGAAGTTCGCCCAGGCCGCGTCCAAGAACCCGGACATCATCGACCTGCCCGCGAACTCGGTCCAGCCGTCCGGCGTGCTGAAGGCGGCCGGCGCGCAGACCGCCGACATCGCGATGCAGGGCCCGCGGGAGAACCCCGCGATCCCCAAGGGCGGGGACATGGTGCTGTCCGACATGAAGGGCAGCCTGAAGCTGACGGCGGCCGGCGAGGTGACGCTGACGCCGGACGCGTACACCGTCAACGCGATGTCCACCGACACCAAGTGCACGCCGAAGGAGGCCGTGCAGAAGGCCGCCACGATCCAGGTGACGGCGGGCGGCGGCACGTCCAGCCCGCCCCCGACCCGGTCGACGACACCGACGAAGAGCGCGACCCCGACCGGCGGCACCGACT
Source organism: Streptomyces sp. NPDC046727 (assembly GCF_040645635.1). Classification (NCBI taxonomy): domain Bacteria; kingdom Bacillati; phylum Actinomycetota; class Actinomycetes; order Kitasatosporales; family Streptomycetaceae; genus Streptomyces; species Streptomyces sp. NPDC046727. The sequence goes on from NZ_JBEYYR010000030.1 coordinate 68,212, forward strand.
TCAAGGGCAAGGAGGTCCAGGTCCCCTACGCCTGCAAGACGCCGATCGGCGACAAGAAGGCGACCTCGCCGGTGCAGATCGACGCCAGGAAGAAGGGGGGCGACTACGCCCTCACCGTGCAGTTCAAGAAGTCGGTGATGGACAGCCCCGCCGAGATCCCGAAGGACTCCGTGAAGCCGTCCATGGAGGTGGTGCTGGGCGGCGCCGACAAGGGCACCGTCCATGTGGAGGGGCCGACGAACGCCGAGCCCATCAAGGCCGGCGACCCGATCGAGATCCCGGACCTCACCGGCATCTACAAGCCCGGCGCCAGCGGCTCCTCGACGCTGTCCCCGGGCGTGCTGACGGTCAAGGCGCTCGGTACGACCACCACGTGCACGCCGGAGAAGACGGAGGTCTCGCTCACCCTGGACACCGCGGAGCAGCCCGGCGGCGCGGCGGGCGGCACGTCGACCTCGGGCGGTTCGGGAAGCTCGGGGGGTTCGGGGGGCTCGTCCTCGTCCGGGACCTCCTCCGGCACCACCGGCGACGACGGCGGGCTCGCCGAGACCGGCGCGAGCGACCACGGCGCGCTGAAGGCCCTGGGCCTGGTGGCGGGCACCGCGATCCTGCTGGGCGGCGCGGTGTTCACGTTCCTGCCGGGGCGCCGGGCCCGCCGGTGACGACGGAGGGCCACCGCATCCGAGGATGCGGTGGCCCTCCCGGAACCTGGGGTCAGGTCAGTGCACGTCGCCCATCAGGGACTTCACGTTGCGGCGGTACATGTAGACCGCGACACCCGCGACGGCGGCGAGGATCGCCTCCACCAGCACCGCGCCGGACCCGCTGAGGTCGACGCCGGCGATGGCCGGGTTGGACAGCAGGCTGGTGACCGAGTCGCCCGCGGTGACCGCGAGGAACCAGACACCCATCATCTGGCTGGCGTACTTGGCCGGAGCCATCTTGGTGGTGACCGACAGGCCGACCGGCGACAGGCACAGCTCGCCGACGGTCTGGATCAGGTAGATGCCCACCAGCCACATCGGGCTGACCTTCGTGCCGTCGGACGCCATGCCCAGCGGCAGAAGGAAGAAGAAGAACGAGACGCCGATGAAGAACAGGGCGGCGGCGAACTTCGCGACCGTGCTCGGCTCCTTGCCGCGGCGGCTCAGCCACAGCCAGACCCAGGCGAAGACCGGGGCCAGCGCCATGATGAACACCGGGTTCAGCGACTGGTACCACGAGGACGGGAAGTCGAGGCCGAACAGCGAGCCGGCGGCCTTGTTCTCACCGAAGGCCTGGACGGTGGAGCCGCCCTGGTCGTAGATCATCCAGAAGGCGGCGGCGGCCACGAAGAACCAGATGTAGCCCGTCATCTTGGACTGCTCGACGTCCGAGAGGTCCTTGTCGCGCTTGATGCGCAGCAGCACGCCGGCCGGGATGACCAGACCGATGACGGTCAGCGGGATCATCGCCCAGTTCAGGGTGAAGTGGCCGGTGAAGCCGACGATGCCGTAGAAGACGGCGGCGACGGCCAGCCAGATCAGGCCCTTGCGCAGCCAGGTGGCGCGCTCCTCGGCCGCCAGCGGCTTCGGGACGACGTTGCTCTGCGGGCTCAGGTTGCGGGTGCCGAGCAGGAACGCGGCGAGACCGATGGCCATGCCGACCGCGGCGAGACCGAAGCCGAGGTGCCAGTTGACCTCCTGGCCGACCGTGCCGATGACGAGCGGCGCGAAGAAGGCACCGGCGTTGATGCCCATGTAGAAGATCGTGAAGCCGCCGTCCCGGCGCGGGTCGTCGGGCCCGTTGTACAGGTGGCCGACCATGGTGGAGATGTTGGCCTTCAGCAGACCGGAGCCGAGCGCCACCAGTCCCAGACCGGCGAAGAAGGGCGCCTGACCGCCGGGCAGGGCCAGTACGACGTGACCGGCCATGATCGTGACGGCCGCGATGGCGACGGTCTTGCGGGGGCCCCAGACACGGTCGCCGAGCCAGCCGCCGGGCATGGCGAGCAGGTACACCATCGACAGATAGACCGAGTAGATCGCGGTCGTCGTGGCCAGGTCCATGCCGAGCCCGCCGCCCATGCTGCCCTTCTTGGCGTCAGGGCCGCCGGAGAGCAGGTAGACAACGAGCAGGGCCCTCATGCCGTAGAAGCTGAAGCGCTCCCACATCTCGGTCATGAAGAGAGTGGCCAGTCCGCGGGGGTGGCCGAAGAAGGTCTTCTCGGAACCGGGGGTGCCCGGGCGGACCGAGTCCTTCGTCAGGCTGGACGCCATGGTCGTTCCTTGCTGGTCGGGACGCGCGCTGGAGCGTTGCGCGCCCGGTGGGGGTGCGGCCGGCACCGGCAGGGTCGGTCGTCCACCCCCCACGCCCAGGGGGGAGTCCGCTCCGGATCACGGCGCGGCGGACGGCGACCACCGGGATCCACGCCCCACGACGCGTCGCTGCGTCCGGAGCCCGGCCAGAGGTCATTCCTTTCGAGGCTGATCTTTGTCAGCCCGCACACAAAAGAGACCTTCAGCGTCTAGTGCCCGCCAAAGGTCCCCGGTGTGTGCTACAGGCGTTCAGGTCACCATACGGCAGGACAGTGCCGGATATGGAAGGACTTGAGACGCGGATCACAGGTGTCGCGGGAACCACGCAACTGCATTCGAAGGTCTCTCCTACGATCGCATCCCCAGGTCAATGGTTCGTACCAGCGGGACGCGAAGGTAAGAATCCCTGGTGCTCATCACACCTCGGCACCGTGCGCGGGCGGTCTACCATCACCTCATGACCCGTGTACTGCTCGCCGAGGACGACGCGTCCATCTCGGAGCCGCTGGCCCGCGCCCTGCGCCGGGAAGGTTACGAGGTCGAGGTGCGCGAGGACGGACCCGCCGCGCTCGACGCCGGAATGCAGGGCGGTGTCGATCTGGTCGTGCTGGACCTGGGCCTGCCCGGCATGGACGGCCTGGAGGTCGCCCGCCGGCTGCGCTCCGACGGCCACACCGTGCCGATCCTCATCCTGACCGCGCGGGCCGACGAGGTGGACACCGTCGTCGGTCTGGACGCGGGCGCCGACGACTACGTCACCAAGCCCTTCCGGCTCGCCGAACTGCTCGCCCGGGTACGGGCCCTGCTCCGGCGCGGCGCCGCCGAACCGCAGCAGCCGCCGGCCACCCACGGGGTGCGGATCGATGTCGAGTCGCACCGCGCCTGGATGGGCGACGAGGAACTCCAGCTGACCGCCAAGGAGTTCGACCTGCTGCGGGTGCTGGTGCGGGACGCCGGCCGGGTGGTGACCCGGGACCAGCTGATGCGCGAGGTCTGGGACACGACGTGGTGGTCGTCGACCAAGACCCTCGACATGCACATCTCCTGGCTGCGCAAGAAGCTCGGCGACGACGCGGCGAACCCCCGGTACATCGCGACGGTGCGTGGAGTGGGCTTCCGCTTCGAGAAAAGCTGAGCCCTTCCCCGGGTCGAGCGATCACTTCAGGTAACGGAACATGCGCCGACGTCTCATCCAGTCCACCCTCGCCGTCGTCCTCGTGGTGATCGCCGTCTTCGGGGTCTCCCTGGTGATCGTCGAGACACGGACGATCAGCAACAGCGCCCAGGAGCGGGTGGAGTCGGAGGCGGTGCGGCTGGCCAGCATCGTGGACAGCCGGATCCTCGCCGCGGAGAACGTCAACGCGGACGTGCTGCGCAATCCCGTCAGCAAGGACCAGTACGCGGTCATCCGCATGCCCGGCAGGGCGCCCATCGAGATCGGCAGCAAGCCCCAGGGCGACACCATCCACTCCACGCAGCGCGGCGAGGAGGGCGAGACGGTCACCGTGCAGGAGCCCCGCTCCGCGGTGACCCGCGAGGTCGGCCGGACCCTGCTGATCATCGGGCTGGTCGCGCTGCTCGCGGTGGTGGCGGCGGTGCTGCTCGCCGTACGGCAGGCCAACCGGCTCGCCTCCCCGCTGACCGACCTCGCCGAGACGGCCGAGCGCCTCGGCTCCGGCGACCCGCGCCCGCGGCACAAGCGGTACGGCGTCCCCGAGCTGGACCGGGTGGCCGATGTGCTGGACTCCTCCGCCGAGCGGATCGGGCGCATGCTGACGGCCGAGCGGCGCCTCGCGGCCGACGCCTCCCACCAGCTCCGTACGCCGCTGACCGCGCTGTCCATGCGCCTGGAGGAGATCACCCTCACCGACGACCCGGACACGGTGAAGGAGGAGGCGACCATCGCGCTGACGCAGGTCGAGCGGCTGACCGACGTGGTGGAGCGGCTGCTGACCAACTCGCGCGACCCGCGCACCGGCTCCGCGGTCTCCTTCGACCTGGACGAGGTCATCCAGCAGCAGCTCGCCGAGTGGCGGCCCGCCTACCGCAGCGTCGGCCGGGCCATCGTCAGCTCCGGCAAGCGGCATCTGAAGGCCGTGGGCACGCCGGGCGCGGTCGCGCAGGTGCTGGCCGCGCTGATCGAGAACTCGCTCATGCACGGCGGCGGCACGGTCGCCCTGCGCACCCGGGTCACCGGCAACCAGGCCGTGATCGAGGTCACCGACGAGGGGCCCGGTGTGCCGGCCGACCTCGGCGCGCGGATCTTCGAGCGCACGATCAGCGGGCGGAACTCCACGGGCATCGGCCTGGCCGTCGCCCGGGACCTCGCGGAGGCCGACGGCGGCCGGCTTGAGCTGCTCCAGGCACAGCCTCCGGTCTTCGGCCTGTTCCTCTCCCGCACGCACCCGGCGCGCAAGCCGGACGGGGACCGGCCGACGGTCCGCTAGCGAGAGGCCGCGGGGCCGAGGCGCCGAGGACTACGGGACGCGCTCGCTCTGCGCCGGCCGCTCCGACTCCCGCTCCAGAATCGATTCGGCGCCGGCCACGGCCTCCCGGCCCGGCAGCGTCCGGAACACCCAGGTGCGGTACGACCAGAACCGGAACAGGGTCGCGACGCCGATGCCGACGAACTTGAAGACGTTGCTCTGCAGCGGGCTGTCCCAGCCGAACCCGTACGTCGCCAGGTACAGCACACCGTTCTCGATCACCAGGCCGACCGCGCTGAACAGCAGGAACAGCGTGAGTTCCTTGGTGCGCCCGCTCTTGTCGCGGTCCCGGTACGTCCAGTAACGGAACCCGACGTAGTTGAAGACGATCGCCACGACGGTCGCGATGATGCTGGCGCGCACCACCGGCAGGTCTGACACGTGCCGGACCAGGTTGAACACGCCGAGATTGACCAGGACACCGGCGCCGCCGACGGCGCCGAACCTGACCACCTCGCGTACGAGCCGTTGCAGCCCCGAGGAACGAGGTTCCATGGCTGGGCAGCTCCCGTCGGTAGGTTTCGTCAACCCCGTCATGCTAGCCGCGCCGGACGGCCGGTGCCCGTGGACCGGGCGAGAGCCGGGAAACAGGTCGGAAAGAGGCGGGGAAGCGCCGGGTAAGAGGCCGTGGGAGGGACGCGATCCGGCCGCACCGGCGTGGCCGATACGCTAGGGGTGTGACGTTCCCGGTAGTCGGCATGGTCGGCGGGGGGCAGCTCGCGCGTATGACGCACGAAGCGGGCATCCCGTTGGGCATCAGGTTCAAGCTTCTCAGTGACACTCCCCAGGATTCCGCGGCGCAGGTCGTACAAGAGGTCGTCATCGGCGACTATCGCGACCTGGACACGCTCCGTGAGTTCGCGCGTGGTTGCGATGTGATCACCTTCGATCACGAACACGTACCCACCGAGCACCTCAGGGCCCTGGAGGCGGACGGCATCCCCGTGCGCCCCGGCCCCGACGCGCTCGTGCATGCCCAGGACAAGGGCGTGATGCGCGCGAAGCTCGACGCGATCGGCATCCCGTGCCCCCGGCACCGGATCGTCGCCGACCCGGAGGACGTGGTCCGGTTCGCGGCCGAGGGGGACGGCTTCCCGGTCGTCCTCAAGACCGTCCGCGGCGGGTACGACGGCAAGGGCGTGTGGGTCGTGGAGACCGCCGAGGAGGCCTCCGAGCCGTTCCGGGCCGGCGTGCCGGTCCTCGCCGAGGAGAAGGTCGACTTCGCCCGCGAGCTGGCCGCCAACGTCGTACGCTCCCCGCACGGCCAGGCCGTCGCCTACCCGGTGGTGGAGTCCCGGCAGGTGAACGGCGTCTGCGACACGGTGATCGCACCCGCGCCCGACCTGCCCGAGGACCTGGCCCTGCACGCCGAGCAGATGGCCCTGACCATCGCCAAGGAGCTGGACGTCGTCGGGCACCTCGCCGTCGAGCTGTTCGAGACCCGCGACGGCCGCGTCCTCGTCAACGAGCTGGCGATGCGCCCGCACAACTCCGGCCACTGGACCATGGACGGCGCGATCACCTCGCAGTTCGCCAACCACGTCCGCGCGGTCCTGGACCTGCCGCTGGGCGACCCGCGCCCGCGCGCCCGGTGGACCGTGATGGCCAACGTCCTGGGCGGCGACTACCCCGACATGTACTCCGCGTACTTGCACTGCATGGCCCGCGACCCCAAGCTCAAGATCCACATGTATGGCAAGGACGTGAAGCCCGGCCGCAAGGTCGGACACGTCAACACCTACGGCGACGACCTGGACGACGTGCTGGAGCGCGCCCGTCACGCAGCCGGCTACCTGAGAGGCACGATCACCGAATGAGCCCTGTTGTAGGCATCGTCATGGGGTCGGACTCCGACTGGCCCGTCATGGAAGCCGCCGCCAAGGCCCTGGACGAGTTCGAGATCGCCTACGAGGTCGACGTCGTCTCCGCGCACCGCATGCCCCGCGAGATGATCACGTACGGCGAGCAGGCCGCCGACCGCGGCCTGAAGGTGATCATCGCGGGCGCGGGCGGCGCCGCCCACCTGCCCGGCATGCTCGCCTCCGTCACCCCGCTGCCCGTCATCGGAGTGCCCGTGCCGCTGAAGTACCTGGACGGCATGGACTCGCTGCTCTCCATCGTGCAGATGCCGGCCGGTGTCCCGGTCGCCACGGTCTCCGTCGCCGGTGCCCGCAACGCGGGTCTGCTCGCGGCCCGGATGCTCGCCGCGCACGACGAGGACCTGCTGCACAAGATGCGCGACTTCCAGCAGGACCTGAACGACCAGGCCACGGAGAAGGGCAAGCGGCTGCGCGCCAAGGTCGAGGGCGCGGGCAGCGGCTTCGGCTTCGGGAAGTGACCGCCGTGGCCGCCCTGGACGAAGCACGCGCGCTGCTGCGTGAGTTCCCCGTGGTCGACGGGCACAACGACCTGCCCTGGGCGCTGCGCAAGCAGGCCGGCTACGACCTGGACGCCCTGGACATCGCCGGCGACCAGCACGAGCACCTGCACACCGACCTGCCGCGGCTGCGCGCGGGCGGGGTCGGCGCCCAGTACTGGTCGGTGTACGTGCCCGCCGACGAGCCGGAGCCGGTCGCGGCCACGCTGGAGCAGATCGACTGCGTCCGGCAGCTGCTGGACCGCTACCCCGCTCAGCTGGCGCCCGCGCTGACCGCCGGGGACATGGAGGCGGCGCGCCGGGACGGCCGTATCGCCTCGCTCATGGGGGCCGAGGGCGGGCACTCCATAGCCAACTCGCTGGGCACGCTGCGCGGCCTGTACGGGCTCGGCGTGCGCTACATGACGCTCACCCACAACGACAACGTGGACTGGGCGGACTCCGCGACCGACGAGCCGAACGTGGGCGGCCTGTCCGCCTTCGGCCGCGAGGTCGTCCGGGAGATGAACCGCCTCGGCATGCTCGTCGACCTCTCGCACGTGGCGGCCACGACGATGCGGGACGCGCTGGACGCCACCTCCGCGCCGGTGATCTTCTCCCACTCCTCCGCTCGGGCGGTGTGCGACCACCCCCGCAACATCCCCGACGACGTGCTGGAGCGGCTGCCCGCCAACGGCGGCGTGGCCATGGTGACCTTCGTGCCGAAGTTCGTGCTCCCGGCGGCGGTGGAGTGGACGGCCGCGGCGGACGAGAACATGCGCGCCCACGGTCTGCACCACCTGGACACCAGCCCCGAGGCGATGAAGATCCACCGCGCCTTCGAGGAGCGCACCCCGCGCCCGGTCGCCACGGTCTCGACGGTGGCGGACCACCTGGACCACATGCGCGAGGCGGCCGGCATCGACCACCTGGGCATCGGCGGCGACTACGACGGCACCGCGTTCACCCCGGACGGCCTCAGCGACGTCTCCGGCTACCCGAACCTGCTCGCCGAGCTGCTGAGGCGCGGCTGGTCCAAGGCCGACCTCGCCAAGCTGACCTGGCAGAACGCGGTGCGGGTGCTGGGCGCCGCGGAGGACGTGGCCCGGGATCTGCGGGCCACGCGCACCCCGTCCGTCGCGACCATCGAGTCGCTGGACGGCCCGCGGGGCTGAACCGCCACGGGCGGGGGCGCTCGCCCCCGCCCGACGTACCCCCGAACGCCCCACTCATCAGGAAGTCCCCCTCCGCTCCGTGCGACCGTATCGGTACGCCAGCCGCAGCACGCCGTAGCTCACGACCGACGTAGCCCACGACGACGTACGGAGCCCGCCATGGCCGACCTCCAGGACGACATCCCCACCGCGACCGAGGTCGGCGGCGGCTACGACCTGCGGGCCGACCCTCCCCCGGACTCGCTCGACCGGGGGTACCCCCGTCCGCAGCAGCCCGACGCGGAGCTGCTGGCGCGGGCGCACACCCTGCTCGCCTCCCACCCGGTCGCCGACGGCTACAGCGGCCTGCCCTGGGCCCTGCGCCATCTGCCCTGGTACGACCTGGAGCTGGGCGAGACCGCCGTCGACACGGACGTGCCCCGGCTGCGCGAGGGGCACGTCGCCGCGCTGTTCTGGTCACTGCACCTGCCCGACGGCCCGGGCATCGAGGGGCTGGGCCGCGAGCGCGCGGCGGCGGCCACCCTGGAGCAGCTGGACCAGGTGCGCACGGTCGTCGAGTCCCACCCGGAGGGGCTGCGGCTGGTGTACACCGCCGGGCAGATCATCGACGCCCGCAACTGCGGCCGGGTCGCCGTGCTGCTGGGCCCCGCGCACGCCGCCGCGCTCGACGACTCCCTCGGCATCCTGCGCATCCTGCAGTCCCTCGGGCTGCGCGTGCTCACCCTCACGGGCACCGCCTGGGCGGGCCCGTCCGGGCTGACCCGGTTCGGGGAGGAGGTGGTGCGCGAGATGAACCGGATCGGGGTGCTCGCGGATGTCACCGGCGCCTCCGCCGCCACCGTCGAGCGGACCGTCGCCCTGTCCAAGACCCCGGTGCTGTGCACCCGCTCGGCCGCCCGCGCCCTGCGCCCGCACCCGGCCAACCTGCCCGATGAGCTGCTCGCGGCCCTGGGGGAGGCGAAGGGCCTGTGCATGGTGCCGCTGACCGCCGAGCAGACCGGCCCGACCGTCCCGGACGTCGCCGACCACCTCGACCACGTCCGCGACGTGGCCGGCCCCGAGTGCGTCGGCCTGTCCGGCACCTACGACTCCGGGGCCGTCCACCCCCGTGACCTCGCCGACGCCTCCCGCTACCCGCACCTGATCGCCGAGCTGCTCCGACGCGGCTGGTCCGAGACCGAGCTGTCCCTGCTGACCTGGGGGAACGTACAGCGGGTGCTGCGCAGCGCGGACTTCGCGGCCCGCGCCGCGCAGCACCGCCGGGAGGCGTCGACGGTCACGATCACCGAACTCGACGGCTGAGCCGCTACGACCCCGCGCCCGGGCCGATCCGGCACAGGCAGAACGGATGCCCGGCCGGGTCGGCGTACACCTGGAAGTCCTTCTTCTCCCGGTCCTCCAGGTCCAGCGGGCGGGCACCGAGCGCCAGCACCCGCTCGTGCGCCACATCGACGTCCGCCCAGCCCGGGCCCGCGTCGAAGTCGAGATGGCACTGCTGACCGTTGTGGTCCGCGCGCGGCCACTCCGGCGGGGTGTGCCCCTCGGCCCGCTGGAAGCACAGCCGCGGCCCGTCCGGGACCTGCAGGACGACCCAGTCGTCGTCCTCGGGCTCCGGGGTGCCCCCGGCCACCGCCGCGTAGAAGGCGGCCAGGGCGTGCGGGTCGGGGCAGTCGAGCACGACGTTGCGGAAACGGGCCACGGAGGTCATCACGTTCTCCCTCGGTCGAACGGGTGGTGGGCGCCCCGGTTCAGCAGGCGCACAGGCAGAACGGGTGCCCAGCGGGGTCGGCGTAGACACGGAAGGTGCGCGAGCGGTCCGCCGCGTCCAGCGGCCGCGCGCCCAGCTCCAGCACCCCCTTCTCGGCCGCGTCCAGGTCCGCCACGACCAGGTCCAGGTGGAACTGCTGGGAGCGGTCCTCCGCTGGCCACTGCGGCGGCACGAACCCGGTCACCTGCTGGAAGGCCAGCGCCGGCCCGTCCGGCACCTTCAGGTCCACCCAGGAGCTGTCCTCGGGGTCCACCTCCGGCGTGCCGCCCAGCACACCGGCGTAGAAGCCGGCCAGCGCGCCGGGGTCGGGACAGTCCAGGACCACGACACCGAACTTGGCGAGAGCCATGACTACCTCCTTGCGTTACCCCTGGAGAGGGTCAACCGGTAACGGTTACCGCATGCTCCCGCACTGGAGGTAACGTCGCAAGCATGAGCGAGAGATCGGCCGCTCCGGGCGGCCTGGCCCTGGTCGAGTCGCTGGTGAACACGCTGGACATCGAGACGGGCGCCGACTCGCTGGACACGCCGGAGGGCCGGGCCCGCCTCGGCGTCACGGAGACCGGGCTGGCCGACGCCCGGGAGCTGCGCGAGTCGCTGCGGGCCGCGCTGCTCGCCCACGCCGGCCATCCGCCGCACCGTGCCGTGACCCCGCTGGGCACCCTGCTGGCGCGGGCCCCGCTGCGTGTCGCCGTCGACGACCACGACGGTTCGGCCCGGCTCGCGCCCGCCGACCCGGGCCCGCTGCTCTCCCGGATCGCCGCCGCCGTCGCCGAGGCGCTCGTCGCCGGCACCTGGACCAGGCTCAAGGCGTGCGAGGCCGGCACCTGCCACTGGGCGTACTACGACCGCAGCCCCGCCGGCCGCGGGCGCTGGTGCTCGATGCGGGTGTGCGGGGCCCGCGCGAAGATGCGCCGCTACCGGGCGAAGGGGCCGTGAGACGGGACGGCGTGGTGCAGAATGCGGACAGACGCCGGTTCGGCCGACTGAGCCTCGGCCGAACCGGCGTCACCCGCTCCGTGCTGTCATGTGCCCTGTGCTGTCACGCGGTGGGGCGGCCCATCGCGCGATAGGTCCAGCCGGCCCGCCGCCACAGCTCCGGGTCGAGGGCGTTGCGGCCGTCCAGGACGATCCGGGCCGCCGCGACCTCGCCGAGCGCCGCCGGGTCCAGCTCGCGGAACTCCCGCCACTCGGTCAGATGCAGCACGACGTCGGCGCCCCGGACGGCCGCCTCGGCGGTCTCGGCGTAGCCCAGGGTCGGGAAGACCTTGCGGGCGTTCGCCATGCCCTTCGGGTCGTACACCGTCACTTGCCCGCCCTGGAGGTGGATCTGCCCGGCCACGTTCAGCGCGGGCGAGTCGCGGACGTCGTCCGAGTCGGGCTTGAAGGTGGCGCCGAGCACCGCGACCCGCTTGCCGAGGAAGGAGCCGCCGCCGAGGGCCTCCCGGGTCATCTCGACCATCTGGCCGCGCCGGCGCATGTTGATGGAGTCGATCTCGCGCAGGAAGGTCAGCGCCTGGTCGGCGCCCAGCTCACCGGCGCGGGCCATGAACGCCCGGATGTCCTTGGGCAGGCAGCCGCCGCCGAAGCCGATCCCGGCGCGCAGGAACTTGTGGCCGATCCGGTCGTCGTGCCCGATGGCCTCCGCGAGCTTCGCGACATCGCCGCCCGCGGCCTCGCAGACCTCCGCCATCGCGTTGATGAAGGAGATCTTGGTCGCGAGGAAGGAGTTCGCCGAGGTCTTCACCAGCTCCGCGGTCGGGAAGTCGGTCACGACGAACGGCGTGCCCTCCTCCACCGGCGTCGCGTACACCTCGCGCAGCAGCTTCTCCGCGCGCTCGCTGCGCACGCCGACCACGATCCGGTCCGGGTGCAGGGTGTCCCGCACGGCGAAGCCCTCGCGCAGGAACTCCGGGTTCCAGGCCAGCTCGGCGTCCTGGCCCGCCGGGGCGTGCTCGGCGAGGTAGCCGGCCAGCCGGTCGGCGGAGCCCACCGGCACGGTCGACTTGCCGACGACCAGGGCCGGGCCGTGCAGATGCGGGGCGAGGGAGGCGATCGCGGCGTCGACGTACGACATGTCGCAGGCGTACTCGCCGTGCTTCTGCGGGGTGTTCACGCACACGAAGTGCACGTCTCCGAAGGCGCCGACCTCGGCCCAGTCCGTGGTGAACCGCAGCCGTCCGGTCGACCCCTCGATGCCGGCCACGTGCCGGCGCAGCAGTTCTTCGAGGCCGGGCTCGTACATCGGGGTCTCGCCGCGTTCCAGCAGGGCGATCTTCTCCGGCACGACGTCGAGACCGAGCACCTCGAACCCCAGCTCGGCCATGGCCGCCGCGTGCGTGGCGCCCAGATAGCCGGTGCCGATCACAGTGATCTTCAGGCTCATGGATGTGCTCCAGATCGGGTACGTCGGTGATGCGGAGCCGAGCATAGTCGGGCCGTCCACCGGGCAATTTCCCCGCTGTCGTGTAGCTCACGTAGGCGTCCCACGGGCGGGCCTCTAAAATTTGAGTTACTTAACGGTAATTAGCGTCAGTATCACTGCGTCTTTGGAGCGTGAGAGACCGTGGCCGGATCGGCTGACTTCGACCTGTACCGCCCGTCCGAGGAGCACGACATGCTCCGGGACGCCGTCCGCTCGCTGGTCGAGGCGAAGATCGCACCGTACGCCGCGGCCGTGGACGAGGAGGCCCGCTTCCCCCAGGAGGCGCTGGACGCCCTCGTCGCCAACGACCTGCACGCGGTGCACGTCCCCGAGGAGTACGGCGGCGCCGGCGCCGACGCGCTCGCCACGGTCATCGTGATCGAGGAGGTCGCCCGCGCCTGCGTCTCCTCCTCCCTCATCCCCGCGGTGAACAAGCTCGGCTCCCTCCCGGTGATCCTCTCCGGCTCCGAGGAGCTGAAGAAGAAGTACCTGGGCCCGCTGGCCAAGGGCGACGCGATGTTCTCGTACGCCCTCTCCGAGCCGGAGGCGGGCTCGGACGCGGCCGGCATGAAGACCAAGGCCGTCCGCGACGGCGACCACTGGATCCTCAACGGCGTGAAGCGCTGGATCACCAACGCGGGCGTCTCCGAGTACTACACGGTGATGGCCGTCACCGACCCGGAGAAGCGCTCCAAGGGGATCTCCGCCTTCGTCGTCGAGAAGTCCGACCCGGGTGTCTCCTTCGGCGCCCCGGAGAAGAAGCTCGGCATCAAGGGCTCCCCGACCCGCGAGGTCTACTTCGACAACGTCCGCATCCCCGCCGACCGCATGATCGGCGAGGAGGGCACCGGCTTCATGACGGCCATGAAGACGCTGGACCACACCCGCATCACCATCGCCGCCCAGGCCCTCGGTGTCGCCCAGGGCGCCTTCGACTACGCCAAGGGCTACGTCCAGGAGCGCAAGCAGTTCGGCAAGGCGATCGCCGACTTCCAGGGCATCCAGTTCATGCTCGCAGACATGTCGATGAAGATCTCGGCGGCCCGCGCCCTCACCTACCAGGCCGCCGCCGCCTCCGAGCGCGGCGACGCCGACCTCACCTACCTGGGCGCCGCCGCCAAGTGCTTCGCCTCGGACGTGGCGATGGAGGTCACGACGGACGCCGTCCAGCTGCTCGGCGGCTACGGCTACACCCGCGACTACCCGGTGGAGCGCATGATGCGCGACGCCAAGATCACCCAGATCTACGAGGGCACCAACCAGGTCCAGCGCATCGTCATGGCCCGCAACCTGCCGTAACGCACGGCTCACGGACCCCTGAAGGCGCCCTGCGGGGCGCCTTCTTCCGTGCGGCGGGACGCCCGGACTCGACATGCGGGACCGCGCCGCGCGGCGTAGGACGGAAGCACATGGGGACCCGGTCGGGGTCCCCCCTGCCTCCGAGGAGGAGCCATGACCCAGCCCGGAACGATGGCGCCGATGCCCCAGCAGATGCAGGACTGCGTCGATGCCTGCATGAACTGCCACACCATCTGCGAGGAGACCATGAGCTCCTGCATGCAGATGGGCGGCCAGGCCCAGATGCAGATCATGCGCGCGCTCATGGACTGCTCCGAGATGACCCGGATGTGCGCCGACATGATGATGCGCCGCTCACCCCTGTCGGCCGAGATGTGCGCGCTGTGCGCGCGGGCCTGTGACATGTGCGCCGAGGCGTGTATGGCCATGCCGGACGACCAGCAGATGATGCGCTGCGCCGAGGCGTGTCGCCGCTGCGCCGAAACCTGCCGCGCGATGGCCGGCGCCACCATGTGACGTCCGGCGCACAACGGCCGAGGGCACCCGTGCGGGTGCCCTCGAACCGTGCCGCGGAGGCCGTCAGTTGCCGGAGACGGTGACCTTCTCGTCGTTGTTCAGCTGGTCCACCAGCGTCTTCACCTTCGCCTTGTCCCAGACGAGGTTGCCGCCCGAGGAGCCGGAGATCGGCATGTTCATCGAGGTGCCGTCACCGCTGTTGACGCCCTTCATCGCCCAGAACATCGAGGCCAGGTCCCACAGGGACATGTCCTTGTCGACGATCAGGGAGTCCAGGCCCGCGCCCATGACCGGGTAGAACTTGAACGGGTTCAGCACCGTCGACGGGGTGGCCACCTGGTGGGCCAGGGCGGCCAGGAACTTCTGCTGGTTCTTGGTGCGCTGCAGGTCGGACGTGGCGAACGCGTGCCGGGTGCGGACGAAGGCGAGGGCCTGCTGGCCGTTCAGGGTCTGCTTGCCGGACTTGAAGTCGGCGCCCGACCACTTGTCCTTGAAGCCCTTGTCGATGTCGATGTCGACGCCGCCGACCGCGTCCACGATGTTGGCGAAGCCCTGGAAGCCGATCTCCACATAGTGGTCGATGTGCAGACCGGTGTTGGACTCGATCGCGCGGACCAGCAGCGTCGGCCCGTCCTCGGCGTAGGTGGCGTTCAGCTTCGCGTGCCGGCCCTGCGCCGGGTAGGTCTTCCCGGACGTCGAGCCCTTGTACGACGGGACGACCACGTCCGAGTCGCGCGGCAGCGAGATCAGCGTGTCGCCGTTGTCGCCGACGTGCAGGATCATCATCGAGTCCGTGCGCTTGCCCTCGGCGCCGCCGGTGTGCAGCTTCTTCTCGTCCTGCTTGGACATGCCCTCACGGCTGTCCGAGCCGACGATCAGGTAGTTCGTGCCGTCGCCCGCCTCCGGCCGGTCGATGACCTTCGACAGGTCCACCTCGCGGCGCAGCTTGGAGTCGGCCCAGAAGTAGGTCGCGATCGAGGTGACGACCAGCACGGTCGCCAGCGTGATCGCGGTCCACTTGATCCGGCGCCGCCAGTTCGGCGCCGGGCGCGGGGCGCGGGCGGGCGCGCCCGTCGGAGCGCCCGGCCCCCCGCCGCCGGGGCTGCCGTAGACCTGACCTGTGTTGTAGCCGCTGTCGTAGTCGCCGTAGCCGGCGCCGTCGTCGTGCCCTCGGCCGTCGACGTACGACGGCTGCTGCGGCACACCGGCTCCGTACGGCGGCGCGGCCGGGCCGGGGCCGCCGTACGCCGAGCGCGGCCCGGGCGGTACCGCCGGGCCGCGCCGCACCTGACGCATCACGCGGGCCCCCTCCGGCTGTGCGCCGGCGCTGCCGCGTCCGTAGCGCGGGTCGCGGTTGTCGTCGGACCATCCCTCGGGCCAGTCATTCATGCGCCCCAGTGTGCAGGGCACGGCAGTGGGCCCGACAAGGGGTGTCGAAAAATCAGAGCGCCGCTGTTGCGAACCCGACACAAATTCCGCGATTGTCACCACGGCATAAGGTGGGGGCCATGACAGACCAGGCCACGGACATGGATCCGGACATGGAACCGGACATCCCGGGCAAACCCACGTCCGCCTCGCGCACCACTCTCAGCCACATCATGACCCACAACGACACCAACCTGCTGGGGACGGTGCACGGCGGTGTGATCATGAAACTGGTCGACGACGCGGCGGGCGCGGTGGCCGGCCGGCACTCCGGCGGTCCCGCCGTCACCGCCTCCATGGACGAGATGGCGTTCCTGGAGCCGGTCCGCGTCGGTGACCTGGTCCATGTGAAGGCGCAGGTCAACTGGACCGGCCGGACCTCGATGGAGGTCGGCGTCCGGGTCCTCGCCGAGCGCTGGAACGAGTCCGCCCCGGCCACCCAGGTCGGCTCGGCCTACCTGGTCTTCGCCGCGGTCGACGCCGACGGCAAGCCGCGCCGCGTCCCGCCGGTGATACCCGAGACCGACCGCGACCGCCGCCGCTACCAGGAGGCCCAGATCCGCCGCACCCACCGCCTGGCCCGGCGCCGGGCGATCAGGGAGCTGCGGGAGCAGCGGGCGGCCGAGGGCTTCGAGGACTGACCTGGGCGCCCCCTACGCGCCGGAACACACCACCTCGTTGCCCCGCACCACGGACTCCTCCGGCTTGCCCGGGTCCTCGAAGCGCACCGGGCGCACGTTCCTGAAGTCCGTCCCGGCCGTCACCTTCAGCGTCGGCCCCTGCCCCGGCACCGCGCGCAGCTCGCTGCCCGGCAGGGCCGCGGCCAGGGTGCGGGCCGAGCGGTCCCAGCGGGGGTCGTAGAAGATCACCGTGCGCGGCACATGGGCGGGGGCGGTCACCGGCCGGCGGGTGGTCGCGAAGCCGGTCGCCGCGAGCGCCGCGTCGACCCGCCGGGCCAGCCCGACCGTGCCGGTGCCGTTCGCCACCTGGACCCGGACCGTGCCCGGGGCCACCTCCACCGGCACCGGAGCCTCGGCCGGGGCACGGCGCGGCCGGTCCACGCTGAGCGGCTTGTCGTCCCGCACCGCCCCGAACAGCCGGTCCGCCTTCGCCTGGTCCCACTTCAGGGTCGAGCCGATGCCCTTGACCTGGTAGTTCAGCTGCCCGATGGGCACGGTGGTGAACTCGGACGAGGACGGCGAGAAGTTCCGCATCGCACGGCCGAGGTCGAGCAGCTCGTCGGTGCCGAAGCCCGCGTCGGCACGGACCGAACCGAGCACCGCCCGGGTCACGTCCCGGAACCGCATCGGGTTCAGCAGCACCCCGGAGGAGGTCGCCTTCTCGATCAGCGCGGCCAGGAACCGCTGCTGCCGCTTCATCCGGCCCAGGTCGCTGGCCCCGTCGAGGTGCCGGGCGCGCACGTACTGCAGCGCCTGCCCGCCCCGCAGGGTGTACGTGCCGGGCGCGAGGTCCAGCCCGGTGTACCGGTCCTTCAGCGGCGTCGGCGTGCAGACCTTGACCCCGCCGAGCACGTCCACGGTCTTCATGAAGCTGGTGAAGTCGACCTCCAGATAGTGGTCGATCTTCACATGGGTCATGTTCTCCACCGTGCGGATGGTCAGCTGGGGGCCGCCCTCGGCGTAGGCCGCGTTCAGCTTGACCGGGTGCGGGCCGTGCCGCTGCCCGGAGTTCTGGTCGATGTGCGCGGGCATCTCGGCGTAGGAGTCGCGCGGCAGGCTCACCACGGTGGCCCGCTCCCGGTCCTCGGCGATGTGCACGATCATCATGGTGTCCGTGCAGTGGCAGGGCTGCCCGCCCAGCCGGTAGGTGCGCCGGTCCTGCTCGCTGACCTTGTCCCGGCCGTCGGTGCCGACCAGCAGGACGTTCATGCCGTGGCCGGCCTGGGGCCGGTTCTTCATGTCCTTGAAGGCGTCGATCCGGGTGATCCCCGCGTCCAGACTGCTGACGACCGCGTGCCCGATCCCGGCGGAGGCCAGCACCACGACCGACAGCGTGGTGACCGCCCGCATGGCCCAGCGGGGCCGCCGGGGCGGCCGGACGGCCCGCACGGGCCGCTGGGGCGGGCGCGGCACCCGGCGGGGCGGCTGCGGACGGCGCGGACGAGGGGCTCCTCCCACGCTTCTGGTGGTGGGGGAGGGGGACCGAGGCGGGCTGGGCAAGGAGGACACCTCCGGACGAGGCCGTACGTGGGATCCGCGAGCACAGTAGGCCGATACGATCTCCAGCCCGCGCCGCAGGCCCGGCGGCGCGCACCCGTGTCCCCCGTTCGCGGTAACGTGAGGCCCCTATGAACGCCAAGCCCGACGTGCGGCTCCCCGCTGTGTCCGTGATCATGCCCGTCCTCAACGAGGAGCGGCATCTGCGCGGTGCCGTCCAAGCGATCCTCGCGCAGGAGTACGCCGGCGAGATGGAGGTCGTGATCGCCCTCGGTCCGTCCACGGACCGCACGGACGAGATCGCCGCCCAGCTCGTGGCCGAAGACGCGCGTGTGCACACCGTCCCGAACCCCACCGGCCGCACCCCGGCCGCGCTGAACGCGGCGATCAAGGCGTCCCGGCACCCGGTCGTGGTCCGTGTCGACGGCCACGGCATGCTCTCGCCGAACTACATCGCGACCGCCGTGCGCCTCCTGGAGGAGACCGGCGCGCAGAACGTCGGCGGCATCATGCACGCCGAGGGCGAGAACGACTGGGAGCACGCGGTCGCCGCGGCCATGACGTCGAAGGTCGGTGTCGGCAACGCGGCCTTCCACACCGGCGGCCAGGCCGGCCCCGCCGAGACCGTCTACCTCGGTGTCTTCCGCCGTGCGGCGCTGGAGCAGCAGGGCGGCTACAACGAGGAGTTCATCCGCGCCCAGGACTGGGAGCTGAACTTCCGGATCCGCGAGGCGGGCGGGCTCATCTGGTTCTCGCCCGAGCTGAAGGTGTCGTACCGGCCGCGGCCGTCCGTGCGCGCGCTGGCCAAGCAGTACAAGGACTACGGCCGCTGGCGGCACGTCGTCGCCCGCTTCCACTCCGGCTCCATCAACCTGCGCTACCTCGCCCCGCCGACGGCGGTGTGCGCGATGGCGGCGGGCCTGGTGGTCGGCGCGGCGCTGACCCCGTGGGGCTTCGTGATCCCCGGCGGCTACCTGGCCGCGATCGTCGCGGGCTCCGTCCCGGCCGGCAAGGGGCTGCCCCTGAAGGCCCGGCTGCAGATACCGGTGGCCCTCGCCACCATGCACATGTGCTGGGGCTGGGGCTTTTTGACCAGCCCGAAGTCGCTGGCGAAGAAGGTCATCGCGTCCCGGCGGCCGGCGGTCCTGGACGCCGTCTGACGCAACCGCGAAGGGCCCCTCCTCACACCGAGGAGGGGCCCTTCGACGTACTGAGGTCCGTCAGTGCCACTGGTAGGGCCCGTACACCTCCATGCAGTCCCCCTTGTCCGAGGCGTTGACGGCGTCGGTGCCCTCGGGCAGGTCGCCCGCCTTCGGCTTGGACTGCTTGGGGTAGGCGCTGCCCGTGCGCCAGTCCGCGCCGACGACGACCGTGACCCCCGACACGTCGGTCGACTTCTGCACCTGGCTCATCGGGATCCCCAGCGCCTTGGCGACGGCCTGCGCGTCACCCTCCAGGTCCGCGCTCGGATACCGCACGACCGTCTTGTCCTCGGCGAGGCTCCCCGAGGCGTCGGCCTGCGCCCGGGCGTAGCCCTTCTGCACGAGCACCTGACCGACCGCCGACGCCCGCTGCTGCACCGGGGCCTCGGTGGAGGTCCGGGTGGCGTTCTGCACCAGCACCCCGAGCCGGGCCGCGTCGAGCGAGGGCTTCTTCGACGGCTTGTCCTTGCCGGCGTCCTTCTTCACCTCGGACTTCCCGCCGTTCTTGTCGAACGGCACGTCGTCCTGGAGCATCTGCCACACCTGGTCGGCCTTGGCCTTGTCCGGTACGACGTGGTTCTTGGGGTCGTTCGGGTCCGGGACGTTGGGCATCGTCAGACTCGTCACGCGGTCCGTCGGCACCGACTTCATCTCCATGCCCAGGTCGTACAGCTTCTTGACCGTGCCGATCTCCTCGGAGACCTTCAGGGACTTGGTGGCCGCCTCGGCGAGGTCCGTCAGCCGGCCGGTGTCGGTGAACACGTTCTGCTGCTTCAGCGTGCTGATCATCGAGTTCAGGTACATGTGCTGGGCGCGGGCCCGCATCAGGTCGCTGCCCCAGGCGTGCCGGGTACGCAGCCACTGCAGGGCCTTCTCGCCGTACACCTTCTGCCGTCCCGCCTTCAGCTTCAGCCCGGAGCCGCCGCGCTGACTGGGCGTCGAGTGGTCCCAGACGTTCTGTTTCACGCAGACCTCGACACCGCCGATCGCGTCCGCCATCCGCACCACGCCCGCGAAGTCGATCGTCATCCAGTGGTCGATGTAGACCCCGGTGAGGTTCTCCCAGGTGAGCAGCGTGCACCCGGCCCCGCCACGGGCCAGGGAGACGTTGATGATGTCGTTCGTCGCGGGGTAGACCTTGCCGGTCTCGGGATCCGTGCACTTGGGGATGTCCACCCGGGTGTCCCGCGGGATGCTGACCATGGAGGCGTTCTTGCGGTCCGCGGAGAGGTGGATGAGCATCTGCACGTCCCCGAGCGGCGGATCGCCGACGTGGTCCCTGCTGCCGCCGAGCTTCAGGTTCTCCTTGGAGTTCCGGCTGTCGGAGCCGATCAGCAGGATGTTCAGCGGGGTCTGGCCGGCCGCGTTGGGCGCCGTCCGGTGTGCCTTGGAGTCGTCGCCGTTGGCACGCTTGCCCTTCTGGATGTTGCTGTTGAGATGCTGGTAGTAGAGATACCCGGCACCCGCGGTGCCGAGTATCACCACCGCCAGCACGGTCGCCGACCAGCGCAGCACGCGCCGTCTGCGCCGCCGCCGGTCGACCTTCGGACCGCCCGCCCGCCGCCCGCCTCCGCGCCGGCCGGACCGCGCCGGCGCGTCCGTGGTCTTCGGCGTGAGCGACATCGTGTCCTCGACCGCCGGAGCCTCCCCGCGCACCTCGCTCTGCGCCAACTCCCTGCCCTCCCCACCCTTGCGCCAAGCAACGGGCCCGTCCCGCGCCGGGTTAGACGCACGACGGGCCCGTTGGGTTACCTATGAGGCGCACTGAACCTTGTCTGCCGTGGACTTGTCGACGTCCGGTGCCTTCGCCGACGGGGTGAGGGAGACCCCCGCACCCTTGAAGTCCTTGCCCAGGGTCAGCGTCATCGCCGGCAGCCCCTGGGAGTTGGTCACGCTCTTGCCCGGTTTCAGCGCGGCCCCGGACAGGCCCATGATCGCCGCCAGCCGGCGCGCCTGGGCCGCCTGGTCGGGCGCGTACTCCAGCGTGGTCCTGCTCAGCGCGGCCGGAGCGTTGCCGGCGTTCTCCGACTTGGTCACGCCCTCGTCGTTCTGCAGCCAGCTGAGCACCGCCTGGGCGCTGCCGGCCGCGGCCCCGCCGTTGAGGATGCGCACCCGCACGTCGGCGGCGGGCGCCTTGGTGCCCTTGAGCCGGGAGGCCTGCGCGTTCTTCGCCGCCTTCTCCTTCTTCTTCACGTCGGTGAAGGAGACGTCGTTCCTGACGGCCTCGAAGACCGCCGGAGCCTTGGATTCGTTGAGGACGACCGTGGCCTTGACCTTCTCCGTCGGGTTGTCCACGACCGGCACCGTCGTGAAGGTCAGGTTCTTCGGATTGAGCTTGCCCAGCTCCAGACCGAGGTCCTTCAGCTTGCCGATGCTGTCCAGCTTGTCGTCCACGGTCAGCGCCTTGGTGCCGGCCTCCGCCAGCTTCAGCATCTTCGTCGGACTGGTGAGCGTGTCGTTGCTCTTCAGCTTGCGCATCAGCGCGCTCAGGAACTGCTGCTGCAGCCCGATCCGGCTCAGGTCGCCGCCGAAGCCGACGGAGTGCCGGGTGCGCACGAACGCCAGCGCCTGCTCACCGGCGATCTTGTGGGTGCCCCTGGACAGCTTCAGGTGCGAGTCCTTGTCGTCGATGTCCTTGGCCAGGCAGACCTCGACCCCGTCGACGGCCTCGGTCAGCGTCTTGACCGCGTTGAAGTCGGCGACCATGAAGTCGTCCGGGGTGATCCCGGTCAGCTCGGTCACCGTGCGCATGGTGCAGCTCGGCGTACGGTCGTCCTGCCCGAGGCTCTCGTTGAAGCGGACGCCGTCCGTGCCGGCGATGACCTTCTGGCTGCCGTCCTCCTGCGTGGTCGGGCAGTCCGGGATGTCGACGATCAGGTCGCGCGGGATGCTCAGCGCGGTGGCGTTCGACCGGTCCTTGGAGACGTGCAGCAGGATCGTGGTGTCGGCGTGCCCGACGCTGCCCGAGTCGCCGTAGCCCTCGTTGCCCTTGCCGGTGCGCTTGTCGGTGCCGATCAGCAGGATGTTGATCGCCTGGTCCTTGCGGAAGCCACCGGTGCTCGCGCCGTCGTCGGGCACGGAGGTGATGTTGTCGTTCAGGTGCTTGATGTAGAGGTAGCCGGCAGCCGTCACGGCGACCAGCACGAAGGCCATGGTCCCGCCGGTCCACAGCAGTGCCTTCTTCGCCTTCGACTTCTTCTTCACCGGCCGCCGGGCCGCGCGCCGTCCCTGTGGCGCCTCCGGCTCACCGCCCCGGCGCCGGGCCGAGCGCTGCGGCGGCACATCGGCGCCGCGCGCCCGGGGCGCCTGACGGTTCTCTCCGTCCGCCGGCCGCTTTCGGCCGCCCGCTCCGCCGCTCCCGTCCCGGGAGGACGGTCTGCGCGGTCCGGGTACCGGCGACTGCGCTGCGGAAGGGCTCAGTCGCAGTTCGTATTCGCCGGTGTTCGGATTGAGTACCCACTGGTCTGCGGGGTCGATGTTGTCCGCCCGCCCACGGCCTTGCGCGTCCACGGTTGTCCGAATCCTCCGTCGGGGCCACGCGGCGCCTTCCCCCTCCAAGGCGCTCGGGTCTCGGTGAATCAGTGCACGGCCCCGACAAAGCCCGTCGGACCTCGCGGCCAGGTGCACCGGATCGCTCACACTATCCGCCCAGTTCAGCGTCGGGCGACGCCGGTGACAAATTCCACCTGCCTACAACCGGGCAATCCCCCTCATTTTCTGAACGGAAGTTCGCCGACTTGGTGTGCCGCTTACTCACAGGTCTGTTCGGCGGCGGTGTTCCCGCGGAACGTCGGCGCGGGAGAGGGGCCGTCCGCGCCGCCCGAACCTGTGTCCTCCCCGGGAACTTTCTGTGAATTGTCCGGGGTCACCGCCACCGGCTGGTCGGCCCGCAGCCGCGCGAACAGTTTCTCGGCCGCCGGCTCCACGAGTTGGTCACGGTTGGCGTCGTAGACGTACGACTCCCTCGGCACCGTCAGGAATCGGATGTGTTCGGTGGGGATGTCGCGCAGCCCGCGCACCAACTGGTACAAGCCGCCCAGACTCGCCAGTTCCGGATCGGTGGTCAGCGAAGACGTCGCCGCGTCAAGCACCGGATACAGCTTCACCGGATTCAGCAGGACGTCATTGCTCTGCACCTTGTTGACGAGCGCGCCGAGGAATCGCTGCTGCCGTTCCATCCGGTCGGTGTCGCTGCCGTTCCCGAGCGACTTGCGGGCCCGTACGAACCCGAGCGCCTGCTCCCCGTCGAGCGTGACCTTTCCCGCGGGCAGCTTCAGCTTCGCCGCCTTGTCGTCCACGGGTTCCTTCAGGCACACCTCGACGCCGTCGACGGCGTCCACCATCTCCTTGAACCCGCTGAAGTCCACGACCATGTGGTGGTCGACGCGGATGTCCGTCAGCTTCTCGACGGTCCGGATCGTGCACGCCGAACCGCCCACCTGGAAGGCGTGGTTGAACATCGCGAACACCGGGTCGCTGCGCGTGCCGTCCTCCTGCCGGCACGAGGGGATGTCCACCATCAGGTCCCGGGGCAGCGAGACGGCGGTGGCGCTGTCCCGGTCGGCGGCCAGGTGCAGCAGGATCGTGGTGTCCGACCGCTCGGTGCCGAGATCCTTGCCGTACTTGCGGTTGCCGTCCCCGGCCCGGGTGTCGGACCCGATCAGCAGGATGTTCAGCGCGCCCCGCACCAGCGCGGTGGGCCGCTCCCGCTCGTACCGCGCGAGTTCGGCGGCGGCGGCTTCGTCGGGGGTGATGTTGGCACTGAGCTTGGCGTAGAGGGCCCAGCCGGCGCCGGAGGCGGCGAGGAGGAGTACGGACGCCGAGAGGGCCGTACCCCTGATCCACCGCCGACGCCGCCGTCGTACGAGCCCTTCCCCGGTGGCCGAGGAGCCGGCCCCGGGCCCGGGGGAGTTGCCTGCGGTGTCGCCCACGTCAGGTCCACCCCTCTGGCGTACGAGCGTCACGTCCTGCTCTTACGACGATGGCGGGGAGGGGGGCCGGGAGCGCCCTGTACTACTCCATTCGGGGGACCCGGGCGGACGGGGAGCCGGGTGGCCGCCCTACCGCCGGACCGCCGTCACCCGCTCGCTCTCGACCCGCTGGGCGAGACCCTCCTCGTCCAGGCGGTCCAGATGGCGGCACAGCACCACCGACCCCCCGACGGCCAGCGGCGAGAGCAGCCCCGCGCTCAGCCCCTCCCACGTGTCGTACGACAGCCCGGACAGCAGCCTCGACCCCGGACCCGTGAGCCCGAGCGCCCCCGCCTCCGACGCGGCCCGCTCGACGACCTCCGCCCCGCTGAACTCCCGTCCGGCGACGATCAGCGCGGGCTCCTCGGCGTCCACCGGGGCGAACGGGACGAACCGGTCCCCCTGTCCCGGCACTTCCACGGCGTAGTCGACGAACCCGGCCGGCGTCCGCGGGAAGCGCCCGCCCAACGGCCGCAGCGCCAGCGCCACTCGCTCACCGGTGCAGGCGAGCGCGGCGTCGAGCGAGTCCGGCCCGCTCACCACGACGTCGGCCGCCGCCGGATCCCCGGCGACGTCCGCGACCGCGCCGACGGAGGAGCAGGCCAGCAGCCACACCGCCGTCTGCCAGTGCGCGGGCAGCAGCAGCGCGACCCGGTCGCCGGGCCCGGCGGCGAGGTCGCCCTGGAGGAGGTTGGCGGTCTTGGCCACCCAATTGGCGAAGGTGGCCACGGACAGTTCGACACGTTCGCCCGTGGCGTCGTCGTAGAAGGTCACCAGCGGGCGGCCGGGGTCCGCGGCGAGCGCGGAAGTCAGCAGGTCGGCAGGGGTGCGATCGGTGGCAGTCACCCGGCACAGGGTACGCGCGGGCGGGCGCGCGCACGGGGCGGAGGCGCCACCGGTTCGGCGGAACGTTTCCCGACGGTCCGTCAGTTCACGTGTGGACAGATATGTATGACTATGTCCAAGATCGTGACCATGCGTGGATTCCTCACTTCCCCCCTCGGCGTCTCCCCGCTCGCCGCCTGCTCGATCGGTGTCACCTGCGCCACGGTTCTCGCGCTCGCGCCGGCCCTGCCCGCGACCGCCGCGCCGGCCTCGCCGGCCGTGCCCGGACGGAGCGCCGTCGCGGTCCCGGGCAGTACGCAGTCGCTGCCGCTCGTTCCGCTTACCCGCGAGCGCGTTCTCGGCGCTGCCCCCGAACAGGGGCTGTACCGCGTCGGCCTCCACCGGTTCGCGCTGGTCGGCGTCGTCTGGGACGACCCGGACACCGCACTGCACGGCCGGGTGCAGGTGCGCACCCGGTCCGCCCTGACGGGGAAGTGGTCCGGCTGGCAGGACGTCGAGACGCACACCGCCGACCACGGCGCCGACCCGGACACGGCGGAACGCGCCTCCGGACATGTGCGCGGGGCGACGGCGCCACTGTGGGTGGGGGACTCGGACGGGGCGGACGTACGGGTGCGGGCGGAGCCGGAGGGCGCCGCCGGAAGGCGAGCGGGAGGGGGTGCGGCCTCGCTGCCGACGGGGCTGCGCCTGGAACTGGTCGACCCCGGGGATGACACGGGAGGGGACGGAGCGGCGGGGGAGAGGGGAGACGCCCCGAAGACGGACGAGGTTCAGAAGGCGGACGAGGTTCAGAAGGCGGAGGAGACTCAGAAGGCGGAGGACGGCCCGAAGGCGGAGGACGGCCCGAAGGCGGAGGACGGCCCGAAGACGGGGGACGGCCCGAAGACGGGGGACGGCCCGAAGACGGAGGAGGGTCAGAAGACGGAGAAGCCCGGGAAGACCGGAGACGCCGGGAAGACCGAGGACGCTCAGAAGACGGAGAAGCCCGGGAAGACCGGAGACCCCGGCAAGACGGACGAGGCCCTGAAGAGCGAGGACGGGCAGAAGACAGGGGCCGCGGAGGAGGCGCAGGGGGCCGGTGAGGCGCTGCCCGCGGATCTGCCGGCCGACGATCCGCCCCGCACCGCGCTGGACACGGAGGCGGCCATCGCCGCCTCGGGCGCCAACTCCGAGATCACCGCCTTCGGCGCCACCGAGATCCCGGAACTGGACCAGCCGGCCACCGAGGAGGAGATGACCCGCCTCCAGGGTCCCGCGCGGACGAAGCCGTACATCGGCCCGCGCCCGCGGATCGTCACCCGCCGGGGCTGGGGCGCGAACGAGTCACTGCGCGAGCACGGGTTCGTCTACACGAAGAAGGTCAAGGCGGCCTTCGTGCACCACACGGCCTCGGGCAACAAGTACACCTGCGCTCAGGCCTCGTCCGTCATCCGCAGTATCTACCGCTACCACGTCAAGAGCATGGGCTGGCGGGACCTCGGCTACAACTTCCTCGTGGACAAGTGCGGAACCCTCTACGAGGGCCGGGCCGGCGGCGTGGCCAAGGCGGTGCTCGGCGCGCACACCCTCGGGTTCAACAGCAACAGCATGGGCATCGCCGTGATCGGCACGTACGCCACGAGCAAGCCGTCGAGCGCCGCCGTGACGGCCATCGCCAGGCTCACCGCGTGGAAGCTCGGGCTCTTCGGGGCCAATCCGCGCGGAAAGACATATCTCACCTCGGGCGGTGGCAATCTCTACGCCAAGGGGAAGAACGTACGACTGAACGTGATCTCCGGTCATCGGGACGGGTACGCCACCGAGTGCCCCGGCAAGCGGCTCTACGCCAAGCTCGGCACGGCCCGCTCCACCGCGGCGCGCTACCAGGGGCGGTGAGGCCGGGGTCCGGCCCAGGGGGCGGTCCGGGGGGCGGTCCGGGGGAAACCGCACGCCGATCTCGCGGGGCACCGCGCGGCCATCGGAGGCGTCGTCGCACGGTCTGCATACACTGACCGGCCGAAACGAGAGTCAGCGAGTAGTTCGGCCGGTCCCGGCAGGAAGCAGAGACGACAGGTGACAGAAGCGATCCTCCTGGTCGGCGGCAAAGGCACCCGGCTGCGACCGCTCACGGTGCACACGCCCAAGCCGATGGTCCCGGCCGCCGGGGTGCCGTTCCTCACGCACCAGCTGGCGCGGGCCCGGGCGGCCGGCGTCGAGCACATCGTCCTCGCCACCAGCTATCTGGCCGAGGTCTTCGAGCCGTACTTCGGCGACGGCTCCGCGCTGGGCCTGCACATCGAGTACGTGACGGAGGAGGAACCCCTCGGCACGGGCGGCGCCATCCGCAACGTCGCCTCCCGCCTGCACTCCGGCCCCGACGACCCGGTGCTGATCTTCAACGGCGACATCCTGACCGGCCTGGACATCAGGGCGCTGGTCGACACCCACGAGTCGACGGGCGCGGACGTCTCGCTCCATCTGACGAAGGTGACGGACCCGCGCGCCTACGGTCTCGTCCCGACGGACGGGACGGGCCGCGTCCTGGCCTTCCTGGAGAAGCCGCAGACCCCGGAGGAGATCGTCACCGACCAGATCAACGCGGGGGCGTACGTCTTCCGCCGCTCGGTCATCGACACGATCCCGCGGTCCCGCCCGGTCTCGGTGGAACGCGAGACGTTCCCCGGCCTGCTGTCCGCCGGCGCCCACCTGCAGGGCATGGTCGACTCCACCTACTGGCTGGACCTCGGCACCCCGGCCGCGTTCGTCCGCGGCTCGGCCGACCTGGTGCTCGGCCGCGCGCCCTCCCCGGCCGTCCCCGGCCGCTGCGGCGACCGCCTCGTCCTGCCCACGGCCACGGTGGCGCCGGACGCCAAGGTGACCGGCGGCACGGTGGTCGGCGAGGGCGCGTTCGTGGCCGAAGGGGCGCGGGTCTTCGGCTCGACCATCCTCCCCGGCGCCGTCATCGAACCCGGCGCCGTCATCACCGACTCCCTGATCGGCACTCGCGCCCGCGTCGGCGAACGCTCGGTCCTCACGGGCACGGTCGTCGGCGACGGCGCGATCGTCGGCGCCGACAACGAACTCCGCGAGGGAGTACGGGTGTGGTGCGACGCCCGTATCCCGGCGGGGGCGGTGCGGTTCTCCTCCGACCAGTAGGCGCCGCGGCCGCGCGCCCGGGAGCCGGCCTTCCGTCCAGACCGGACGGCGTGTCGCGGAGCGGCTGACCGTCCGGGGCCTGCCGGTGCGCGTCGGCTCACGCACCGGCGAGCCGCCCTTCCGCTGGGAGGACCCCGGCACCTGGGAGCCCGCCCTCGACGGGATCGCGGCCGTCTACGGCACGGCCACCGCCGGCTCCGCGACGCGGGCCGGCCCGCACCTCACAGCCTGCCGATGTCACCGACCGGCATCCGCGGAGCCCGACGCGGCGGCACCCGCCCGCTCAGCAGGATCAGCCGGGCCGCCCGGTGCCGCTGGCCCGCGTACGGCTCCAGCAGGCGCAGCATCTCGGCGTCGTCCGCGTTCCGGTCCCCGGCCAGCGCCCACCCCACGATCCCGGGCAGATGAAGGTCCCCCACGGTGACCGCGTCCGCCGCGCCGTGACTGCGCTGCACCACCTCGGCCGACGTCCACGGCCCGATCCCCGGAACGACCTCCAGCCGGGCCCGCGCGGCGTCCGGCTCCATACCGGCCGCCTCCTCCATCCGCGCGGCGACGCGCACGGCCCGCAGGATCGTCGAGGCCCGTTTGTCGTCGACCCCGGCCCGGTGCCACTCCCAGGAGGGGATCAGCGCCCAGGTCCGGGGCGCCGGCATCACGTACATCCGGCCGGGTGCGGGCCCCGGCGCCGGCTCCCCGTACGTCCGCACGAGCGTGCGCCACGCCGCGTACGCCTCGACGGTCGTGACCTTCTGCTCCAGCACCGACGGGATCAGCGACTCCAGCACCAGCCCGGTCCGGGTCAGCCGGAGCCCCGGCCGCCGGTGCCGGGCGTGCGCCACCACCCGGTGCCGGGGCACGAACGCGTCCGGGTCGTCGGCCGCGCCGAGCAGTGCGGGCAGCCCGTCCAGCAGCCATACGGCGCCCGGGCCCCACGCCTCGCCGACCACCTCACCGCCGTACGCGCGCACCCGCAGCGTGCCCGGCCCGGCGGGCGTACGGCAGGCCCGCCACACGGACCCGTCCGGAGCGGCCCGGAACGTCGGGTCGGCGGGCCCGCGCCGGAGCGGCCCGAGGGTCAGCCCGAGGTCCAGCGGCCCGTCCGGCACCCAGCGCCGCACCCGCGCGGGCGCGGTCGCCTGCCGCGGTATCCCGGCGGCGGTCCCCGCGGGTACGGCGACATGCCCGCCGCGCACGGTCGCGCGGCTGGGGCGCGGGGCGAAACGTCCTGCCACTGGTGAGGTCCTAGGGTGCCGGGGCTGTCCTACGAGACTAGGCGGTGTCCGGGGTGTTTCACCGCACTTCGACGAACGCCCCCGCGTCCCGCTCCGGCCGCGGTCTCGGCCCCTCCGCCGGGCGGCCGACCGCCACCGCGCCCATCGGATCCCAGTCCGCCGGCAGCTCCAGCACCTCGCGCACCACGTCCCGGCAGAACATCGTGGACGACACCCATGCCGAGCCCAGCCGCTCCGCGGCCAGCGCGACCAGCAGGTTCTGCACGCCCGCGCCCGTCGCGACCACGAACATCTCCCGCTCGGCACCGTCCCGCCGGGCGTCCCCGTACGTGTGCGAGCCGTCCATGACGAGGCAGGGCACGATCAGGTACGGCGCGTTGCGCAGTACGTCACCGCGCCGGATCCGCTTGGCGATGGACTCCTCGCTCCTGCCGTCCCGGCGCAGGTCCGCGATCCAGGCGTCCCGCATCGCGTCGAGCAGCCGGACCCGCGACTCCTCCGACTCCAGCAGCACGAACCGCCAGGGCGTGGTGTGGTGCGGGGCGGGCGCGGTGAGCGCCGCCGCCACCGCGCGGCGCACCGCGCCCGGGTCCACGGGGTCGTCGGTGAAGGCCCGTACGGTACGGCGCTGGGTCATCGCCTCCCGGACCGCCTCGGAGGTACCGAGGCGGAACATGTCGTCGGCCGCGTCGCGCACCAAGGCCCGCGCGCCCTCGTCGCCTTCGACTCCCGCCGCGTGGTCACCGCCGGCCGCGTCGGCCTCGGGGCGTACGACGTGGGCCAGTCCGCGCACCACGGCCACCGGCCGCCCGGCCGCCTTGCCCTTGACCAGGTCACCGGCGGCGGCCAGCTCGTCCGCCGTGGCGACGACGGTCGCGACGAGCGGGTTGCCGTAGGCGTCCGTGCCCCCGCGCAGATCGTCCAGCACGCGCACCCCGGCGGCGCCGATCGCCACGTCCGTGAGCCCCGAGCGCCAGGGACGCCCGAAGGTGTCGGTGACGACGACCCCCACGTTGACGCCGAGGGCGTCGCGCAGGCCGGCCCGGATCGCGCGCGCGGACGCGTCCGGGTCCACGGGCAGCAACAGCACCGTCCCGGAGGGGGTGTTGGAGGCGTCGACCCCGGCGGCGGCCATGACCAGGCCCTGCCGGTTCTCCACGATGCGCAGCGTGCCGCGCCGGGCCACGACCCGGACCGTCTCGGCGTCGATCGCGGCCTCCCGGTCGGCCGCCCGCACGACCCGGCCCTCCGCCTTGGAGACGATCTTGGAGGTGACGATCAGCACGTCCCCGTCGGCCAGGTCCGGCCCGGCCGCGGCGATCAGCTTGGCGATGTCGTCGCCCGGCTGCACCTCGGGGATGCCGGGCAGGGCCCAGACCCGGTACTCGGGCCGCCCGCCGGCATCGGCGGACTCCGTCTCGCTCATGCCCCCCGCACCTCCTCGGCGAGCGCCAGCGCCTCCCGCGCCATCTGCGCGGTCGCGTCCACGTCGGTCATCATCAGCGGCACGGCCCGGCAGCGGATGCCGTCCGCCTCCACCTGCTCGACCACGCCCGCGTCCACGGTGTCGACCAGCCAGCCGTCCAGCAGCCCGGAGCCGTAGTGCTCGGCGACCGCCGCGGCCGTGGACTCCACGCCGACGGCGGCGAGGACCTTGTCGGCCATCCCGCGCACGGGCGCGTCCCCGACGATCGGGGAGAGGCCGATCACGGGCACGCCCGCGTCGGCGATGGCCTCGCGGATGCCGGGCACGGCGAGGATCGTGCCGATGGACACGACCGGGTTGGACGGCGGGAAGAGGATCACGTCCGCCTCGGCGATGGCCTCCAGGACGCCCGGGGCCGGCTTGGCCTGCTCGGCGCCGACCGGGACGACCGCCTCGGCCGGGACGGAGGCGCGCAGCCTCACCCAGTACTCCTGGAAGTGGATCGCCCGGCGCTCGCCGTCCAGCTCGACGGCCACATGCGTCTCGACACGGTCGTCGGTCATCGGGATCAGCCGCACGCCCGGCTTCCAGCGGGCGCACAGCGCCTCGGTGACCGCGCTCAGCGGAAAGCCGGCACCGAGCATCTGCGTCCGCACGATGTGCGTGGCGAAGTCCCGGTCGCCGAGCCCGAACCAGTCCGGCCCGACCCCGTAGGCCGCCAGTTCCTCCTTGACGTGGAAGGTCTCGTCCGTCCGCCCCCAGCCCTGCTCCTCGTTGATGCCGCCGCCCAGCGTGTACATCACCGTGTCGAGGTCCGGGCAGACCTTCAGCCCGAAGAGATGGATGTCGTCGCCGGTGTTGCCGATGACCGTGACGTCCGCGTCCGGCACGGCCCGCTTCAGACCACGCAGGAAACGGGCACCGCCGATGCCGCCTGCCAGAACCACAATGCGCATGGGCCCAAGTCTTGCAGGCGGGTCGGACATTGCGTCAGGCAGTCACCGGGCGCGCCTCGCAGTGCGGGGAGGTGTGCATGGGCATCTCGGTCAGGCCCGGGTGGTACACGTGCAGGCTGACCGCCGGCTCCAGCGTGTCGTTGACGACCTCGTGGACGTACCCCGGCGCGAACACCCGCTGGGCGCCTGCCTCCAGCGCGCGCGTGGCGCGCTCGGTGCGCTCGGTGAGGGTGCCCTCCAGGACGGTGAGCACCCCGGAGGAGCGCCCGTGGTCGTGCAGCCCGCTGCCCTGCCCGGGCACCCAGGACAGCAGCCACACCTCGTACCCCGGGCCGGTGCGCAGCCGGTGGTACCAGCGGGTGGTGGCGTCGTACCGGACGAGGTGCGCCCACTGGGCGCGGTCGGCGGCGATCGAGCGGGCGAGCCCCACGAACTCGGCGACGGTGGCCGGGTGCTCGCGCGGCGGCTGGAGCAGGTGCGGGACTTCGAGGATGTCGCCGGCGATCTGGAGGTCGTTGTCGCTGTTCATCGGGGTGCGGTGGTCCTCGGTGAAGAGTGGGGGGCTGGAGCTGGGTGGTGGAGCTGGGGTGACGCGTACGGTCCGCCCGGGTCACGGGCGGGCGGGGTGCCCCGGACGAGGGATCAGGGAGCGGGAGACGCGACCGAGCCGGGATGGACTCGGGAACAGCCGGAGCGGTCTTGGCTCAACAGCTGCAACAGCAACAACAGCTACAGCGCGCGCGTGCGGCACCGAGGGACCCGGCGGTGCGGGTCGAGGTGGGTGCCAAGTTCGCGAGCATGCCCACTAGGACATCGGTTCACACCGGCACTGTCAACTCGGCGCCCGGTATGTGGGACATGTTTCACCTCATCCGGTTCATCTCCCAGGTGAAAGGTTTGTTCAAGGGGATGCCGGGACACATGGGGCACATCCGAGCGCTGGAGCCTCGCGGAACGCGATCGAACACGGAGACGTCTTTCTCCGTACAGAGATCTGTACGGGGTTCGGCCGCCCCCGCCGGGTCCCGCTGCGTGTCAAGGTTTATGCCGATTTGAACACTTTCCGCACGGCCTTGGTTCCGCAGAGTGAATAACGGGCCCAATAGCAGATCTCGGCTTGACTCGCCCGGAGCAGCACACTTGTAATTTCACTCGTGTCGTTCAGCCGAAATCGGTAACGGCTACGCACGGGGACGCGAAAGACAGACGAGGGGCGCACATGACCGAGCTGGTGCAGCAACTGCTGGTCGACGACGCGGACGAGGAACTCGGCTGGCAGGAGCGCGCGCTGTGCGCCCAGACCGACCCCGAGTCCTTCTTCCCCGAGAAGGGCGGCTCCACCAGAGAGGCCAAGAAGGTCTGCCTCGCCTGCGAGGTCCGCTCCGAGTGCCTCGAATACGCCCTCGCCAACGACGAGCGCTTCGGCATCTGGGGTGGCCTGTCCGAGCGTGAACGCCGCCGCCTCAAGAAGGCCGCCGTCTGACCGCGCATCCACACCGGAACATCACGAACGGCCCGTCGCCCGTGGCTTGTCCACAGGCGGCGGGCCGCTGCCATGGCCAGCCGATAGTGTGGTCGCTCGTCCGAGACGCCCCGCTGTCCCCTCGAAACCCGAGAGCACGCGGGCGTCCACCGCAGTCCATCGAACCGGGGCCCGTACCTCGATGTCCGTGCACAGCCAAACGGCGGCCCAAGACAGCGCCGCAACACCCGAGTCCCCGCGTCATGTGGTGACCGCGGTCCTCGTCTCCCACGACGGCGCCCGCTGGCTGCCCGACGCGCTGGCCGGGCTGCTCGGCCAGGAGCGCCCCGTCCAGTACGCGGTGGCCGCCGACACCGGCAGCGCCGACCTCTCCGCGCAGCTGCTCACCGACGCCCTCGGCGACGCCAACGTGCTGCACCTCGCCCGCCGCACCGGCTTCGGCCAGGCCGTGGAGGAGGCGAGCCGCACCGCGCCCGTCCTCACCCCGGAGGACCTGCCGTACCTGAAGCGCCCCAGCGGCTGGGACCCGGTCACGCGCTCATGGCGCGACGACGCCTACGACCTGCCCGAACTGCCGCACGGCGAGCCCGTCCAGTGGCTGTGGCTGCTGCACGACGACTGCGCCCCCGAACCCGACGCCCTCGCCCAGCTGCTGCGCGTCGTCGACAACGAACTCGAACTCGGCCGCGACGACGTCGCCGTCGTCGGCCCCAAGCTGCGCGGCTGGTACGACCGCCGCCAGCTGCTGGAGGTCGGCGTCTCCATCGCCAACTCCGGCCGCCGCTGGACCGGTCTGGACCGCCGCGAGCAGGACCAGGGCCAGCACGACCACGTCCGCACCGTGCTGTCCGTCTCCACCGCCGGCATGCTCATCCGCCGCGACGTCTTCGAACAGCTCGGCGGCTTCGACCGCCGGCTGCCCCTCATGCGCGACGACGTCGACCTGTGCTGGCGCGCCCACGCGGCCGGCCACCGCGTCCTGGTCGCCCCCGACGCGGTCGTCCGGCACGCCGAGGCCGCCTCCCGCGAGCGCCGCACGGTCGACTGCGCCGGCCGCACCGCCGCCTCCCCGCACAAGGTCGACAAGGCGGGCGCCGTCTACACCCTGCTCGTCAACACCCGTACGGCAGCGCTGCCCTGGGTGCTGCTGCGGCTCGTCCTCGGCACCGTCCTGCGCACCCTCGCCTACCTCGTCGGCAAGGTCCCCGGACAGGCCGTCGACGAGATCCGCGGCCTGCTGAGCACCCTGCTGCGGCCCGAGCGGATCATCGCCGCCCGGCGCCGCCGCGGCCCCGCCCAGATCGACAAGGGCGAGCTGCGCCAGCTGTTCCCGCCGCCCGGCGCCACCGTCCGGGCCACCGTGGAACAGCTCGCGGGCAACCTCACCAGCGGCTCCGACACCGACACCTCCTCGGCCGGCCGGCACGGCGGCGCCGTGGAGTCCGGGCCCGGCGGCGACGACGCCGAGTTCCTGGAGGTCGAGCAGTTCGCCCGGCTCAAACGGATCGCCCGCAAGCCCGGCCCGGTGCTCTTCCTCGCGCTGCTGCTCATCTCCCTCGCCGCCTGCCGCGCCCTGCTCGGCGGCGGCGCGCTCGCCGGCGGCGCCCTGCTGCCCGCCCCGGCCGACGCCGGCGACCTGTGGTCCCGCTACGTCGACGGCTGGCACCCGGTGGGCGCCGGCGGCGCCTCGTCCGCCCCGCCCTACCTGGCCGTCGTCGCGACCCTCGCCTCGCTCCTGTTCGGCTCCACCGGACTCGCCGTCACCGTCCTGCTGATCTGCTCGGTGCCGCTCGCCGGACTCACGGCCTACTTCGCCTCCCGGCCCCTGGTCACCTCCCGGCTGCTGCGCGCCTGGGCCGCCATCGCCTACGCCTTCCTGCCCGCCACCACCGGCGCCCTGGCCGGCGGTCGCGTCGGCACCGCCGTCCTCGCCGTGCTGCTGCCGCTCATCGCGCGCGCGGGCATCGCCGCGAGCGGCCTGGCGTACCGCGCCGGCGCCCGCGGCAGCTGGCGAGCCACCTGGGCGTACGCACTGCTGCTGACCGTCACCACCGCCTTCACGCCGATCGTCTGGCCCATCGCGCTGCTGCTCGGCCTCGGCGTGCTCGTGCTGCGCCGGGGTGACCTCGTCGCCCACGGCCTGCGCTTCCTCGCCCAGCTCGGCACCCCGCTGCTGGTCCTCGCCCCCTGGTCGCTGACCCTGCTCCCCTTCGGCTTCTTCAAGGAAGCCGGTCTGGAGTACGGCCCCTCGGCCGCCTCCGCGCTCGACCTGCTCGGCGCCGCCCCCGGCGGCCCCGGCACCGTGCACGGCCTGATGCTCATCGGCATCGTGCTCGCCGCGCTCGCCGCCCTGCTGCGCTCCGAGCGGCAGCTCGCCATCCGCACCGCCTGGGCCGTCGCCCTGACCGGCTTCGTCTTCGCGGTCCTGTCCAACAAGTCCGCCTGGGCCGGACCGGCCACCCTCGTCCACGGCATCGCCCTGCTCGCCGCCGCCGCCCTCGGCGCCGACGGCGCACGCGCGCGCGTGGCCGAGCAGAGCTTCGGCTGGCGCCAGCCGGTCGCCGCCCTGATCGCCTTCGCCTCGGCCGCCGGCCCGCTGCTCGTCGCCGCCGGCTGGATGATCCGCGGCGCCGACGGCCCCCTGGAGCGCCGCGACCCGGCCCAGGTGCCCGCGTTCGTCGCCGAGGACTCCGCCGGCGGCGACCAGGCCCGCACCCTGATCCTGGACAGCGACTCCACCGCGCGCGTGCGCTACACCCTGGTCCGCGGCTCCGGCGCCCGCATGGGCGACGCCGAACTCACCGCCGCGGGCGGCGAGAACACCCGCCTGGACAAGATCGTCGCCAACCTCGTCGCCGGCTCCGGCGCCGACCAGGCCGACGAACTCGGCGGCTTCGCCGTCCGCTACGTCCTGGTCCACAAGGGCGCCCCCCGGGAGATCGCCCGCGTCCTCGACGCCACCCCCGGCGTGAGCCGGCTCAGCCAGCAGAACGGCAGCGCCCTGTGGCGCGTCGGCCAGGATGTCGCCCGCGCGGCCATCGTGCCCGCCGACGACCCGGGCCGGGCCCAGCCGGTCACCGCGGGACCGGTGGAGATCCACACCACCATCCCCTCCGGCTCGGGCAACCGCGTCCTGCGGCTCGCCGACAGCGCCGCCGACGGCTGGACGGCCACCCTCGACGGCAAGCCGCTCACCCGCACCACGGTCGACGGCTGGGCCCAGGGCTTCCGACTGCCCTCCACCGGAGGCCGGCTGGACGTCACCTACGACGCCCCGGTCACCCGCACCGCCTGGCTCTGGGCGCAGGGCGCGCTCGCCGTCGTCCTGGTCGTCCTCGCCCTGCCCGGCCGCCGCCGTGACGTCGACGACGACCTGCCCGAGGAGCAGCCGCTGCCCGCCCAGGCCACCGCCGGTGAGGGCCGTCGCGCCCGCCGCCTGCGCGCCCAGGCCGAGGAGCCGCCCGCCGAGGACCGGCCCGGCACCCCGCCGCCCCCCGACCAGCCCCCGGCCGCCGTCCCGCACCAGCAGTCCTACGACGAGTGGGACCAGGGCGGCTACGCGAACGCCGG
The DNA here is from genome assembly GCF_040645635.1 of Streptomyces sp. NPDC046727. Taxonomy (NCBI): domain Bacteria; kingdom Bacillati; phylum Actinomycetota; class Actinomycetes; order Kitasatosporales; family Streptomycetaceae; genus Streptomyces; species Streptomyces sp. NPDC046727. The sequence goes on from NZ_JBEYYR010000030.1 coordinate 104,962, forward strand.
GTACGCCGGTTACGGCACCGACCCGTACCAGACCGCGACGGGCTACGGCCAGCAGACGTACCAGGCCGACCCGTACCAGACGGCCCCGTACGACCCGTACGCCTACAACGGCGGCACCGACCAGGCCCCCTACGACCCGGCGGCCTACCAGCAGCAGGGCTACGACCCGGCGTACGACCCCGCCCAGCAGGGCTACGACCCGGCCCAGCACCCCCACGGCACCGGCAGCCAGCGCCCCGACGGGAGCCAGCAGTGAACCGCACCACCCTGTCCCTGATCGCCGGCACGGCCGCGGTGGCCGCCGTCACCGCGTTCGCCGCGTTCGACCCGCCGTCCGCCTCCGGCGCCGCCGTCCCCGAGGCAGTCGGCCAACTGCCCGTGGAGCGCACCACCCTGCTGTGCCCGGCGCCGAGCATGTCGGACGTCGCCGACACGGCGTACACGTCGTTCACGCCTGTCACGAAGGGCACCACCGGCAGCGGCAAGGCCCAGTTCCAGGCGGCCACCGAGCAGTCGGCGGACGATGCGGGCAGCGACCAGAAGGGCAAGGACGGCAAGGACGGCAAGGGCACCGGGAAGAAGGCCGACCGGCCGGTGCTCACCCCGAAGGCGCCGGGCACGCCCGCCACCGGTGACACCTCCGGTGCGGAGGCGCCCGCGCTCGTCGGCACCGCGGACGGCGGGTTCGCGCCCGGCTGGACCGTCCAGGAGACCACCGAGGTCGCCGTCGGCACCGGCCGCGGCCTCCAGGGCGTCAACTGCACCGGCGCGGACACCGAGTTCTGGTTCCCGGGCGCCGCCACGGCCACCGGCCGCACCGACTACGTCCACCTCACCAACCCCGACGACTCCGCCGCCGTGGTCGACATCGAGCTGTACGGCAAGAACGGCGCGATCAAGGCCCCGCTGGGCGAGAACCTCACCGTCGAGCCGCACGCGAGCGAGCCGATCCTGCTCTCCACGCTCACCGACGAGCGGCAGACCGACCTGACGGTGCACGTCAGCGTGCGCAGCGGCCGGGTCGGCGCGGCCGTGCAGGCCCTGGACGACAAGGCGGGCGGCGACTGGCTGGCCGCGGCCGCCGACCCGGCCGGCAGCCTGGTCCTGCCCGGCATCCCCAAGGACGCCACCGACGTCCGCCTGATCGCCTTCACCCCCGGCGACGACGACGCCGACCTGAAGATCCGCCTGGCCTCGCCCGACGGCCTGATCACCCCGGCCGGGAACGAGACCGTGCACGTCAAGTCCGGTATGACGACGGCGGTCGACCTCGGCGACGTCACCCGTGGGGAGGCCGGCTCCCTGGTCCTCACCCCCGCCGACCAGACGGTCCCGGTCGTCGCGGCCCTCCAGGTCGTCCGGGGCAAGGGCGACAAGCGGGAAACGGCGTTCATCCCGGCGACGGCCGCCGTCGGCGCGCGCGCGACGTCGGCCGACAACAGCGAGAAGGGAACGACGCTCGCCCTGACGGCCCCCACCGCCACGGCCACGGTCAAGGTCACCGCCTCGGCGGGCAGCGAGGGCGGCACCCCGGTCACCAAGACCTACACCGTCAAGTCGGGCACCACCCAGAACATCGACGCCCCGGTCCCCGCAGGCATGAAGGGCACGTACGCCCTCACGGTGGAACCCGTCTCCGGCGGCCCGGTCTACGCCTCCCGCACCCTCGCGGTCACCGAGGGAGGCATCCCCGCCTTCACCGTCCAGACCCTCCCGAACGACCACGGGATGGTGTCGGTGCCCCAGGCGGAGGAGGACCTGTCGGTACTGCAGAAGTAGCGCAGCCGCGGCCCGGAGACGCCGCCTAGTCCTCCCCGTAACGGGGATCCACGGTCTCCGGCGTCAGCCCGAGCAGTTCGGCCACCTGCTCCACGACGACCTCGTGCACCAGCGCGGCCCGTTCGTCCCGTCCCTTGGTCCGGATCTCCACCGGCCGCCGGTACACGACGACCCGGGCCCGCCGCCCGTCACGCGCGGGGATGATCCCGCCGAGCGGCACGGCCTCGTCGCCCCACGCCGCCTGCTCCCCGCGCCCGTCCAGCCGCGGCACCTCCAGCACCAGGAAGTCGATGTCGGCAAGCTGCGGCCACCGCCGTTCAAGACGCTCCACGGAGTCCTGCACCAGGTCCGCGAACACCTCGGCACGGCTGGCCGCCAGCGGCACCTGCGGCGGCGCGATCGGCCCCCGCATGCCCCGCCCATGGCGATCACGGCGACGAGGCCCGGGGCCGGCGGCACGGGGCGGTACACGGTTGTCCATCACTGGTGAAGCGTAGTCCCCGCACCCTCCGGCCGTCCGGCTCCACGCGGCAACCGGCCGCCGGACCCCCATGTCGCAGGATGACCATTCCGGCCAAGGTCTGGCTCGTTTCCGTAACTCTCCAAGACCGCCGAACTCAAGGCAATTGACGGTGTATGTACCGACTCATGACCGGATGCGGTCCCGCCGGACACCCGCCGGAAACCTGTCCCCGCAGGTCAGCGGGGTCCGCTCGAAGAGGCGTGTGGGCCGTTTCACAGCACGACACGGTGGAGTGACCTGGTGGGGAGTCGTCGCGGCCCGCTCAAGAGTGCGGTACCGTCCAACGTCGTGAGCCCTGTACGTCGCTGTTCGCGCACCGCCTGCGGCCGACCCGCCGTCGCGACGCTGACGTACGTCTACGCCGACTCGACCGCGGTCCTCGGCCCGCTCGCCACCTACGCCGAACCCCACTGCTACGACCTGTGCGCCGAGCACTCCGAGCGCCTCACCGCCCCGCGCGGCTGGGAGGTCGTACGACTCCTGGACGGCTCCGCGCCCGCGCGGCCCAGCGGCGACGATCTGGAAGCGCTTGCCAACGCCGTGCGCGAGGCGGCCCGCCCCCAGGAGCGCGCGGCCGAGGCGGGCGGCGGCGCAGGCCGCGCCGCGGACCCCATGGAGGTCGCCCGCCGCGGCCACCTGAGGGTCCTGCGCTCCCCGGACAACTGATCACCACCCCGCGCCACCCCCGTCAGGCGTGACGATTCGCCTCGTCCGGGCGTTACGGATGGGGGTCCACCGAGCGTCCACCGGTGACCGCACACCTCCCCCTCACTCCCGACGGGTAGTTTGTGGGCACCCAATAGGACCTCAGGAGGGTTGGCCGTGACTGCTGATCTGTCGCAGATCGTGAAGGCGTACGACGTGCGCGGAGTGGTCCCGGACCAGTGGGACGAGGCACTGGCCGGACTCTTCGGCGCCGCCTTCGCGGAGGTGACGGGAGCGGCGGCCATCGTCGTCGGCCACGACATGCGGCCCTCGTCCCCCGGCCTCTCCCGCGCCTTCGCGCGCGGCGCGGCGGACCGCGGGGTGGACGTCACCGAGATCGGCCTGTGCTCCACGGACCAGCTGTACTACGCCTCCGGCGCGCTGAACCTGCCGGGCGCGATGTTCACGGCCTCCCACAACCCGGCCCAGTACAACGGCATCAAGCTGTGCCGCGCGGGCGCCGCCCCCGTCGGCCAGGACACCGGCCTCGCGCAGATCCGCGAGCTGGCCGAGCGCTGGCTCGCCGAGGGCGCCCCAGAGCCCGTGAGCCGGCCGGGAACCCTCTCCTCGCGCGAGACGTTGGAGGACTACGCGGCGCACCTGTGCTCCCTGGTCGACCTGACCTCCATCCGCCCCCTGAAGGTCGTGGTCGACGCCGGCAACGGCATGGGCGGCCACACGGTCCCCTCGGTCTTCGCCGGCCTGCCCCTGACCCTCGTCCCGATGTACTTCGAGCTGGACGGCACCTTCCCGAACCACGAGGCCAACCCGCTCGACCCGGCCAACCTCGTGGACCTGCAGAAGCGGGTCCCGGCGGAGGGCGCCGACCTCGGCATCGCCTTCGACGGCGACGCCGACCGCTGCTTCGTCGTGGACGAGAAGGGCGACCCGGTCTCCCCGTCCGCGATCACCGCGCTGGTCGCCGCCCGCGAACTGGCCCGCAACGGCGGCAAGGGCACGGTCATCCACAACCTGATCACGTCCCGCACGGTCCCGGAGGTCGTACGGGAGAACGGCGGCTCCCCGGTCCGCACCCGGGTCGGCCACTCCTTCATCAAGGCCGAGATGGCCCGCTCCGGCGCGATCTTCGGCGGCGAGCACTCGGCCCACTACTACTTCAAGGACTTCTGGAACGCCGACACGGGCATGCTGGCCGCCCTGCACGTCCTCGCGGCCCTCGGCGGCCAGCAGGGCCCGCTGTCCGCCCTCGTCGCGCAGTACGACCGCTACACCGGCTCCGGCGAGATCAACTCCACCGTCGCCGACCAGTCCGCCCGGCTCGCCGCGATCCGCACCGCGTACGAGGGCCGCGCCGACGTCACCCTGGACGACCTCGACGGCCTCACGGTCGCCGCGGCCGACTGGTGGTTCAACGTCCGCCCGTCCAACACCGAGCCGCTCCTGCGCCTGAACGCCGAGGCGAAGGACGAGGCCACGATGACCAAGATCCGCGACGAGGCGCTGGCGATCATCAGGGGCTGAGCGCCCCGCCCAACGGCGGTACGCTGACCAGGCATATCCACAGACACATACCCGCCCCCCGAAGGGACACCCCATGGCGCTCGAAGCCGGCCTCCTGGAGATCCTCGCCTGCCCGGCCTGCCACGCCCCCCTGAAGGAGCAGGACACCGAGCTGATCTGCACGGGCCGGGACTGCGGTCTCGCCTACCCGGTCCGTGACGGCATCCCGGTCCTGCTGGTCGACGAGGCCCGCCGCCCCGAGTGACGCGGCGATTCACCCCGTAGGACCCCAGGACCCTCGTAGGACCCCAGGACCCCCCGGCTATCGGAGGCTGCCGCCCATGCTGGACGAATCGCTGCTCGACACCCCGGAGGGCCTCGCCGAGGCCGACCACCGGGGTCTGCTGCGCGGCGCGGCGGAGGCCGGCGCCCGCGTCCGCACCGCCGCCCGGCACGCCGCCGAGGCCGGCGTCGGCGACCTCAAGCCCGACGGCCGCCCCCGCGCGGTCCTCATCGCGGGACCCGGCGCCGCCGCCACCCACACGGCCGACCTGCTCGGCACCCTGGCCGGCGCCGGCAGCCCCGTCGTCCGGCTCGCCCCCAGCGGCGTCGCCCCGGCCGCGGGAGCCCTGCGCTGGGAGCTTCCGGGCTGGGCCGGATCCGTGGACCTGCTCCTGATCGCCACCCCCGACGGCACCGAACCGAGCCTCTCCCTCCTCGCCGACCAGGCCTACCGCCGCGGCGTCTCGGTCGTCGGCGTGGCCCCGTCCGGCACCCCGCTCGCCGAGGCGGTCGCCGGCGCGCACGGACTGTTCGTACCGATGGCGACGGCCCCCTACGACCAGGGGGAACCGCTCGCCGCGTCCTCCCCGGGCGTCTTCTGGGCGCTGCTGACCCCGCTGCTGGCGCTGCTGGACCGGATCGGCCTGCTCACCGTCCCGCCGGACGAGCTGGAGAAGGTCGCCGACCGCCTGGACCACATCGCGGAGCGCTGCGGTCCCGCCATCGCGACCTACAGCAACCCGGCCAAGACCCTCGCCGCCGAACTCGCCGACGCCCTGCCCGTCGTGTGGACGGAGGGCACCTCGGCCGGTCCCGCGGGCCGCCGGTTCGCCGCCGCCCTCGCCGAGCTCGCCGGCCGCCCCGCCCTCGTCGCCGAACTGCCCGAAGCACTCGCCGAGCACAGCGCCCTGCTGGCCGGCCCGCTCGCCGCCAGCGCCGACCCCGACGACTTCTTCCGCGACCGCGTGGAGGAGCAGCCCGCGCTGCACGCGCGCGTGGTGCTGCTCCGCGACCGCCCGATCAGCGGCCTCACCGCCGCCCCGGCCGCCCGCGACCTGGCCCTCAGCCACGACACGCCGATCAGCGAACTCGAACCGGAGGAGGGCGGCGAACTGGAGACCCTCGCGGAACTGATCGCCGTCACGGATTTCGCCGCCGTTTACCTGGCGCTCGCTTCGGGGGCCTGATCTGACTCCTGGCCTGCCGAGCGCGCCCATCAGCGGCGCGACCAGAAGCGACAGGGCCGGCTGAGCCGCGTACCTACGGAGACAGAGAAGACACATGGACCGCCTCGACAACACCGTCCGCCCCTACGCCTGGGGTTCCCCCACCGCCATCCCGCAGCTCCTCGGCGTCGAGCCGACCGGCGAACCCCAGGCGGAGATGTGGATGGGCGCGCACCCCGGCGCACCCTCGCGCACCGCGCGCGGGACGCTCGTCGAGGTGATCGAGGCCGACCCGGAACGGGAACTCGGCGCCCGCGCGGTCGCCGCGTTCGGCCCGCGCCTGCCGTTCCTGCTCAAGATCCTCGCCGCCGGCGCCCCCCTGTCCCTGCAGGTGCACCCCGACCTGCGGCAGGCCAAGGAGGGGTACGCCGACGAGGAACGGCGCGGCGTCCCGATCGACGCCCCGCACCGCAACTACAAGGACGCCAACCACAAGCCCGAGCTGATCTGCGCCCTCACCGAGTTCGACGGCCTGTGCGGCTTCCGCGACCCGGTCCAGGCCGCCGACCTGCTCGCCGGGCTCGACGTCGACTCCCTCAAGCCGTACGTCGACCTGCTGCACGCCCACCCCGAGGACGCCGCCCTGCGCGAGGTCCTCACCGCGATCCTCAGCGCCGACCCGGAGGAGATGGCCCACACCGTCGCCGAGGCCACCGCCGCCTGCACCCGCCTCGGCGGCGCCTACGCCCCCTACGCCGACATCGCCCACCACTACCCGGGCGACCCCGGCGTCATCGCCGCCATGCTCCTCAACCACGTCCGCCTGCAGCCCGGCGAGGCCCTGTTCCTCGGCGCCGGAATCCCGCACGCCTACCTGAGCGGCCTCGGCGTCGAGATCATGGCCAACTCCGACAACGTCCTGCGCTGCGGCCTGACCCCCAAGCACGTCGACGTCCCCGAACTGCTGCGGATCGTCCGCTTCGAACCGACCGACCCGGGCGTGCTGCGCCCCGAGGCCTCCCCGGACGACGAGGAGGTCTACGAGACGCCGATCGACGAGTTCCGGCTCTCCCGGTACGTCCTCCCCGAGGGCGGCACCGTCCACGACCTCACCCGGGACACCCCGCAGATCCTGCTCTGCACGGCCGGTGCCGTCCGGGCGGGCGAACACGAGCTGAGCCCCGGTCAGTCGGTCTTCGTCCCGGCGGGCGAGAAGGCGGAGATCTCGGGCGCCGGCACGGTCTTCCGCGCCACTGTGATCGTATGACCGGGGCTGTGGATACCTGACGCGCCGCTGCCCGGCCGGGCTGCAAGAATGGCCCACCGGCAAAGCACGGGCAAAGACGGGTACACGCCGGGACGGCGTAGACGTACGAGGGCGAAGGGACAACGCGAACACATGAGCGCGTCAGGCGGTACCAAGGCGATCGTGGCGGCACTCGGCGCCAATCTCGCGATCGCGGCATCGAAGTTCGTGGCGTTCGCGTTCAGCGGCTCCTCCTCGATGCTCGCCGAGGGCGTCCACTCGCTCGCCGACTCCGGCAACCAGTTCCTGCTGCTCGTCGGCGGCAAGAAGGCGCAGCGCGAAGCGACCCCGCAGCACCCCTTCGGATACGGCCGCGAGCGCTACATCTACGCCTTCCTGGTCTCCATCGTCCTGTTCTCGGTCGGCGGCATGTTCGCCATCTACGAGGGCTACGAGAAGATCAACCACCCGCACGAGGTCGAGCACTGGTACTGGCCCGTCGGCGTCCTCGTCTTCGCGATCATCGCCGAGGGCTTCTCCTTCCGCACGGCCATCAAGGAGTCCAACGAGCTGCGGGGCAAGCTGTCCTGGTCGCAGTTCATCCGCCGTGCCAAGGCGCCCGAGCTGCCGGTCGTCCTCCTGGAGGACTTCGGCGCGCTCATCGGCCTGGTCCTCGCCCTCGGCGGCGTCGGCCTCGCCCTGCTCACCGGCGACGGCGTCTGGGACGGCATCGGCACCGTCTGCATCGGTGTCCTGCTCGTCCTGATCGCCCTCGTCCTGGCGGCCGAGACCAAGTCGCTGCTGCTCGGCGAGGCCGCGGGCATCGAGGAGGTCGAGAAGATCGAGGCCGCGATCGTCGACGGCACCACGGTCACCCGCGTCATCCACATGCGCACCCTGCACCTCGGCCCCGAGGAGCTGCTCGTCGCCGCCAAGATCGCCGTCCGGCACGACGACACGGCCGCCGAGGTCGCGAGCGCCATCGACGCCGCCGAGGTCCGCATCCGCGCCGCCGTCCCCATCGCCCGTGTCATCTACCTGGAACCCGACATCTACAGCGAGGCCGCGGCCGCCAAGGGCCCGGACCCGGAGGCCACCCCGGGCGGCCCGACCCCGCACCCCGCCGGTCACTGACCTCCGGTACGGCGTCGGTCGTCAGACCGGCTGCACGGGCCAGGGCGCCGGCGGCACCGCCGGCGCCTTCCGCCGCCGTACCACCAGGAAGCCGATCCCCAGCCCGATGCCGGTGAGGACCAGCACCCCGCTGACGAGCAGAGCCGTCCCCAGCAGCGCCGGGCCCGTACGGTCGTCCGTCACCCGCCCCTGCACGGCGTCCACCGGAACGGTCCCGCCGTGGTCCGACGCGAAGAAGCGCGAGTCCATCGAGTTGGACCGATGGTCACCCATCAGGAACAGCCGGCCCCGCGGCACCTTCACATCGAACGGCCGGTGCACACCGTCGGCGTCGCCCTGGTAGACGTACGGCTCCTTGAGCGGCTCGCCGTTCACGGTGACCCGCTCCTCGGCTCCGACGGTCGTGCAGCAGACCACACGGTCGCCGCCCACGCCGATCACCCGCTGCATGAGCACACCGTCGGCCCGATAGCGCCCCGGCATCGAGAACATCACGACGTCACCGCGCCGCACCTCACTCCCGTCCAACCGCTCCCAGATGATCTTGTCGCCCCGGTGGTACGTCGGCTCCATGCTCTGGCTCGGCATCGTGCCCGTGCCGAACGCACTCCTCCCGTACAGGTAGGCACCACCGCCGAGGGCCACCCCCAGCAGCCCCACCACGAGCGCCGCGATTCCCAGTCCCCGCCCTCTGCGCGCCATGTCCCATCCTCCCCAGGCGGCCCTTCCGCCGCGCGGAGAATAGCGGCTACCCGTGAACGCGATGCTCAGGCGGACTGGGGACGACGGGGGCGTCCGGTGTAGCTTGGGACGGAGCCAGACGTCGCTGCTGATGGCGGTCGGGCGGTCCCACACGGACCGACCGAGGGAGAGAGGGCCTCCGACGGACTGCGCTGCGCGTACGTGGGCATGCCTGTGTCCTCTTCTCGGGCACCCCTGTGTCCGCCGCCGCGCAGACCAGCCGTACCCACCTCGCCCCAACCCCGAGGAGCAGCTCGCAATGACGACTGTCGAGAACCGACAGGACTTCAAGGTCGCCGACCTCTCGCTGGCCGAGTTCGGCCGCAAGGAGATCACCCTCGCCGAGCACGAGATGCCCGGCCTGATGGCGATCCGCAAGGAGTACGCCGAGGCGCAGCCGCTGGCCGGCGCCCGCGTCACCGGCTCCCTGCACATGACCGTCCAGACCGCCGTGCTCATCGAGACCCTGGTCGCCCTGGGCGCCCAGGTCCGCTGGGCCTCCTGCAACATCTTCTCCACCCAGGACCACGCGGCCGCCGCCATCGCCGTCGGCCCGAACGGCACGCCCGACAACCCCCAGGGCATCCCGGTCTTCGCCTGGAAGGGCGAGACCCTGGAGGAGTACTGGTGGTGCACGGAGCAGGCGCTGACCTGGCCGGACAGCCCCACCGGCGGCCCGAACATGATCCTGGACGACGGCGGCGACGCCACCCTTCTCGTCCACAAGGGCGTCGAGTACGAGAAGGCCGGTGAGGTGCCGGCCGTCGACACCGCCGAGTCCGACGAGCACCGCGTCATCCTCGAACTCCTGCACCGCACCATCACGGACGGCTCGCAGAAGTGGACCCAGCTGGCCTCCGAGATCCGCGGCGTGACCGAGGAGACCACGACCGGCGTCCACCGTCTGTACGAGATGCAGCGCGACGGCGTCCTCCTGTTCCCGGCAATCAACGTCAACGACGCCGTCACCAAGTCGAAGTTCGACAACAAGTACGGCTGCCGCCACTCCCTGATCGACGGCATCAACCGCGCCACCGACGTCCTGATCGGCGGCAAGACCGCCGTCGTCTGCGGCTACGGCGACGTGGGCAAGGGCTGCGCCGAGTCCCTCCGCGGCCAGGGCGCCCGCGTGATCGTCACCGAGATCGACCCGATCTGCGCCCTGCAGGCGGCGATGGACGGCTACCAGGTCACGACCCTGGACGAGGTCATCGACAAGGCCGACATCTTCATCACCACGACCGGCAACAAGGACATCATCATGGCCGCCGACATGGCCAAGATGAAGCACCAGGCCATCGTCGGCAACATCGGCCACTTCGACAACGAGATCGACATGGCCGGCCTCGCCAAGGTCCCGGGCATCGTCAAGGACGAGGTCAAGCCGCAGGTCCACACCTGGACCTTCCCCGACGGCAAGGTCATCATCGTCCTCTCCGAGGGCCGCCTGCTGAACCTGGGCAACGCCACCGGCCACCCGTCGTTCGTGATGTCCAACTCCTTCGCGGACCAGACCCTGGCCCAGATCGAGCTGTTCACCAAGCCCGACGCCTACCCGATCGGCGTCTACACGCTGCCCAAGCACCTCGACGAGAAGGTCGCCCGCCTCCACCTGGACGCGCTCGGCGTCAAGCTCACCAAGCTGCGCCCGGAGCAGGCCGCGTACATCGGCGTGGAGGTCGACGGCCCGTTCAAGCCGGACCACTACCGCTACTGAGCCGTCCGAGCCGGCGATTCCGTAGTCCGGCCCGCCGGGGGAGTGCGCCGGTGCACCGACGCACCCTCCCCGGCAGCAGGTCCTCCGAGGCAGGCCCCCGCACCCCCGTGCCGGGGGCCTGCCCCTTTGGCCCCCGACCTATGGCTTCCGGCCGGACCAGCCCGTCAAGACCCAGGACCCCCATGCCCCGCGGCCGCTATTCGCTCCACGATCCGCACGATCACACCCCCCTCGCAGAAGAGCACTTCCAGTGCGCCCCCGGCCCGTCCGGCTGGCGCTATGTCTCGCAGCTGACCGGCCCCGCCGGCGACCACCGCGGCTCGGTCGACCTCGCCCTGGACGACCTCGGCCGTCCCATCCGCCTCGAACTGCACGCGGGTGGCTGGCAGGTGCGCGGCGCCGCCCTGGACGGCGTCACCTGGGTCCGTACCGACCCCACCGGCACCCATGCCACCGAAGGCAATGTGCGCGCCCACGCCTTCACCGGCACGTCCCCCGCGTTCCTCGTCGCCACCGCCCGTCTCCTGCGCCTCACCCCCTCGTCCGCCGCGACCCGCGTACGCCTCGTGGCGTTCACCGACCCCGTCCTCGCCCCCCGCACCGTGGACCAGTCCTGGGCTCTGGTGAACAGCGAAGCACACGCCACTGACAACGGCCCGCTGACCGTGGACGAATACCAGGTCACAGCCCTGGACACGGGCGAACAGCACACCGTCCACATCGCCGGGGACGTCGTCCTGGCCGCGCCCGGGATCGAGCTGGAGGACCTTCAGTCACCGCCGTCGCACTTCGACTGAACGCGGCGCCTCCGCCCCGCCGTCACGCCGGCGGCGCGAACCCGGTGGCCCGCCGGTCCGGCCGGTCGGCCCGCTCCTGCTCCGGAGCAGGCTGGAGAGAACCCTGAGGCCATGTCGCCGGGGGCTGATGGGGAGCTGGAGGCTGGTACGCGACCTGAGCCGGATAAGAGGCCGGTGCGCCGGGCTGCGCCACCGGCGGGGCGAAGCCCCCGACCGTCGAACCGCTGTGGCCGAAGGCCTGCCGGGCCTCACGGGACTGCCGCTCGTGGACCACGGCCGCCAGGAACGCGGCCGGAGGCAGATCCGTCGGGAGCGGCGCGCCCGTACGTCCGGCGAGGTCGGCCGCGAGCCGCTGCGCCATCCCCGCCGACACCTGCGGATCAAGCTGCCGCATCCGTGTCAGGTACTGCCGGACCGCGAGCCACAGCCCGTCCGGCACCGCCGACAGGTCCAGCTCGGCGAACCGTCCCGCGAGCCACGGCGGCGGAGGCGGTACGAAGCCGGTCCGCCCGGCGGGTATCCGCTCGCGCACGACCAGCGTGCCCGCGAACACGTCCCCGAGCCGTCGCCCCCGCGCAGAGACCAGTGAGGCGATACAGGCCACCACCCCGAGCGTCATCAGGATCTCGACCACCCCGATCGCGCCCCGCACGAGCGCGTGCCGGAACCGGATCGGCCCACCGTCGTCACGTACCACCCGCAGCCCGAACGCCAGCTTCCCCAGCGAACGCCCGTGACTGAGCGTCTCCACGGCTATCGGCCCGCCGACCAGGACCAGCAGAAACGTTGCGATCGACAGCGCCACCTGCGCGGCCTCGTCCAGCGAAGCCGTCGACGCGACCAGCACCATGATCACGACGAGGTACGCGACCATCGCCACCGCCAGGTCGAGCAGCACGGCCAGCGCCCTGCTCGGCAGCTTCGCCGGCCGCAGTTCGAGCGCCACCGCCTCGCCCGTCACCAGCTCACTCACGCCTGCCGTCCTTCCCTGGTCCGCCCCCCTGAGCCGCAAGTCTGCCAAGCTGTGGGCGCATCGCGCCCCAGTGGGACAAGCTGACAACACTCACGGGCATCCAAGACGAGCCGTGGCCGACGAGCCGAGGAGCAGGCAGACCCGATGGACCTGGACGTCTTCGTCTCCGTACACCGAGCCGAATGGGACCGGCTCGATGCACTGCTCCGTCGCCGGCGCCGCCTCACCGGCGCCGAAGCAGACGAACTCGTCGCCCTCTACCAGCGCACCGCCACCCACCTCTCCCTCATTCAGTCCAGTGCTCCGGACCCACAGCTGACGGGTCGGCTCAGCCAGCTCGTGGCACGCGCGCGCAGCGCCGTCGCCGGCACCCGCCGCGCCTCATGGCGGGACGCCACACGCTTCCTTACCCAGGGCTTCCCGGCCGCGGTCTACCGCGCCCGGCACTGGTGGGTGCCCACGGCGCTCGTCTCGACAGCTGTCGCCATCCTCCTGGGCTGGTGGATAGGCACGCATCCCGAGGTGCAGTCGTCCATCGCGGCCCCCAGCCAGCTCCGCGAGCTGACCCGCCCGGGCGGCGAGTACGAGACCTACTACTCCAGCCATCCCGCAGCCGCCTTCGCCGCCCAGGTGTGGACGAACAACGCCCAGGCAGCGGCGATGTGCCTGGTCCTGGGGGTCTTCCTGGGACTGCCCGTCCTCTGGATCCTCTTCCAGAACATGCTCAACCTGGGCGTCGGATTCGGCCTCATGTCCTCGGCAGGCCGTCTCGACACCTTCCTCGGCCTGGTCCTCCCACACGGCCTGCTCGAACTGACCGCGGTCTTCGTCGCCGCCGGCACGGGCCTCCGTCTGGGCTGGACACTGATAGATCCCGGCCCGCGCCCCCGGCGCGCGGCACTCGCGGAGGAGGGGCGAGCCGCCCTCGGTATGGCGATAGGCCTCGCCCTGGTTCTCTTCGTATCGGGCGCCATCGAAGGCTTTGTCACCCCCTCTGGCCTGCCCACCTGGGCCCGCATCGGGACAGGAGTCGCGGCCGAGCTGGCATTTCTGGCGTACGTCTACGTCCTGGGAGGCCGCGCGGCACGCGCAGGCGAGACAGGCGATCTCGAAGCGGCGGACCGCAGCGCCGCCGCACCCGCGGCCGCCTGATGTGCGTTCGGCCCCTGTGAGCTGCTAGTCTCCTCTTCGCCCCGCAAGACCCGTTGACACGGGAGGCGTGGGGAGGTAGATTCAAACAGTTGCCTGGAAGTGGACAACTCCACCGGCAGCCGATAGAATCTACGAGCTTCCTCAGAAAGTCGTGAACGGCATTCCGAGAAGCACCCCCCGATGACTCAGAAATGAGTGGCCGGTCAGACCGGCCAAGAACTTCTGATAAAGTCGGAACCGCCGGAAAGGGAAACGCGAAAGCGGGAACCTGGAAAGCACCGAGGAAATCGGATCGAGAAAAGATCTGATAGAGTCGGAAACGCAAGACCGAAGGGAAGCGCCCGGAGGAAAGCC